>NZ_JAPPRG010000002.1:312537-617575 GCF_026672515.1 Novosphingobium sp. SL115 | reverse complement strand
TGGTAATTACCCGCCCCGGCATGATGGTGCGCCGCTTTGCCGATGGATCGTCCGAAGTGCGCGCAGGCGGATTTCTGATTCGCAACAACGCGGATGATGAAGTTGAATCGGTCCAGCGCATTGTCGAAGATGCGCCTGCCGCCATTACTTCCCCTGTGCCGCCGGTGTCTCCGCTGACCCCCGCCATGCAGGCAAAAATCCATAACGAGGCGCACGCTGCAGCAACCAAGGCGCTGCGCGAGGCTGAAGGCGCGCGTAAGGCGGCATTGGCCAGGGCACGTGAAGTTCGGGCGCAGAAGGCCGGATTGCGGGATACCGCTGACGAAAAGGTCGAGGCAGCCATTCCCGTGCCGTCACCATCAGATGTGGTGACCGAGGAGGTGCGTGGCCCGTCGGATCATGTCACGATCATCCGTCAGACCATGGAAAGCGAGGGGCTTTGGCGTCAGCTTACCGATGTGGCGCTGGGCCGCTACTTCCTGCTGATCGCTTGGGCGGCGCTCTATCTGGCGCTTGGTAATGGCGAACAGTTGCGTGCGGCGGAATATCGCGAAGGGCAATATGCGCGTGCGGCCAAGGCAGCGGAACTGCGCAGCCTGCGTTATCAGGTGAACCCGCATTTTCTCTTCAATACGTTGAATTCGCTGTCGGCGTTGGTCATGGTCGGGCGCAGTGAACAGGCCGAACGCATGATTCAGTCGATATCGCGGTTCTATCGCCACAGTCTGGCCGGTGATCCCACATCGGACATGCCACTGGAGGACGAGATTGCCCTGCAACGGCACTATCTGGATATCGAGGCGGTGCGTTTTCCCGACCGGTTGAAGTGTGAATTCGATGTGCCCGATGATCTGATGAGCGCCTGCGTGCCGGGGATGATCCTGCAGCCTCTGGTTGAAAATTCTATCAAATATGCCGTTTCCACCACGATCCGCGCTGTTACCATCCGCATCTCTGCGCGTGAGGCGGGCGGGTTTCTGGTGTTGAGCGTGGCGGACGATGGGCCGGGCGAAGGCTTTGCAGGGGGCGGCACCGGCATCGGCCTTGCCAATGTGCGTAGCCGTCTTGCCGCGCGCTTTGGCGAAGACTGTGCGAAAGTGGAAACCGGCCCGCTTCCTGCGGGCGGTTACGCCACGGTGCTGACGCTGCCGGTGGTGCGGAAGGAATGCTGAGGGGAATGTTGTGCGCACGCTGATTGTCGATGATGAACCGCTGGCGGTTGAGCGTATGCAGATCCTGTGTTCGCGCATCCCCGCCTTGCAGGTGGTGGGCACCGCCAGCGATGGCGCTGCCGCGCTGCGGCTGATCGCGGCACTTGCCCCCGATCTGGTGCTGCTGGATATGACCATGCCCGAAGTCGACGGGCTGGGCGTGGCGCGTGCGCTGGCAGGTAGACAAACCCGCCCGGCGGTGGTCTTTGTGACCGCGCATGATGATTTCGCGGTGGAAGCGTTCGATTGCGATGCCGTGGACTATGTCTTGAAGCCAGTAGCGCAGGAAAGGCTTGAACGTGCTGTGGAACGGGCACAAGCCCGCCGTGCAGCCGCTCCGGCAGAGGAGGCTCTTGGCGAACAATCGCCTGTCAGCGAATGGCTTGAAGAGTTCTGGGTGCCGCATCGTTCGGAACTGATTCGCGTAGCGGCAACCGACTTGGAACGCATCGATGCAGAGCGCGATTATGTGCGGCTGCATGTGGGGCAGCAAAGCGGGCACACACAGAACCCGCAGGGGCGCAGCTACATGATGCTGCACACCATCGCCGGGCTAGAAGCACGGCTCGATCCGGAACGCTTCATTCGTCTGCACCGTTCAACCATCGTGCGGCGCGACAGGATCGCCGGGTTGAGGCACGACGGGCTGGGGGTGTGGTCTGCCGAACTGGCCGATGGTTCGATGCAACGCATTGGCCGCACGTATCTGGCGCGGGTCAAGGCGATGGCGGGCCGGTGAATGTAACGCCTTGCCCGTTCGCCCCGCGCGATGCAGGGCGAACGGGCGAGTGTTTTATCCCAGCGCGATGTCCGGGGCGTCTTCCTGCTTCATGCCAACGGTGTGATAGCCTGCGTCCACATGGTGGGTTTCGCCGGTTACGCCCGAAGCAAGGTCGGACAGCAGATAAAGCCCTGCGCCGCCGACATCCTCGATCGTCACATTGCGCCGCAGCGGGCTGTTCAGTTCGTTCCACTTCAGGATGTAGCGGAAGTCACCGATGCCGCTGGCAGCCAATGTCTTGATCGGGCCTGCCGAAATCGCGTTGACGCGGATACCGGACGGGCCACAGTCATTGGCCAGATACTTTACGCTGGCTTCCAGCGCTGCCTTTGCTACGCCCATCACGTTGTAATGGGGAACGACCTTTTCCGCGCCATAATAGGTCAGCGTCAGGATCGAGCCGCCTTCCGACATCATTGGAACCGCGCGCTGCGTCACGGCCACAAGGCTGTAGGCCGAGATGTTCATGGTCATCAGGAAGTTGTCGAGCGTGGTGTCGTAAAACTTGCCGCGCAGCTGCGTCTTGTCGGAGTAGCCGATGGCATGGACGATGAAATCAATCGTCGGCCACTTTGCCTTCAGTTCGTCAAACGCGGTGTCGAGCGCGGCCATGTCGGACACGTCGCATTCAATCAGGAAGTCGCTGCCAAGGCTGGCCGCCAGCGGGCGCACGCGCTTTTCCAGCGCCTCACCCTGATAGGAAAACGCAAGTTCTGCACCTTGTTCGTGCAGCTTCTTGGCGATCCCCCACGCCAGCGACTTGTCGTTGGCAAGGCCCATGATAAGGCCACGCTTCCCTTGCATAAGTCCGGTCATGCGTTCTCGTTCTCGCTTCTAGTCTTCTCATGAACCGCGCCGTGTTTTGCCACACGCGCCCGATTGTCTGCCTGGCCCAACATATCGCGTTCTTCCGGTGTTTCCGTCAGCGCGGCGTTGAGTTCGGCCCCCACGACCATCCCTAAGCCGACCAGCCAGAAAAAGAAAAGGGCGATCATCATTCCGGCAAGGCTGCCATAGGTCAGATCGTAGGAAAAGAACGTGCGCAGCGCCACTGGCAGCGCTGTGGTCACCGCAATCCACCATACCGTGACAAACAGTGCGCCGGGCCATTTGGGATAGTCGCGCCCGCGATAGGCTTCGGGCGTAAGCGAGGCAAACAGCAGCCACAGCGCGCCATACAGCACCACCGCCGGGGCGAAACGCGACAGTGACAGGCCTTGGGCAACCGCATCGAGTTGCGGGAACCATGCTGCAATGGCTTCCTGTGCCGCCCCGATCAACACCTGGGCAAAAATCGACAGCAGAATCAGCACGACTGATGCCAGCGTGATGCCTGTGGACATCAGGCGATAGCGCCAGAAGGCATGTTCCCAGCGGGTGCCATAGGCGCGGCGGAGGATGTCGCGGATCGTTTCGACCAGACTGCCCACGGTCCACAGCCCGAAAATTCCGCCCACCCACAACAACCAACCGGTGCGCGCCTCGATCACGCTGCGAGCCACAGGTTCAATAGTGGCGGCCACCACCGGGGGCAGCGCGATCAGCACCGTATCGATGGCAGCGGCGCGTTGGCTGGGTTCGCCAATGGCTGAAAACAGCGCGGCCCCGGTGATGAAGAATGGGAACAGCGCGATGACAATCATATAGGCAAGATTGCCTGCATGGATCGAGCCGTCGTTGAATACGCCGGTCCACACCCGCTTGACCACTTCCCACGCGCGGCTGCCGGGGCCAAGTCGTTCATGCGCTTCGGCAAGCCCTGCACGCCAGCGCAGCGCGTCGCGTCGCCGGGCTTCAGGCGACAGGTCCGGCATCTGGTGGTGACTGGGGGGCTGTTGGCCCGGCGTCACCGATCAGACGCCAAGTTTGCTACGGAGATCTCGCATGTCCGTCCAACCCTCGAGACGGGCTTTCAGATCCGCATCATCGGCAGGAAGATCGATCTGCAGGGTGACCAACTGATCGCCGCGTGTCCCGTCCTTGCGCGAAAAGCCCCGGCCTTTCAGGCGCAGGGTGCGGCCACTGGAACTGCCGGGGGCCACGGTCAGCATCACCGGGCCGTCCACCGTGGGCACTTTCACTTTCGCACCGTTCACGGCTTCTGACAGGCTGATCGGCAGATCTAGCCGGATATTGTCGCCGTTGCGTTCATAGAACGGGTGGCTGCCAATTTCGATGGTGACAATGGCATCACCGCTGCCGCCGGGACCGGACTCGCCTTTTCCGCCCAGCCGCATCTGCTGACCATGCTCCACTCCGGCGGGCAGTTTCAGATCGATGGTCTTGCCATCGGACAGTGTGATACGTTGGTTGGCGCGCGTGGCTGCATCGGTAAACGATACCTGCAGGCGATAGCTGACATTGGCGCCCTTTGGCGGCGGGCCGCGCCGGGCACTCCCACCAAAGCCGCCGCCAGCGGCTCCACCCCTTCCGCCGAACAGACCTTCGAAGATGTCCCCGATGTCGACGCCTTCGGCCCCGCCGAATCCGCCCTCGAAGCCGCCGTCGTGGCGAAAACCGCCTTGCTGGCCGCGAAACCCGCCGCCGCCAAAGCCTCCTCCAAACCCGCCCATGGGGTTACCGTCAGCATCAATCTCACCCCGGTCGAACCGGGCGCGCTTGTCCTTGTCGGACAGCAGATCGTAGGCGCGGGTGACCTCCGAAAAGCGCTCCGACGCTTTGGGGTTGTCCTTGTTGGTGTCCGGGTGCAGCTCCTTTGCCAGCTTGCGATAGGCGGACTTTATGTCCTTCTCGCTTGCGCTGCGGGGAACTCCCAAGATCGAATACGGGTCTGCCATAGGCCCTAGCTAGGATTTGCATGCGCTGGCCGCAAGGTCAGCGTTGCTGGCAGCACAAATGCGCCGATGATCTGGGCATGTCTGCGAGTGTTTCGGCCCTCTGAACTCCGCGACCAATGACTCCCCCGCCTGAGGGAGTGAGGATAGGCGGGGGAGCATCGTCGCTGCTCTGAGTGCGGTCAGGCGGTGACGTAACGCGACATGATCCTGCGGATCTTCGCCAGCGGGTCGCTTTCGACCTTGCTGGTCAGATTGAAGATCATGGTGGTGCGCGAAGCTGCATCATACTTTGGCCACTCAGGAATAAACCGTGTTTGCGGATTACCGTTCCGCGCAAATGCGACCCACGCCGGATGCATCTGCATTGCCATGCGTGCTGGCGGTTCACCTGGACCGACGAAGTGGCGGATATTGTCGTACGTGCCAAAGACATAGGACAGTTCGGTGGCGTGGCCTGCCTTCAGCCTGCCGCCGAAAGTCGGCAGTTCGTGGTCCATGCGATACATCCACACGGGCGCATTCTGCTTCAGTTTGCGTTCGGCAAGGATCACGGAATTGATCCAGAACATCTGCAGCCCGCCCAGCGCCACGATCAGGTCGCCCGGCGAATATCCGGGGAACGCTTCGCGCAGGGCTGAGGCCATTTCTGAGGCATCGTTGGGATAGGCTTCTGCGACATGACGTTCGAAGCCTTCGGCGGTGGTCTTGGGCAGGGCTGGGTCCATCATGAACATCGTCGCCTCGTCCTTGTTGGACCCGATTATCAGCGGAATGTCAGCTGCAATGGGCGAGGCTTGCGGCGAGAACGGGTTGCCGGGCAGTTCCTTGCCATCAATGCTTGGGCCAAAGCCAGTGATGAGGAAGCCCTTGGTTTCGGTTGATTTCACCTTTTCGACTGCCGCTTTCTGCGCGTCGAAAACCCGCTGGGTGTCGATGGTGGCCAGTGCAGCAACATCGCCGGGCGCAACGCCCAGAACTTCGGTCAGGCTCTGGCCAAGGCTGGTGGCATAGGCGCGCGGCGTGGCTTGAAGCGCGGCTCCGGATTGAATGATCGCCTTCTTGAACAGACCTTTGGCCGAAGGCATCGACAGCAGCAGCGAAACCTTTGCCCCGCCGCCGCTTTCGCCAAAGATGGTGACGTTTTCAGGATCGCCACCGAATTGGGCGATGTTGTCCCGCACCCAGTGCAGCGCAGCGACGATATCGAGCAGTCCGGCCACGCCGGATGAGGCATAGTCAGGCCCCCAGCTATCGGGCAACTGGGTGAAACCGAACACGTTCAGCCGGTGATTGACGCCGACCATTACCACGCCATCGCGAGCGAAATGGTCGCCCCAATAGGTCGGGCGGCTGGAAGCGCCGCTGGAAAAGCCGCCACCGTGCAGCCACACCATAACCGGCTGTTCTGCTTTGGTCGGGGAAGGTGCCCAGACGTTGAGGAACAGGCAGTCCTCGCCATGCGTCTCATCCTTCGGCATGTCGCCCTGAACCGGATCTTGCACGGCTGCGTTTGCAAACGATTGTGCTTCGAAAACTTTCGTCCATTTGGGCACAGGCTGTGGCGCGCGAAAGCGCAGCTTGCCTACTGGCGGCGCGGCATAGCGAAGCCCACGGAAAACATGAATTCCACCGTCTTCAACCAGGCCGCGCACGGGGCCATTTGTGGTTGAAACGATGGGAGTGCTCCGCTTTTTCGCGGCTGCGGCAAGGGGTGAGGTGGAGAGCAGGCTGGCCGCTGCCGAGGACGCCAAAAGCTGGCGGCGCGAGATTTCCAGGGATTTCAGCAAGTTTGTCTCTCCCATATAAGTCAGCTGTCTGCGATTCATTTAATTCGAAAGAAAATGCAGCTTCGATTTAAAAAATAGAAAAAAACCGTAAAACGTCAATTGCAATTCGTAACATCTTCACTTAGACCGCAGCCCCAGAGAGAGCTTGCAATATGTCGGGCAGGAGGCCTGACGCTGCATAAAGCCACATACGGGGAAGGGGAATGGTTGTGAAAATGCCTGAAATCCGTCGAGTCGCTTTTAATTCCGCCAGCGTGTTTGCGCTGCTGGCCGCGCTCGCCTCACCGGTTCTGGCGCAGGATGCGGTGGAGGGCGAAGTAAGCGAAGATTCGGCTGCGGCTCCCAGCGACAAGGAAATCATCGTCACCGGTACGCTGATCCGCGGGATCGCGCCGGTTGGTACAAATGTTGTTGCCGTGACCACCGCCGACGTGGTGGCGACCGGCGCCGCGTCGACCAATGATTTGATGTCGACCATTCCGCAGATCAGCAACTTCAACTCGTTTGTTTCGGGCACTGCCGGTTTCGGGCAGCCGATTGCGGCTACCAACCTGCGTGGCCTTGGCGCTTCGGGCGGCACCACCACGCTGCTGCTGGTCAACGGCCACCGTTTGGTCGGTTCGGGTATTCTGCAGACCTATGCCGATCCCACCATCATCCCGCCGGGCATGATCGAACGTGTCGAAGTGATCCCTGATGGCGGATCGTCGATCTATGGTTCGGACGCCATCGGCGGCGTTATCAACTTCATCACGCGCAAGCGCGCTTCGGGTGTTGAAGCTAGCGGCCGTGTCGGTTTCGCGGACGGCTATCGCACGGTCGACGCCAACCTGCTGGTGGGCAAGGACTGGGGCACCGGTTCGCTCATGGTTGGCTACAACTATGCTTGGCACAACAACATTCAGGGGCTTGAGCGCGATTACGTGACGCAGGACAGCCGCGCGCAAGGCGGCACTGATCGCCGCGTGGCAAC
Source organism: Novosphingobium sp. SL115 (assembly GCF_026672515.1). Lineage (GTDB taxonomy): Bacteria > Pseudomonadota > Alphaproteobacteria > Sphingomonadales > Sphingomonadaceae > Novosphingobium. The sequence continues at coordinate 610,025 of NZ_JAPPRG010000002.1, read as the reverse complement.
TTGCGCGCTGACCAACATCACGGTTGCAGGCGTCAGCTATGCCATGCCGGGCCGTGTGGCGGGCACGCAGAACAAATGCGACAGCACCGACTACGCCGATATCTATCCGCGTGAACGCCGTCATTCTGTTTATGCCGTGCTCGACAATGACATGAGCGACACGGTCAACTTCAACATGCAGGCGTATTATTCGCGGCGTGACACGGTGACCCGCACGGCACCGCTGGCCACCAACGGCACGATCCGTTCGACCAATCCGTTCTTCCAGGCGATTGGAAGCGAAACGTCGCAAGGCGTGCTGTTCGATTACACATCGGTCTTTGGCGATGACGGTGTGCAGAGCCCCGCTCGCTTTGATTCGATGGGCATCACGCCCACGTTCAACATCGACATTGGCGGCAACTGGAATGTGCTGCTGATGGGCAACTATGGCCACAGCTTCAACGCCACCACCGAACGTGCGATCAATGCCGATGCCGCTAACGCGGCGCTGGCTGGCACGACCACGGCCACGGCGCTGAATCCCTATAACCTGTCGCAGACAAATCCGCCGGTGCTGGCGGGCATTGCTGATTACCAGAACTATTCGCAGTCGAAGCAGGATCTGGGTGAAGCCCGCATCGTGCTGGACGGTCCGTTCGCCAGCCTGCCAGGCGGCGATGCGCGGGTGGCCATCGGCGCCGAATATCACTGGGAAAAGATGGATGCCAGCATTGCATTCGGCCCCACCGCAACGCCCAAGCGCAACCGCGCCGTGGCATCCCGTCGGGTGAAGTCAGTCTATGGCGAAGTGTTCGTGCCCGTGTTCGGTGCCGACAATGCGCAGCCGGGGCTTGCTGGTCTCGATCTGACCGGTTCGGTGCGTTACGACAGCTATGACGATGTTGGCGGCACCACCAACCCCAAGGTCGGCTTCAACTATCGCCCGGTCGAATGGATGACCTTCCGTGGTAACTACGGCACCTCGTTCCATGCGCCCAGCCTTGCCGACACCACCGGCGCGGTCGATGCGCGCGTCACCTCGATTGCGGTGTCCACCAATCTTGCGCCGGGCAGCTCGCCTGCCGACTTCTTCCGCCCGATCCTGTTCATTTCTGGTGGCAGTCCCACGTTGCAGCCGGAAAAGGCCAACACCTGGTCGCTGGGGGTCGATATCAAGCCGCCTGTATGGGACGCGCTGAACATCAGTCTGACCTATTACAACGTCGATTTCACCAACGTCATTTCGGTCAATGCGGGCAACTTCCTGCAGGGCGCTGCCTATTACGCCGATCCCACCAACGCGCCGTTCTATATCCTGAACCCAACGCTGGCACAGGCTGTGGCGTTTTCGAACGGGGCGCGGGCCGACAACTTCTCGTCGCTGCAGTCGTTCTTTTCCAGCAACAGCCCGACCGCGATCTATGATCTTCGCCGTTATAACCGTGGCCAGTTGAAGCAGGATGGCCTCGACTTCACGGTCAGCGTCAACCAGAAGACCGGCTTCGGTTCGATCAATGCCAGCTTTGCGGGCACTTACGTGCTTAACCGCAACACGCGCGAAACGCCGACGGCTGCCTTTGTTGATCGCCTGAAGAACGGCTTTAATCGCCTGAACTATGTCGCCTCGCTGGGCGCTGATGTCGGCGCGGTTACCGCCCGTGCGACGCTGACCCATCGCGGTAGCTTCCCGATCATTGGTGATCCGGTTCAGGCCCGCGTGAAGGGCTATGATACGGTCGATCTCTACTTCGCCTATGATCTGGGCAAGATCGGCATGTTCAAGGAAGCATCGCTGACGCTGAACATCGACAACGTAGCCGATCAGGATCCGCCGTTCCGCAACACTGGCAACGGTTTTGCCAACGGGTCCACGCTGGGTCGGCTGGTCGCTGTGGGCCTGCGCACCAAGCTTTGATCGTTCTGCATCTGTGACCTGTAACGACAGGCCTCGCGACTTGATTGCTCGCGGGGCCTGCCGCACTTCTAAATCTTGTACTGGCACGAGGTTTTCGATGAAATTCCGCCGTATTGCGTTGCTTGCATGTTCGATGGCGACGCTGGTTGCCGGTCCCGCGATTGCTGTGGATGGTGGCGATGCCGAGGCGCGGCGGCGCGTGGTGGTGCTGACCGATATCGGCAACGAACCTGATGATTCTGAATCGTTTGTGCGGTTCCTGCTCTATTCCAACACGTTTGATATCGAAGGTATCGTTGCCACGACCAGCACCTGGCAACGCACGAAGAACCAGCCTGATCTGTTGCGCGAACGGGTGGCGGCCTATGCCAAGGTGCTGCCCAATTTGCGCCAACATGCCGATGGCTATCCCGATCCTGCCAAGCTACTGGACGCGATCAGCGTCGGCGCATCGTGCTATGGCATGGCTTGCGTGGGCGATGGTCGCGACACCGATGGATCGGGGCGGATCATCGCTGCGGTGGACAAGGACGACAAGCGTCCGATCTATCTGTCGGTCTGGGGCGGGGCGATCGATCTGGCGCAGGCGCTGTGGACCGTGCGCAAGACCCGCACCCCTGAACAGGTGGCGGCTTTCACATCGCGCCTGCGAGTCTATTCGATTTCGGATCAGGACGATGCCGGGCCTTGGGCGCGGCGCAACTTCCCGGATTTGCAATGGGTGGTCAGCGTGCATGGCTGGGGCCAGTATGGGCAAGCGGCATGGACCGGCATTTCGGCAGACCTGTTTGCCAAGGACAAATGGCCGGGCGGTGACATGGTCACCAACGCATGGCTGGAACAGAACGTGCGCAAGGGCCCGCTGGGGCAGGCCTATCCGCCGCACATGTTTATCATGGAAGGCGATACGCCCGCGTTCCTTGGCACGATTCCGAACGGGTTGAATTTCCCCGACCGCCCGGATTGGGGCGGATGGGGCGGCCGCTATACTCCGGTTTACGAAGGTGCGGCGCATTATGGCGATGCGCCGGACACCTTTACCGACGCAACCGGGCGCACGTGGCGGACCAATCAGGCCACGATCTTTCGCTGGCGCGAGGCGTTCCAGAGCGATTTTGCCGCGCGTATCAACTGGACGCTGACGGCGGATCGCAAGAAGGCCAATCACAATCCGCGCACCATCGTCAACGGCGCTGCCGGGCTGGAGCCTGTCACGGTTGAAGGCATTGCGGGGGCGGCGCTGACAATTTCGGCCAAGGGCACCACGGACCCAGATGGTAATGCGCTGTCCTATCGCTGGTGGCAATATGCCGAACCAAGCGACGTGCCGGGTAATCCTTCGCCCAAGTTGGCGATTGCGAATGACGAAAGCGCCGACTGCACGGTGGCTTTGCCCGCGGTAAAGGCAGAGCGGACGCTGCACCTGATCCTTGAGGTAAAGGACGATGGTGCGCCCGCGCTAACGTCTTATCGCCGGGTTATGATCCGGGTAAAACCAGCTGCATAAAACAACAGGCCGGGCCGGCTTCAAGTCGACCCGCCCTGTTGTTTTCCAAGCTGTATATCAGGCGGCGGGGATGGCCCGTTCGCCAGTGATGTTCAGGCCATAGCCTTCCAGTGCCACAAGATTGTGGTGCGAATTGGTCAACAGCACCATGTCATGCACACCAAGATCGGCAAGGATTTGTGCGCCGATGCCATAGCTGCGCAGTTCCATGTCGTGCCCGGACGTGCCGCCCACTTCACGGATAAGCTGTTCGGGATCGGTTGGCATCAGCAGTACGATCACGCCCGCGCCAGCTTCTCCGACCTCGTTCATGGCCCGTTGCAGGATGCGCTTGCGCGGGCCGGGCTGGCCCAGCACATCGGACAGCACCGAAATGGAGTGCATACGCACCAGCGTCGGTTCGCCTGGAACAACAGCGCCCTTTTGCAGGACAAGGTGGGCGGAACCGTCGATCTTGTTGCGATAGGTCTTGATCGTCCACTCGCCGCCGTAATCGGTGTGGAATGGTGCCTGATTGACGCATTCGACCAGATGGTCATTGCGGCGACGGTATTCGATGAGGTCGCGGATCGTGCCGATCTTCAGACCGTGCTTGCGCGCAAATGGGATCAGGTCGTCAAGGCGCGCCATTGTGCCGTCGTCGTTCATCACTTCGCAGATCACGCCCGAAGGGTTCAGACCGGCAAGGCGGGGAAGATCGATAGCAGCTTCGGTATGGCCCGCCCGCACCAGCACGCCGCCATCGCGCGCGATCAGCGGGAAGACATGGCCGGGGGTGACGATATCGTCGCGGGTCTTGGTAGCGTCCACCGCAACGGCAACGGTGCGGGCGCGGTCTGCTGCTGAAATGCCGGTGTCCACGCCTTCGCGCGCTTCGATGGATACGGTAAAGGCGGTGCCGTGGCGTGTGCCGTTGTTGCGGCTCATCAGTTCAAGGCCAAGCTGGTTGCAGCGGTCGGCGGTCAGGCACAGGCAAATCAGCCCGCGTCCATGGGTGGCCATGAAGTTGATCGATTCAGGCGTGGCCATCTGCGCGGGGATCAGCAGGTCGCCTTCGTTTTCGCGGTCTTCGTCGTCTACAAGAATGACCATGCGGCCATTGCGCACTTCTGCGATAATTTCTTCGACGGTTGCGAGCGCGAAATCATCGTCTTCGCTGTCGTCCATCGCCCGTTCAAGCTTGGTAAGGGTGTCGACCGTGGGATTCCAGTCGGGCAAAAGTGCATCGCGCAAGGTGTTGGGATGCAATCCGGCTGCGCGGGCAAGGGCTGCCCGTGAAATGACCCGATCTTCGATGAGCTTGCGCGCACGCGCTACAATGTCCTGTGCCATGACACATTGTGTCGCACATTGGTGTGGCGACAGTCAAGTTAGATCACATTGTAGTGTTTGTTTGTGGGGTTCGGTGTCACACCCCACCGTTGCAGGGTCAATTTGCCACTGTAATCACAAACTTGGCATAACGTGTCAGTGTAGGCGTTCCGTTGTCGGTGCCTTCGGCTACGATCTGGATCGTATCGCCGGGGCGGGCCGATGTGGGAATCACCAGGCTGATGCTGCTGCCCGATTCTTGTGAAAGCGTGAGCGTTCCTTCGAACGTCCCGGCCTTTGCCCAATGCCACCAGCGCATTGCTACGGCGTTGTCGTCCGGGTCGCTGGTGCTGACCGCAAGCCGGATAGTCTCACCCGGCTTGGCCGAAATAAGCTTTGCTCCCTGTGCCCGCACCACCGGCGGATGGTTTGCCTTAGCGCGATCCGGGGTGGTTGCCCAGACGAAGCGCGCGGCAAAGTCACGTTGTGCAGCGGCAAGGAAAGGGTGATCTTCCTTGGTTGTATTGCGGTTCGGATTGTCCACGGCCTTCAACGCATCGGCGGGAATGGCGAACATGGTTGCGCCGGTCATGCGCGGGCCGCGGCGTAGATAGCCACCCCATCCGCCAAAGCTGTCATCACGATAGCCATCCAGCCCGTTGTCGATCAGGTTGACGAACGTGCCGGTGTCGCCCTCGCCAAGGAATGATCCCTTTTCGTGCACTGGTGTCCACACCACATAACCTTCGGCCCGAAGCTGAGCTGCGGTCTTCCCAGCGATCCAGAAATAGTCGAACTTGTCGCCCTGCACCATCTGTCGCCCATCGCCCCACACGCGATAGAAAGCACCAAGTGGGCCGCGCTGGGACACGTTGGCCTGCGTCCATTCCTTGGTGAAATACTGTGCATCCGCCAGCGATGCGGTATATTCGACATTGTAACCGAACGGTACCGAACCTTGCTGTTCACGATAACGGATGTCCGGCCAGTTGGGCTTGATATACTTTTCGTAGGTATCGTCCTGATCGCCGGATGGATGGATCACCGCCTTGCGCACGACCTTGGCGCGGATGCGGTCCCAGTCGGTGGTGCTTTTGTACTGCTCCTCGATTGATTTCAGCGCGCGGGCAATGGTGCTTTGCCCGCCCCATGCGTGCAGGTAGATCGGGGTTTCTTCGGCATCCAGCAGCAGCGATTTAATCAGGTTTGATCCGTCGGTGTCGCGCTCCATCTCGCCGTCGAATTCGACATTGCCCCAGCGGATTTTTGATCGAAGTTCCTGCGGTGAAGGATAGCCCGCATCATGGATGCGCAAGTTGGGCCACGCCTTTTCATAGGCGTCCACGGCATCATCGATAAAGCGCTCATCCGGTGCCCAGCGCCATGATGTGCAAGGGCACATGTTCAGGCCAAAGCGGTTGTATTCGCGGCCCGGCACGGAAAACTTCGTACCTTTGCCATCGCCCTTCCAATGGAACTGGCTGCTGGCATAGACCAGCCCTTCGGTGCGGTAGTCCGGGCTATACAGCAGATAACGTACTAGTGAGTTGGAATCGTCCAGTTCCGGATCGGCGGTAATCACCACGCGCGGCTTCTGCCCTGTTGGAGTAAGGGCATATCGCGGCAGTTTGGCACTGGCGGCTGTGCTTGCAGACGGGGTGCCGGTTGCGCATCCGCTGTTCAGCAGTGCGGCAGCGCCGGTGAGGCTCGCCATCCATGGCTTTGGCAAGCGCAATTCATTCATAACGCCAACATCCTCTTTCGATTTTCTTATTGAAATATGCAGAGGTAATTTGTGCAGGCCGTCCTGCAGATTTGACCCGGCTGTTATTATACATCAGTGCGAAGCGCCTGGCCTTGTCCGACTTTATGAGGGGGAGGCTAATGCGGAATACGCAGCGGAACAAGGTAAAATACTTCGAATTTTTGTGTTTTATGAAAAAGTGTTTTCAAATGATTTCAGCGTGCAGGGTGTGATGACGAATTGTTGAGCGTTATCGGGCGAAAATCGATCAAAGGGACTGCCCCAAGAGCTTTGATCGTGTTAGTCGATAAGCGACAGTCGCCAGTGGCGGCACAGCATGAGTGAGCAGATGGCGGGTCGGCGCAGCACAAGAAAATCGGAAATCGAAACGCTTGCCGAGATCGAACCGAAAGCGGCTCGACGCGCAAAGCCCGCCGCTGCGCGACAGGGCGCATTGCTGCTGGGTAAAGCGCGCCGCCTGAAGATTCTGGACTGGTTGCAGGAAGAAGGTAGCGCGCGGGTGCGTGATCTGGCCGAAGTCTTCGGCGTCTCGGAAGTAACCGTGCGTCAGGATCTGGAACGGCTCGAGGCTGAAGGCCACATTGTGCGCGAACATGGCGGGGCCTATCTGAAATCGGTGCCGCAGCAGGTGCGCGATCTGGCGTTGCACCACATGATTAACATCGATGCCAAACGTCGCATTGGCGCGGCGGCGGCTGCGCTGGTCAACGATGGCGAAACCATCATCCTCGATTCCGGGTCCACCACCACCGAAATCGCCGCCAACCTTGCTACCAAGGAACACCTGACGGTCATCACCAATGCGCTGAACATCACCTTGATGCTGGGCGCGATGCCCACGTGCACCATCCACATGCCCGGCGGCCAGTTCAAACCGCCCACGCTCTCGCTTTCGGGTGAGCGGTCGGCGGATTACTTCAAGGGCCTGTTCGCGCAAAAACTGTTTCTGGCAACCGCTGCCGTGTCGTTCGACGCGGGGCTTACATATCCGGCGATTGGCGACATTGCGGTGAAGCGTGCGATGATTGAATCGGCCGCGCAGGTCTATCTCGTCGCGGACTCCAGTAAGATCGGTAAAACCTCGTTCTCGTCGCTGGGGGCGATCGATCAGGTTCATACGCTGATAACGGATGATGGCATTTCCGACGAAGACCGCCGCGCATTCGAAGATTTGGGAATTGTCGTTATCGTTGCCTGATTGGGCCCAGATCAGCTAACCTTGGCCCGTGCGATGGCAGTGTGCCATTGCCCGCGCATGGCATCGCGGCGGTCATCGTTCAGTGCAGGCATAAAGCTGCGATCACTACTGATAATCGACGGCGCAATTGGGCGGCCCAATGCATTGGCGGCCATCATCGCCGCGCCGATGGCGCTGAGTTCGGTCTGCGAAGGGCGTTCAACCTTGCGGCCTGAAAGGTCAGCAATCAACTGTACCAGAAAGTCGCTGCGCGCGGCACTGCCATCGACAGAAATAGAGGTTAGCGGCGCGCCAAGGTCGGCTTCAAATGCGGCCACCACGTCGCAAATCTGATGGGCAATGCCTTCCAGCACGGCGCGGGCGATGTGTGCGGGTTTGCTCGACAGGGAAAGGCCGCAGATAACTCCGCGCGCCTTTTCATCCCAGTGCGGCGCGCCCAGCCCGGCCATCGCGGGCAGGAACACCACGCCGTTGCTGTCATCGACCGAAATGGCAAGTTCGGTCAGCGCTTGCGGCCCGGCAAGGCCCAGCATTTCGCTGGCGAATGCGGCAGCATGGCCTGACACGGTGATGTTGCCTTCCAGCGCATGAACCACACCGCCTGCGCCGGTGGCCCATGCAATGGTTTCCGAAAGTCCGTGCGTGGATGGGCGGCGGATGCCAGTGGTACACATCAGCGATGATCCGGTGCCCAGCGTCACTTTGACCATGCCGGGCGCGCTGATGCCGTGGCCGAACATCGATGCGTGGGAATCGCCCATCATGGCATGGATGGGGACGCCATCGGGCAGCCCGGCAAACCCGCCGCGCGTTTCGCCAAAGCGGCTGTCGGAAGGCAGAACCTGTGGCAGAACATCGGCCGAAACGCCGAACAGCGCCAGCAGTTCGGGTGACCATGCCGCGCTATCCAGCGCCAACAATTGCGTGCGCGATGCGTTGCTGGCGTCGGTGGCATGGATTGCGCCGCCGGTCAGGTTCCACAACAGCCAGGAATCGACCGTGCCCGTGCGCAGCTTTCCGGCGTGATGCAGATCCTGCGCGCCGGGGGCATTATCCAGTAGCCAGCGCAGCTTTCCGGCGGAAAACAGCGGGTCCAGCCCCAAACCGGTTGTCCGCTGGATCAGGTCTTCATGGCTTGCTGCGCGCAAGGACGTGCAAAGCTCGCTCGACCGGCGGCATTGCCAAATCACTGCCGGGCCAACCGGCTCGCTGGTCTGCGCATCCCATGCCAGCACGGTTTCGCGCTGATTGGAAATGGCGATGGCGGCAATCTGAATATCGCTTGCTTTGGCCAGTGCAGCGGTAATCGCCGCAGCCGTGCTGGCGCGGATTGCGTCGCCCGATTGTTCAGCCCAGCCGGGTCGTGGATACTGCACGCCCGTTGGCACTGAACCCACCGCCGCCAAGTGGCCATCGAATGTAATCAGCAACGCCTTGGTGTTGGTCGTCCCCTGATCGATAGCAAGAATGGCAGGTGTCGGCATGGTTCAGGTCAGCGGCCCAGCAGTTCGCGCACAGAAGCGGCGATGTTATCGGCAGTCAGGCCGAAGTGTTCCATCAGGAATTCGGCAGACCCGGTGGGCAGGAAGCCGGGAAAGCCCAGAATCTTGATGCGGCAGGGCGTGTGCGTGGCTACCACTTCGGCCACCGCACCACCCAGACCGCCGCGTACGCAACCTTCTTCCACGGTCACGATTGCACCGGTTACCGCAGCGGAAAGGATCGCCTCTTCGTCCAGCGGAGAGATGGACGACATATTTATCACGCGCGCCGCAATGCCTTGTGCAGCCAGCGCCTGTGCGGCCTCGACCGCGCGGCAGACCATGGTGCCGCTGGCGATGATCGCCGCATCGTCCCCTGCATGGAGCGTTTCAGCCTTGCCGATGGTGAAGGTTGCGCCTTCCGGGCGGTCCAGCGCGGGCACGCCCATACGGCTGATGCGGATGAACATCGGTCCTTCATAAGCGGCAGCGGCGCGGATTGCCTGTTCGGTTTCCCACGGGTCTGCGGGCACGATAACCGTAATGTTGCCCATCGTGCGCAGCCATGCCACGTCTTCAATGGAATGGTGCGTCGGGCCAAGTTCGCCATAGGCGACTCCGCTGGAAATGCCGCACAGCTTTACGTTGGTGTTGGAATAGGCAACGTCAGCCTTCACCTGTTCCAGCGATCGCGCGGTTAGGAAACAGGCTGCGCCCGAAACGAACGCCACTTTGCCGCCATTGGCAAGGCCTGCACCCACACCGACCATGTTCTGTTCGGCAATGCCGACATTGATAAGGCGTTCTGGAAACTTGGTGCGGAAACCGCCCAGTTTGCTGGAGCCAACGGAATCGTTGACCACCGCCACGATGCGGTTGTCTTCGGCGGCAAGGCTTTCGAGCGTGGCGACATAGGCGTCGCGGCAATCGAAAAGCTTCGCATTGCTGGAAACAGGGGCGCTCACGCTTCCAGCTCCTTCATGGCCTGGGCAAATTGTTCGGCATTGGGCACGCCATGGTGCCAGCTTGCCTGATCTTCCATGAACGACACGCCCTTGCCCTTTATCGTGTTGGCAATGATGCAAAGTGGCTTATCGCGGGTTTGCGATCCGTCCAGCAGCGGCAGCAGCGCCGCGTGATCGTGCCCGTCCACTTCGGACACATCCCAGCCAAAGGCGCGCCATTTGTCGCCCAGCGGTTCAAGCCCTACGGTATTTTCGGTGCGGGCGCCCTGCTGCAGGCGGTTGCGGTCAACGATCAGCGTCAGGTTGGAAAGCTTGCGGTGGCCTGCGGTCATCGCCGCTTCCCAGTTGCTGCCTTCCTGCAATTCGCCGTCGCCAGTGGCCACGAACACGCGATAGTCGGCCTTGTCGATCTGCCCGGCAATGGCGATGCCCACCGCCACTGGCAACCCGTGGCCCAGCGGGCCTGTGTTGGTTTCAACACCTGGCGTCTTGCTGCGGTTGGGGTGGCCGTTCAAACGGGAAAGCGGCTGCATATAGGTTGAGAGTTCTTCTTCCGGAAAGAAGCCTGCCTTGGCCAGTGTGCTATACAGTGCGCCAGTGCAGTGGCCCTTGCTCAGGATAAAGCGGTCACGCGCCGGATCGGTCGGATTCGCCGGATTATACCGCATGGCGTCGAAATAGAGCGCGGCCAGAACATCGGCGATTGACATGTCGCCGCCGGGGTGTCCCTGACGGGCCTCGAACACCATCCCAAGGCTACGTATGCGCACCTGACGCGCCATTTCGCGCACATGGGCGGCGCGTTCTTCCAGTGTGGAAATGGTGGTCTTGGACGCAACTGGCATCTTTCGGGCCTCTCGTATTGTTGGCCGGGACTAAGCGACGGAACACGAAAGCGCAAGCTATGAACTTACGGAAATTTTCGTTTTAACCTTCGACCTTCATCAATACGCTTGAAACGCTTGTCTCCTTGCCCTAGCGATCAGTCTATCGGGAGTTGCGAAAACAGCGACTTCCATCAAGGGGATGCACAATGGGTTTCGGCTTGGCCGGAAGGGCGCGATTCGCGGTGACAGCTACATTGCTGGTGCTGAACGGTGCGTGCAAGGTTGTGTCGATTGAAGAGGATCGCGCCCTGCGCGAACGGCAAAGCGGCAAGGTTGATGCCGGATCCGTTGTTGCACGGGACTGGCAGTCGCGTTTGCTACCGGAACTTACGAAAAATGCCGTGAATCTTGTTGAAATCTGGCCTGCCATTGCCCGCGATCCGGCGGCCGCGGGCGTAGTGCATGGCCGTCAGGCATCCGAAGGCGCGGACTGGACTTTCGTGGTGAAGGCGCAGGGGCGCGTGGTTTCGGTGGATGGCACGTCGCGTGCGGGCGTGGTCAAGCTGGCCGTGCCGGGCGTCGGTGATGTTGCGATCCAGACTGGACCCGTGCTGGTTTCCACTGCAATCCGCGATTCAATTCCTTCGCTTCGTTTCGATGATTTTCCAGACCAGATGGCTTTTGCCGCCGTTAACAAGGCCTTGAATGCCAAGGCGCTTGAAACGGTGAGCATGAATCGCGCGCTTTTGCAGGTGGGTGCGTCGGTATCGTTCCTTGGCGTGATGCACATGGGTGAACCGGGACAGGCAGCGGTGATCGTGCCCGTAATGCTTGGCGCGGTGGCGCAAGGTGGCTGACATGACGGCGCTGATGCAGGCCCGATCCATCGTCAAAACCTATGGCGCGACGCAGGCGTTGAAAGGCGTCGACTTCGCGGTAGAGGCGGGCAAGGTCAACGTCCTGATCGGTGAGAACGGCGCGGGCAAATCCACGCTGATGCGCATCCTTGCAGGCGTTGAACAGCCGACGCGGGGCGAATTGCTGGTCGATGGTGCGCCGGTGCAATTGCCATCGGTACGCGAAGCGGCGCAGCATGGCATTGGTATGGTGCATCAGGAACTGAATCTGTGCCCCAATCTGTCGGTGGCGGAAAACATCTTTTTGTTGCGTGGGCCGGATGGCGGTAGACTGTTGCTGGACCGCGCTGCCGAACAGGCCGCCGCCGCGAAGTTGCTGCAACGTCTGGGGCAGGATATCGACCCCGCCCGCACCGTCGGGTTGCTAAGCGTTGGTGAGCAGCAGATCGTAGAGATTGCCAAGGCGCTGGCCGAAGATTGCCGTGTGCTGATTTTTGACGAACCGACCTCGGCGCTGAGCGATGCCGAAGTGGACGTGCTGTTCCGCGTGATCGGTGACCTGAAGCGGTCGGGCGTGGGTATCGTCTATATCTCGCACAAGCTGGAAGAACTGCTGCGCGTGGGCGATACCATCACCATCCTGCGGGATGGTGAAGTGGTGGCGCGGGCCGATGCCGATGAAGCCAGCGTGGCGTGGATCGTCGAACATATGCTGGGCAGCACGGGCAAGCTTGAGCGGGCGGACTTTGCCTTTACCGAAGGCCCGGTCGTGCTGTCGGTCGAGGGGGCAACCCTGCCGCGTTCATCGGGCGGCGCCGCGCTCTACGGCGTGGACATGGAATTTGGCGCCGGTGCGGTGGTGGCCATCTATGGCCTGCTGGGATCGGGCCGCACTGAAGCGATGGAAGTGGCCTTTGGCGCGCGCCAGCCCGCATCGGGCGTGGTCCGGCTGAAGGGTGAGGACATTACTGCGCTGTCGATTGCGCAGCGTGTGAAGCGCGGGCTGCTGTTCGTTTCGGAAGACCGCAAGGCGCAGGGCATTTTCGCCAACTTTTCGGTCGGTGCGAATATGGGGCTGAGCGATCTGGCGCGCTTTGCCGCGCGTGGCGTGCTGTCGCCCTTGCGCGAACGCGGCGCGATTGCGGGCATGATTTCGCGCCTTGGTGTAAAGACCGCTTCGGCAGAGGCTTCCATCGGTTCGCTTTCTGGCGGCAACCAGCAAAAGGTGCTGATCGGACGGGCCTTGATGCCCGGCCCTGCCGCGCTGCTGCTGGACGAGCCAAGCCGGGGGATTGACGTGGGTGCGCGCGCCGAAGTGTTTCGCACCATCCGCGCACTGGCGGCAGATGGACTGGCGGTGATTTTCACATCGTCCGACGTACTGGAAGCGCTGGCGATTGCCGACCGGATCATCGTCATGTCCGGCGGGCGCGTGACGCTTAACGTGCTGGCGCGCGATGCCAGCGAACAGATGCTTATCGCTGCTGCAAACGCATCGTCGCAAGCGGCGGTGGCCAAGGTATGAAAACCATGACCCAGACTTCTGAATCCACGCCCACAGGTGGCGGTGCTTCGCCGGTCATCGCGCTGCTGCTGCGCTTTCGCACGGTGCTGGCGCTGCTGGTGGTGACGCTGTTCTTCGCTGCGGTTGCGCCCAACTTCCTGTCAGTCGCCAACTTCCTCATCATGTTCAAACATATCGCCATCGTGGCAATTCTGGCGATTGGCATGACCTTTGTAATCCTGACTGGCGGGATCGACCTTTCGGTCGGCTCCATCGCTGGGCTGGGTGGCATGGTGGCAGGCGCGTTACTGCTGAACGGCGTGGTTCTGGCGCCGCTGGGCGTGGTGATCTACCCCTCGGTCGCCGCGACGATTGGCCTTGTGCTGGTGCTCGGTGCTTTTCTGGGGCTGGTCAACGGGCTGCTGGTCACACGCCTTGGGGTGACGCCGTTCATTGCCACGCTGGGTATGCTTTATGTTGCGCGCGGTGCCGCTCTGCTGATGTCGGACGGCGCGACGTTCGGCAATCTTGTGGGCAGCCTCGATTATGGCAACGAAGGCTTTGGATGGCTGGGTGCAGGCTTGGTGCTGGGCATTCCGGTGCCGGTGTGGCTGTTGATACTGATCGCCGCTGCCGCCGCCTTTGCCGCAGGATCGACCACGTTTGGCCGCCGCGTCTATGCCGTGGGCGGGAATGAGCGCGCGGCGCTGCTGTCGGGCGTGCGGACCGATCGGATCAAGTGCGCGGTCTATGCTATTTCAGGCTGTGCCGCCGCGCTGGTCGGCACGCTGGTGGCATCCGATCTGGTCGCCGCCCATCCCGCGTCGGGCGAGACGTTTGAATTGAGCGCGATTGCAGCGGTGGTGCTGGGCGGGGCATCGCTTTCGGGCGGGCGTGGCACGATTGGCGGCACGATCTTCGGGGCCTGCGTCATCAGCGTTCTGGGCGATGGCATGGTCATGGTTGGGGTCAGCGAGTTCTGGCAGATGGTCATCAAGGGATCAGTCATCGTGGCCGCCGTGGTTCTGGACAGGCTTCAGGAACGGTTCGGGCAGGCGCGCTGAGGTGGCATGAACATGACGAAACTTCACAACATTTCGGGCAAAGTCTGGCTGGCGCTAGCCGCTGTTGTTGCGCTCATCGCCTTCGGGCTGGCGGGGCAGGCAACACGCGGGACATCCAACCTGATCGTCATCATCACCCCCTCGCTGGATAACCCGTTCTTCGGCCAGGAGGCCTTGGGGGCAGAAGCGCGGGCGCGTGAACTGGGGTATGAAACGCTCAAATTCTCGCACGGCGATGATGCCTACAAGCAGAGCGAGCTGATCGACACGGCGATTGCCCGCAATGCCGCTGCCATCATCCTCGACAATGCCGGGGCAGAAGCCAGCGTGGCTTCGGTGCAGAAGGCCAAGAACGCGGGCATTCCCGTATTCCTGATCGATCGTGAGATTTCCGCACGCGGCATTGCGGCGGCGCAGATCGTGTCGAACAACTATCAAGGTGCCATGCTGGGCGCGCAGTCCTTCGCCAAGGCGATGGGCGAGGCGGGTGCCTATGCCGAACTGGTGGGCAAGGAATCCGATACCAACGCTGCCATCCGGTCAAAGGGGTATCACGAGGTGCTGGACCAGTATCCCGGCCTGAAGATGAGCGCCCGGCAGAGCGCGAATTGGAGCCAAAGCGAGGCCTTCACCAAGGTTCAGTCGATCCTTCAGGCCCATCCCGAAGTGCGCGGGATCATCGCCGGGAACGATACGATGGCGATGGGCGCGGTCGCGGCGCTGAAAGGGGCAGGGCGCAGCGATGTTGTCGTGGTTGGTTTTGACGGATCGAACGATGCGCGCGATGCGATTGCGGCAGGCGCGATGCACGCCACCGTACTGCAACCGGCGTTCCGGCAGGCGCAATACGCCGTGGAACTGGCCGATCGCCTGATGAAAAGCGGCAAGACCGGGCAGAGCGAAAAGCAGCTTATGGATTGCATCCTGATCACCCGGCAGGAAGCGCCGCGTCTGAACAATTTCGCCCTGCAAAGTGCAGCGCGCTGAACATCCTATTGAACACGAACGAGGAACTTCGATGAGCAAGCTGACCTTCGGCGCAGGCATCTGGCACTTTGCGACATATGTGGATCGTTACGCCACCGATGGCTATGGCGCACCCAAGTCCTTGATTGAGATGATTGATCTGGCGGGGCAGGTGCGTGACCTGTCGGTGGTTGATATCAACTTTCCGTGGAGCGCCGATGTTTCGGTTGAACAGGTCGAAGCCGCGCTGGCGCGCAATAACCTGTCGGTTATCGGCATCACGCCCGAAATCTATAACCGCGAATTTTCCAAGGGCGCGTTCACCAATCCCGATGCGGGCGTGCGCCGTCGTGCCAATGAAGTGTGCAATCAGGCCGCCGATCTCGTCCGTCGCTTTGGCGCCAGCTATGTCAAGCTGTGGCCGGGGCAGGACGGGTGGGACTATCCCTTTCAGGTGGATCATCGCAAGCTGTGGCAGATGTCGGTCGAAGGCATTGCCGAACTCGCCAGCCAGAATCCCGATCTGAAATTCGTGATCGAATACAAGCCACGCGAACCGCGTGTACATATGAGCTATTGCTCGATGGCTCGCACGCTGTTGGGGATCGAGAAGATGGGTGTGCCTAACGTGGGCGTGCTGCTCGATTTCGGTCACGCGCTTTACGGCGGAGAATCGCCTGCGGATTCGGCCCAGCTTGCCATCGATCATGGCCGCCTGTTTGGCATGGACGTGAACGACAACATGCGGTCATGGGATGACGATCTGGTGGCGGGCACGGTCCACCCCATCGAACTGTTCGAATTTTTCTACACCCTGCGCAAGAACAATTGGGATGGCGTGTGGCAGCTTGACCAGTTCCCGTTCCGCGAAGATTGCGTGGAAGCGGCCAACGTAGCGATCGACTTCCTCAAGCGTATCGACCGCGCGCTTGACCGGCTCGACTTTGCGGAAATGCAGGCCGCGCAGGACCGGCAAGATGCGATGGCGGCGCAGAAGCTGGCACGCGATGCACTGTTTGGTGAAATTTGATCGGTCGCTGATAGACAATCAACTGTGCTGGCGGTTTCCGGCGTCGTTCGCGTTCCTTGCCGGGAACCGCTGGAAACTGCCTCGACGGGCAAGCCAGTCATGTCCGTCCGCAGGCATTTGATCCCGATCATGGCTGAATCATCCTGATCCTGCTAACGCCCCTGATGGTCTTGGTGCCTTTCGGGAAAATGCAGTGACGTCTGAACTCATTGATGATGCAATTCCTCATGCCGATCCGATCGCGATCTTCGAATCGTGGTTCGCTCTGGCTCAGGAAAGCGAGCCGAACGATCCCAATGCGATGGCGCTGGCCACTGCTACGCCCGAAGGTTTGCCATCGGTGCGGATGGTGCTTTTGAAAGGGCATGGGCCTGAAGGCTTTGTATTCTATACTAATTTTGAAAGCCGAAAGGGCGCTGAGCTGGCGGCAAATCGCCATGTCGCGTTGCTGTTCCACTGGAAATCGCTGCGGCGCCAAATCCGTATCGAAGGCTCGATTGCTGAGGTCAGTACAGCAGCAGCCGATGCCTATTTTGCCAGTCGGCATCCTTTGTCGCGCCTTGGCTCTGCCGCATCGGACCAGTCTCGTCCATTGCCATCACGGCAGGTCTATCTTGATCGGGTGGATGCTTTGCAGGCGCAGTATCCCGACGGGGATGTGCCGCGCCCGGCGCATTGGTCGGGCTATCGCGTCAGCCCGAAGGCAATTGAATTCTGGCAGGACCGCGATCATCGCCTGCACGAACGCCGCCGCTTCATTGCCGATGGCGCAGGCGGCTGGACCAGCAGCCTGCTCTACCCCTAAAAGGTGCGCATGGACAAAACAGCCGCCGACCTTAACCGCCGTGCCGCCATGGCCAGCATTGCCGTAGCCGCGCTGCTGGCAGCGATGAAGGTGTGGGCCGTCCTTTCCACCGGCTCTGCCGCAATGCTGGGCAGCCTTGCCGATACCGCGCTCGACTTTGTTGCCAGCCTTGCCACGCTGCTGGGCGTATGGGTGGCGGCGATGCCGGACGATCAGAACCACCGTTTCGGCCATGGCAAGGCCGAGGCGCTGGCGGCAATGTTTCAGGTGGTGCTGATCTCGATCTCTGCCATCGGTCTTGCCTTTCGCGCTGTGCAGCAGTTTCTGGGGCAGGGTCAGGTGACCGAAGCCGGATCGGGCGTTATTGTTTCGGCCATCGCAATGGGCGCGACGCTGGCGTTGCTGGCCTACCAGCGGCACGTCATTCGCCAGACCCGCAGCCTGGCGATCAGCACCGACAATGTGCATTACAAATCGGATCTTTTCCTGAACCTTGCGGTGATCGCCGCACTGTTGCTGGATGTTTATGCCGGGGTGCGCGGGGCGGACGCGGTGTTTGCCTTTGGCATCGCTCTGTGGCTGGCATGGGGTGCGTGGGGCGCATCGCAGGAAGCAGTGGACCAGCTCATGGACCATGAATGGCCGCTGGAAAAGCGCGAGCGGTTCCTGACCGTGGTGTCCCAGCATCCTGAACTGAAAGGCCTGCACGATCTGCGCACCCGCACCAGCGGCAACCGCGATTTCGTGCAGTTCCACGTCTGGGTTGATGGTCGGATGACCGTGACTGAAGCCCATCGCGTGATGGACGAGATTGAAGACAAGCTGATGGCGGAATTTCCGGGCGTCGAAATCCTTATTCATCCCGATCCCGAAGGACTTGTCGACGAAGGCAAGATGGGCGCTGAAAACCTGCTGGTCCCCGGTCTGGATGGCACCAGCCCCGCCATTCTTGCGCAAGGAGCACCCACGCTGTGAGCGATTCCAAGGTTCCCTATTTCCATATCGACGCTTTCACCAACCGCCCGCTTGCCGGAAATCAGGCGGCGGTGATGCTGCTGGAAGCGTGGCCCGATGATGCCACGTTGGCTGCGATCGGTGCCGAGAACATGTTTGCCGAAACCGCGTTTCTGGTGCCCGACCATACTGGCGCTGCCGATTTCGAGCTGCGCTGGTTCACCCCTGCTGTCGAAGTCGCGATGTGCGGCCATGCCACGCTGGCGTCGGGCCATGTCGTGCTGCTGCAAGACCCGATGCGCGGGCGGGTGACGTTCCGCACGCGCAAGGCAGGCATTCTGGAAGTTGCGCGTGATGCGGATGGCTATGTGCTGTCATTGCCTGCAGTTTTGACGACACCCAGATCGTTCGACGCCGCCGTGCCATTGATGGGCGCGCCTGTGCCGGTAGAAGTGTGGCAAGCGCCAGGATACAACCTGTTTGTCTATGCGTCGGCGGCTGATGTGCTGGCCTTGGCACCTGATTTCAAGGCACTGGCAGCTTTAGGTGAGGATCAGTTCATCGCTACCGCGCTGGGCGCAGGGCATCCATCGGCCGCAGATGTGGTTAGCCGGGTGTTTGTGCCTGGTGGCGGTATCGACGAAGATGCTGCGACGGGGTCCGCTCACGCGGCCCTGACGCCGTTGTGGGCTGAAAAGTTGGGACAGGTGCGTTTTGCCGGACATCAGGCTTCGGCGCGGGGGGCAGATTTTGCCTGCCGTCTGGAAGGTGATCGCGTGCTGCTGGGCGGTGGGTGTGTGACCGTGGCTGAAGGGCTGTTCCGGCTGCCTTGACCGTCACGATCAACGGTAAAGCGCGACGATATCGGCCAGCCGGTCTACGACTAACGCCCGCTGGTCGTCCTGCGTCTTGCCAAGGCGAACGACGGTCAGCCCACTGCTGGGACTGACCAGCACATATTGCCCCAGATGGCCAACACAGGCGAACAAATCCTTGGGACCACGATCAGGGAACAGCGTCGGTTCCCCGTTAGTTGCCCTGCGGTTGAGCCAGATCTGCGCGCCGTACTGCGCCTCACGCGGGGAAGGCGTGACCATGAAGTCAATCCATTGGCGCGGCATGATTTGTGCGCCTTTGACCGATCCCTTGTGGCGCAGGAATTCGCCAAACCGCGCCCAGTCGCGCGCCGTGCCGTGAATCAACGATCCGCCGATCAGCGTCCCTGCCCTGTCGAATTCGGGCAGCATGGATTTCATCCCGGCAGGCTCGAACAGACGAGTGCGCAAGTATTCTGCCACGGCGCGCCGGCGGCTTTCAGGATCCGGCGCGGGCGAAAGGACACGGGCGGCAAGATCGGCCAGAATCACGCTGCTGGCGGTGGAATATTCGAACTTGCGTCCCGGCTCTGATTCCAGAGGCTGATTTTCAGCATAGGCGGCCATATCGTCGCGGCCATCAAGGAACAGCATTCGCACTTCGTCTGATTCGTATATCGGGTCGATGGCTTCGGCATGGCGCAGGCCGGACCGCATCTGCAGGATCTGGCGCAGGGTGATTTCACCACGCGGATCGCCTGTACGCTGCCATGCGGGCACAGGCGCGGTTTCGTCCAGCCGCAGGCGGCCATCGGACACCAGCATTCCGATCATCACGCTGGTCACAGTCTTGGCCATCGACCAACTGACGAAGCGCGTATTTTCGTGATAGCCGGGAGCATAGCGTTCGGCGACGATCCGTCCGCCTTTCATCACCACCACCGCGCGGGTTTCTCCAGCATCGTCGGCGAACAGCGAATCGACCGCACGGGCCAGCGCTTCACGGTCAGTCCCCGGTGCCTTGACGACGGCCTTGATCGCTTCTGCCTTGACGGGCGGCGGCGCATCGGGCGCATTCTTCCCCTGCGAACATCCGGCCAACGCTGGCAGGAGCGCAAGTGTCAGGATAAGAGGGAGCGAACGACGGGCCATCTGGCCAATCCTTTCGACCAGAATGCGTATCAATGGCAACCGGCAACCACAGTTCCCCCACAGGTCCATCCCCGGCAGAACGGTCCCAACCGGGTGCATCTTTGACAATTGCGCCACGCAAGCGCCGCTGGGGCTGGCTGGTGTTGGTAATTGTGGTGTTGATCGGTGCAGGTGTGGCGTGCTGGACGTCAATTCGCGGATATGCGCTGACCGGAGCGAGTTATGGTGCGCGAGTCGCCTGTTCCTGCCGTTATGCCGGAGGACGCGATCTCTCTGATTGCCGCAAGGATTTCGAACCTGGCATGACGCTGGTCAGCCTGAGCGAGGACAACGCGACCAAAAGCGTTACTGCCCGGTTTGCGATGATGTTTGCCCAGACAGCCACTTACAAGGAAGGTCAGGGCTGCATGTTGCAGCCTTGGGCGGAATAGCCCTTCAAGCCTCTGCAAGATGTGCGGCGCAGGTGGAATCGATCCATCCTCCGCCGATAACTCTTTCACCGGCATAGATGACGGCGGCCTGCCCCGGTGCCACGCCATATTCGGGCTGATGGAAACGGATGGTAGCGCTATGGCTGCCCCCCAGCATGCCTTCCAGCGTGATGGGCACCGGCTTTGCCAATGAACGGACCTTTGCAGTCAACGGTGCGTCAGGAACTGGGCCGATGCGATTCGTTTCGATAATCGTCGCGCTGGTCACGGCCAGCAACGCGCGCGGGCCAACCATGACGCGGCGGTTTGGTGCATCCAGCGCGATCACGTACAGCGGTTCGGGCTGTCCGCCGATCTCCAGCCCGCGCCGCTGGCCTACGGTATAGTGAATGATCCCGCGATGGGTACCCAGCACTTCGCCGCTGGCAGCGTGGACGATTTCGCCCGGAGCATCGCCTTCGGGCCGGACCGCGCGCACCACCTTTGCATAATCGCCATCGGGCACGAAGCAGATATCCTGGCTATCGGGCTTGGCTGCCACAGCAAGGCCGAGTTCGGCGGCGATGCGCCGGGTTTCGGTCTTGGGCAGGCCGCCCAGCGGAAAGCGCAGGAAGCCAAGCTGATCTTCGGTCGTGCCATAAAGGAAATAGGACTGGTCGCGCGCCGGATCTATCGCCCGGTGCAACTCTGCTCCGGCAGCGCCGTTGACGCGCTGCACGTAATGGCCGGTTGCGAGGCAATCTGCGCCCAGTTCGCGGGCCATGGCCAGCAGATCGGTGAATTTTGGACCCATGTTGCACCGAACGCAGGGGATGGGGGTGCGTCCGGCAAGGTAATCGTCGGCGAATCGTTCAACCACCTCTTCGCGGAAGCTCGATTCGTGGTCGAAAACGTAATGGGCAATGCCGAGGCGATCCGCCACGGCGCGAGCATCACGGATATCATCACCCGCACAGCAGGCACCCTTGCGCCCGGTGGCCGCGCCATAATCATAAAGTTGCAGCGTAACGCCAATCACTTCAGCCCCGCTGGCGGCAGCAATTCCGGCCACCACAGAACTGTCCACGCCGCCCGACATCGCCACGACGATCCGCCGCGCAGACAAGGGGGGGGCAAGATCGAACAGCGATTCAAGATCGGGAAGGGCTGAAATAGCGGGCATTTCACGCCCATAGGCGCATTCGGTGCGCAGGCAAAGACGTGTGTCCAGCCTTGCTGTTCTCCAAGTTACATTCCGGCTGAGAACGCGCAGGGACACGCCCGAAAATGTAAAATGAACAAAAGTTAAACGGCTCCTTTACCGGACCTTAGCTGTCTTCCTCCTAGGACGGTGGGGATGGACATGAGCTTCAACGATCCTGGCGCTTTCGCCCCGGCTGACACCGGCTCCGGTTTACGGCCCTTGATGTGGCATGACCTGTGCGCGCGGATTGCCGCCGCACAAGATCTGCGGCGCGCGTTCGATTTCGGACAGGCGCAAGGCGATGTGGTGTCGCCCGGCAGCTTTCACGGCATGGCTGCCCGTATCATTGCGTCCGGCTTTTCGGGCGTCTCGGCGCACGGAGGCATGGATGAAGTCCTTGTTAACCCTACCTCTTCAGCGAATGGCAAAGGCCTATTGGGCACACGGGGTTTCACCAATGGCCGCTCTGTGGCCGAGCCGCGCTGAAGTACGAGACTGACATGATCGAGAACCAGAAAATCCGTCCGGCGCAAGTAATCGGTCCCCTTGGGGAGCCGCTCACGCTGGACAATCTGCCTCCCCCTGAAACCACGCGCTGGGTTGTTCGGCGCAAGGCCGAAGTGGTGGCTGCGGTTAACGGCGGGCTGCTAACGATTGACGAGGTGTGCGAGCGTTACAATCTGACGCTTGAGGAATTCGCTTCGTGGCAGCGTGCGGTCGACCGCTCCGGCATGCAGGGCCTACGTGTGACGCGCATCCAGCACTATCGCGATCTTTATGAGCGTCAGCTTAAATACTGAACGTTCAGAATAACGAGCTCCATCCGCGGCGGCCGTCTCCTTCGGGAGGCGGCCGTTGTTCTTTGTTTGCGCCAGAATCGATACAAAAAGTTACAGGTGCGGGAAAGACACGTTCCCGCTTTGCCCTTAAGTCTCATGTCGAGACGGAATTGCACCCTGGCAAAAGAGGTTCTATTGCGACGCATTGACCAGGCAAGGCGGCGGGCCGCAATGCTTGCGGCTGGTGCATTATCAATATAACACACCTGATCGAAGCAGATCTGCAATCTGCTTTCGAACCGGACCGGGGTGGCGGCAGTGAACGGCGGCAGTAAAAAAGCATGAATTACGAAACGACCATCGAGGCCACTGGCGCCAGCGAACTGGCCAGTATGACCGACGGGGAGGCGCGGCCTGTGCGCAGGAACTGGATCATTGGCGCTGTCATTGTCGCTGTGCTTCTGCTTGCGTGGTATTTCATGCACGGGTCAGGTACTGCCGTGGATGAAGGTGGGGCCAGGACCCAGGATCAGGTGGTTACCGTGGTCGTGCCCGGCAAAACCACAATTTCAGGCACGATTACGGCCAGCGGAACGATTGCCGCACGTCGCGAAATGCCGGTTGGTGTTGCGGGCGAAGGTGGGCAGGTGGTGCAGGTGCTGGTCGATGCCGGTGACTGGGTACGCGCAGGGCAAGTGCTCGCGGTGATCGACCGGTCGGTTCAGGGCATGCAGATTTCCAGCCAGGCCGCCAATGTCGAAGTGGCCGCTGCCGATGCGCGGCTGGCGCAATCCAACCTTGATCGCGCGCTGAAACTGGTGGAGCGCGGCTTCATCTCCAAGGCCGATGTGGACCGGCTGACCGCCACCCGCGATGCGGCCGTGGCGCGGGTTCAGGTGGCTCGTGCCAGCCTTGGTGAGTTGGGCGCGCGTGCTGCGCGGCTGAACATTGTCGCTCCTGCCGCAGGCCTTGTGCTGACGCGCGCGGTAGAGCCGGGGCAAGTGGTCGGTTCGGGTAGCGGCGTGCTGTTTTCGATGGCACGCGATGGCGAACTTGAAATGCAGGCGCGGCTTTCCGAAGGCGATCTGGGCCGTCTTGCGGTGGGTTCGTCGGCCGACGTAACTCCCGTGGGTTCGGGCAAGACGTTCAGCGGCCAGATCTGGCAGATCTCGCCCACTATCGACCAGCAGACCCGCGAAGGTATCGCGCGTATCGCGCTGACTTACGATCCAGCGCTGCGGCCCGGTGGCTTTGCCAGCGCGACGCTGCGTTCGGGCACGATCACCGCACCGCTGCTGCCCGAATCGGCGATCCTCAGCGATGACAAGGGTGCTTACGTCTTCGTCGTCGGCGATGACAACAAAGCACAGCGCCGCGATGTGAAGACCGGCGAGGTGGGGCAAACCGGCATTTCAGTGGTGCAGGGGCTTTCCGGCAATGAACGTGTGGTGCTGCGCGCAGGCGGGTTCCTCAACCCCGGCGATGTGGTGAAAGCGGTCGTTTCCAAGCCAACGGCCAAGTAGGCGGCGCTGCAATGAATTTTCAGAACATCTCGGCCTGGTGCATTCGCAACCCGGTCGTACCCATCGTCCTGTTCATTGGCCTGACGCTGGCGGGGCTTCTCTCGTTCTGGCAGATGAAGGTTCAGGACAATCCGGACATCGAATTCCCGATCGTGATCGTTTCGATCGCGCAGCCCGGTGCCGCGCCGACCGAAATCGAGAATCAGATTACCCAGCGGGTCGAATCTGCCGTGCGATCAATCGCAGGCGTCGATACGCTGACCTCGACTGCATCTGAAGGCAGCAGCCAGACCCAGGTCCAGTTCAAGATCGGGCAGGACATCAATGCCGCGGTCAACGAGGTCAAGAATCAGGTCGACCAGATCCGCAGCGATCTGCCCGAAGGCATTCTCGAACCACAGGTCTTCAAAGTCGAAACATCGTCGGAACCCATCGCCTATTTCGCAGTGGCTGCCGATGACATGACGCTGGAACAGCTGTCGTGGTATATCGACGATACCGTGGCCAAGCGGTTGCTGGCAGTGCCGGGCATGGCATCGGTCAGCCGTTCGGGCGGTGTTAGCCGGGAAATCGCAGTCACGCTTGATCCGATGCGCATGAACGCGCTGGGGGTTACCGCCAGCCAGGTGAACACCGCCCTGCGGCAGGTTAACCTGAACGCGGCCGGCGGGCGCACCGAAGTTGCGGGATCACGCCAGTCTGTGCGCGTACTGGGCAATGCCCGATCGGCCTATGATCTTTCGCAGACCGAAATATCCATTTCAGGCAACCGTACCGTGCGGCTGGCGCAAGTGGCCGATGTGCGTGACAGTTACAGCGAAATCACCTCGATCGCCAAGTTCAACGGCAAGCCGGTGGTCACTTTCGCCATATCCCGCGCGCGCGGGGAATCCGACGTGTCGGTTTATGATGGCGCGATGGAGGAGATGCGCAAGCTTGAAGCTGAACAAAGCGGCAAGATCCAGTTCAAGATCCTGTTCACTTCGGTCACTTACACCAAGGACCAGTACCGTTCCTCGATGAATGCGATGGTCGAAGGCGCCGTGCTGGCGGTGATCGTGGTGTTCTTCTTCCTGCGTGACTGGCGCGCCACCATCGTGTCGGCCATTGCCATTCCGCTGTCATCGATCCCCACGTTCTGGGTGCTCGATCTGATGGGCTTCACGCTTAACCAGATGTCGCTTCTGGCGCTTGGTCTGGTCGCGGGCGTGCTGGTGGACGATGCCATCGTCGAAATCGAAAATATCGTGCGTCACATGCGCATGGGAAAAAGCGCTTATCAGGCTTCCATTGACGCGGCAGATGAAATCGGCCTCGCCGTGGTGGCAACCACCTTTTCCATCGTAGCGGTGTTCTTCCCCGTTGCGCTGATGCCCGGCGTTTCGGGCCAGTTCTTCAAGAACTTTGGTCTGACCGTGGTGATTGCGGTGCTGTTTTCGCTGCTGGTTGCGCGCATGATAACGCCGATGGTCGCAGCCTATTTCCTGAAAGCGCATGGCGAAGCCGAACATGGCGGCGGTCCGATGATGGACCGCTACATGAAAGTGCTGGAATGGTCGCTCGATACCTCGAAGGCGATTGCCTATCGCGCCAGTTATCCAGCCCGCCGTTTCCGCGCGCGTTTGCGTGACCATCGCGTATGGATGATGGGCATTGGTGTTCTGGCTTTTGGTTTGACCATCTTGCTTGGGTTCACCATTCCGTCTCAGTTCTTCCCTGATACGGACAGCGATTCCAGCCGCATATCGATTGAAATGGTGCCGGGAACGACGCTGCAACAGACCGAGAAAAAGGTTGAGGAAATCGTTGCGTTGGTCAGCCGAGAACAGGAGGTCGAATCCTCGCTGGCATCCGTGCGCGAGGCCAAGGCCAGCATCTTTCTGAACCTGCGCAAGGATCGCGAACGTCCCAGCCTGGATTTCGAACAGGAACTGACCCCGGTTCTTCAGCAGATTCCTGATGCGCGGGTGAACTTCCTGTCAAACGGGCCAAGCGGTCCTGGCGGCGGTTCTGGCCGCCCGATCAGCATTATGCTGGCCGGGTCCGATCCTGACCTTCTGCAGAAAACCGCCCAAACGCTGGTAGAACAGATGAGCGGCCTGCGCCAGGTGGTTGCGCCGCGCATCAGCGCCGATCTGCGCAGGCCTGAAATCATCATCACGCCCCGGCTTGATCTTGCCGCCGACCTGGGGGTGACAACGCAGGCCCTGAGTCAGGTGATCCGTATCGCCACACAAGGCGAAATCGACCAGAACAGCGCCAAATTCTCGCTGTCTGACCGTCAGGTACCGATCCGGGTAAAGATTCCCGAAAATTCACGCCGTGACCTGTCCACTATCGAAAACCTGCCGGTTCCCACTGTATCAGGCGGCTCTGTGCCGCTGGCGCGGGTGGCCGCGATTACCTTTGGCTCCGGACCGACGCAGATTCAGCGCTACAATCAGGCTCGCCGCGTCTTCGTTGGCGCCGATCTTGCCCCCGGTGTGGTCAAGGGCGATGCAATGACGGCCATCGGTAAACTGTCGATCATGCAGAATCTGCCGCAGGGCGTTTCGAACACGGCAGCGGGTGAGGACAAGTTCCAGGATGAAATGATGGCCAATTTTGCCGTCGCGCTGGCGTCGGGCATCCTTCTGGTGTTCTCGGTGCTGGTCCTGCTGTACCACCGCTTCATTTCGCCGCTGGTCAACATGGGGTCACTATTCCTCGCGCCGTTGGGTGGTTTGATGGCCGTGGCGATCACGGGGCAGGCGTTGTCCATGCCGGTGTTCATCGGCATTCTCATGCTCTTCGGCATCGTTGCCAAGAACTCGATCCTGCTGATCGACTTCGCGCTTGAAGAAATGGCGGCTGGCAAATCCAAGCTTGAGGCAATTACCGAGGCTGGACACAAGCGCGCGCAGCCCATCATCATGACCACGGTGGCGATGGTGGCCGGCATGGTGCCGACTGCGGCTGCCCTTGGCGGTGATGCGGGCTGGCGCGCACCGATGGGTATCGTGGTGATCGGGGGGCTTACCCTGTCCACACTGCTGACGCTGCTGATCGTGCCTGCCGGTTTCAGTCTGGCCGATGGGCTCGAAAAGCGCATTGGCCCATGGCTGGCGCGCAAGGTGCTGGGTTATGAACCGGGTGACCGTGATGGCGATACGCGGAACGAACTTAGCCTCGGCGCATTCCCGGCGGAGTGAACGCAACGCTTCCAAATATGGCCGGGGTATCTCCCCCGGCCTCCTCCGGTCCTGATGGCAGGCCTGAAGCTGAGGCTGCGGGCCGTTTGCGTCTAAGACCTGTCGTGATTGTTGATCGGGCGCGGAGAATGCGTCTGGTCGCTACTTGCCTGCTGGTGCTTATGGCGGTGCTCTATGCCGTCACGCGGCGTTATGAAGGGCTGCACCCCGCATTGGGTTTCGTCCGGGCATTTGCCGAAGCGGCAATGGTGGGTGGATTGGCAGACTGGTTTGCGGTGACTGCACTGTTTCGTCATCCGTTGGGCGTGCCCATTCCGCACACCGCGATCATCCCTGAAAACAAGGATCGCATTGCCGATACGATGGCTGCGTTCCTGCAAACGAATTTCCTGACGCCACAAGTGGTTGCCCGGCGCATGGGCGCGGTCAACGCGGCGGCGGCGATGGGCACTTTTCTGGCCGATCCGCGCGGCGGGGAAAGCCGGTTGCGAGATGGTGCAGCCGGTCTGGTGGCCGACGTGCTGGAATCGCTCGATCCCGATGAATTGGGCGGTCTGGCCAAGGGTGCGCTGCGGGCGCAGCTTGAAAAGCTCGAATTGTCGCCGCTACTGGGTCAGTTGCTAGGCGCAGCTATTGCCGACGGTCGGCACATGCCGGTGATTGAAAGCCTGATCCGCAAGGCGGCCGAAACCATCGAGGCGAACGAGCCGTTGATTCAGGCGACCATCCACGAACGCGCCAATACCATCCTGCGCTGGACCGGACTGGACGAAAAGCTCGCCAACGCGATCCTTGATGGCCTCTACAAGCTTCTGGCCGAGACATTGGTGGTGCCTGACCATCCGCTGCGCCGCAAGATCGAGGACGGGCTGGCCACGCTGGCGCACGATCTGATCCACGATGCCGCGATGCAGGCACGAGTGGAACAGATGAAGCAAGAAGTGTTGGCGAACCCGGCATTTGCCCGCTGGCTGGACGCGCTATGGGAACGGGGCCGCACCCGGCTGCTGCAGATGGTCCGCAATCCCTCTGGGGCGCTGGCGGGGCAGTTTGGTGCCAGCCTTGCCGAACTGGGACAGGCCTTGCAGCAGGATGTGCGACTGCAGAGTCTGGTCAACCGCTTTGCCCGAAGAACCATGGTGGGTGTGTCCACCCGCTATGGCGCGCAAATCGTGCGTTTGGTTTCGGAAACGGTAAAGCGCTGGGATGCGCGCACGGTGACGGACCGGATCGAAGGTGCGGTGGGCCGTGATCTTCAGTTCATTCGCATCAACGGTACGCTGGTGGGCGGGCTGGTTGGCCTGCTGCTGCATGCGCTTGATCTGGCGCTCGCAGTTTCCTGACAATGCCCCCTGCCAATGCGATACCCATGAACTCCTGTCTCCCTCGCCTGCAAACTGAACGGTTGGTACTGTCTGTGCCGGGGCGTGATGATTATTTGCTGTTGAGAGATTTGCTGGCCGACCCTGAAGTGCATCGCTTCCTTGGCCCGCGCGCCGATGACCCGACGACAGACATGTTTGCCCGCGCGCTGCGGGCGGCGGGATCATGGCAGTTGTATGGTTATGGCATGTTTCTGGCGCACGAACGGGCAGGAGGCGCGTTTGTTGGTCAGATCGGCATTTTCCATTCACTGCGAGGGTTCGGCAAAGGCATGGACGACGTGCCCGAAGCTGCGTGGATTCTGGCGCAGGAGTACTGGCGCAAGGGCTATGCGCAGGAAGGCATGCGCGCCGTGTTAGACTGGTTCGATGAAGCGCACGGCAAGGTTCATGGTCTGTCCCGAATCGCCTGCATGATAGAACATGGCAACGCTTCTTCGCTGAGCTTGGCCGGGCGGCTGGGCTTTACCCGATATGATGAAATGATGCTGCCTGATGGGGCGAGCGTCGATCTTCTGGAACGAATCAGCCGCCCGGTTTGACTTGCTCGACAATGCTCAATGCGCGTTGTTGCAAATCATCCAGCGTGAAGGGTTTGGTCAGAACGCCGATGCCGGTTTCGCCATCGTCTTTCTGCAGGACGACGCTGTCGGCGTAACCGGTCACGAACAGAACCGCCACATCGGGCCGCCGCCTTCGCACTTCGTCGGCCACCTGACGGCCGTTGAGACCGCCGGGCAGGCCGACATCGGTAACCAGCAAGTCAATTTCGATACCCTGATCCAGAAGCGCCAATGCCGTCGGGCCATCATCGGCGTCGAGGCATTCGATAGCGATCAGGCCGAGTGCATCGACCATCATCATTCTGACCGTAGGTTCATCATCCACCACCAGTGCGCGTAGACCGGGGCGGGCGGACCGGCGGACCTGCAGCGCGGCATCGTCGGTCGGATCGGCAATGGCTTCGTGGCGGGGCAGATAAAGCCTGACCAGTGTGCCTTCTCCGGGGGTTGAACGAATTCGCACAAGGCCGTTACTTTGTCGGGCAAAGCCATAGACCATCGAAAGGCCGAGTCCGGTGCCGCGCCCGGTTGGTTTGGTGGTGAAAAACGGTTCGAACACACGTTCGATGTCATCTGCGGCAATACCAACGCCGCTGTCGCCGACGGTTACAGTAACGTAATCGCCCGGCCGCAGCCCGCGTTCACCCGCCTGATCGGGATCAAGCTGCACGTTCAGCGTGGTGATGGTCAGCCGTCCACCATCGGGCATGGCATCGCGGGCGTTGATACACAGGTTGAGAAGCGCGTTTTCAAGCTGGTTGGCATCTACCAGTGTCGGCCACAATGCCGGGTCAGTATCAACCTCAACCGCAATGCCCGGTCCCACTGTGCGTCGTACCAGATCGACAAAATCATCCAGCAGCCGGTTGACCAAGGTGGCGCGCGGAGAAAGCGTCTGGCGGCGGGAAAACGCCAGTAACCGGTGGGTAAGCGCTGCTGCGCGCCGTGCTGCGCCCAGTCCGGCGGCGACATAGCGTTCGACATCTGCGGTGCGGCCCTGAACGGCGCGGCGCGCGATCATTTCCAGTGCGCCGGTGATGCCACCCAGCAGGTTGTTGAAGTCGTGGGCAAGGCCGCCGGTCAACTGGCCCACGGCTTCCATTTTCTGTGCCTGACGCAGTGCACTTTCGGCCTGTTCGCGCTGTGCCAGCGCATCGGCGACGCGTTGTTCCAGCGTTTCGTTCAACTGGTACAATGCGGCCTCGGCGCGGACCTGTTCGGTCACGTCCTTGAACAATACTGCCACCAGCCGGTTTTCAAACGGTCCGATGCGGAATGATGAAACATCGAGAATCCGGCCGGTGGCGACAAGTTCGTTGCGAAAACGAATTGGTTCGCCAGTGTGCAGGACTTTGCCGTAGAACGCGATCCAGTCGTCCGCCTCGGCGGGCACCATCTGGCGCAGATATTGGCCCACCACATTTGGAATGCCGGTGTGTCGTTCATAGGCTGGATTGGCGATCAGGTGAACATAGTCGCTTAACGGCCCATGCGGCCCGTCAACGAATTCGATGACGCAGAAACCGTCGTCCATGTTTTCGAACAGGACGCGATAGATCTCAGGATCAATCGATGCCAGCGTCGGCGTTTGCAGCACGGAATCCGTGCAGGGGGATGGTGGCGCGCTCACGCCGCAGATTGTGGCAAGGAAAGAAGCAACGCGCAATTCATCGCGCACAAAACGCCAGCCGGCGCATTGGGTTCCCACGCTTCCATGCGTGCCAAAGGCAAAGGAAAAGGGGCCGGAAGGTTTCCCTTCCGACCCCGATTCCCGTTCAGCAAAAGCTGACGTGGACTTAGAAGTCCATGCCACCCATGCCGCCCATGCCGCCACCCATCGGGGGCATTGCGGGCTTGTCGTCCGGACGTTCGCTGATCGCCGCTTCCGTGGTGATGAGCAGGCCCGAAACCGAAGCTGCATCCTGCAGCGCGGTGCGAACGACCTTGGTCGGGTCGATCACGCCAGCAGCCTTCAGGTTTTCGTAAACGTCGGTCGAGGCGTTGAAGCCCTGATTTTCGTCGTTTTCACGCAGCAGGTTGCCTGCAACGACGGCACCGTCATGGCCGGCGTTCGCAGCGATCTGGCGAAGCGGCGTCTGGATCGCGCGACGCACGATGTCGATGCCCTTGGTCTGGTCATCGTTGGCGCCCTTGAGGCCTTCAAGAGCCTTGGTGGCATAAAGCAGAGCAGTACCGCCACCGGGAACGATGCCTTCTTCAACCGCAGCGCGGGTTGCGTGGAGCGCGTCATCAACGCGGTCCTTGCGTTCCTTCACTTCGACTTCGGTCGCGCCGCCAACCTTGATGACGGCAACGCCGCCAGCCAGCTTGGCCAGACGTTCCTGCAGCTTTTCACGGTCGTAGTCGCTGGTGGTGACTTCGATCTGGGCGCGGATCTGGTCGACACGGCCCTTGATTTCGTCAGCCGAACCGGCACCGTCGACGATCGTGGTGTTGTCCTTGTCGATCGTGACCTTCTTGGCCTGACCTAGCATGGCGAGCGTAACGGTTTCGAGCTTGATGCCGAGGTCTTCGGAGATCATTTCGCCAGCGGTCAGCGTGGCGATATCGCCCAGCATCGCCTTGCGACGGTCACCAAAGCCCGGTGCCTTGACGGCAGCGATCTTCAGGCCACCGCGCAGCTTGTTGACGACCAGGGTCGCCAGTGCTTCGCCTTCGATGTCTTCGGCGATGATGAGCAGCGGACGCCCCGACTGCACAACCGCTTCGAGGATCGGCAGCATCGCCTGCAGCGACGACAGCTTCTTCTCGTGGATCAGGATGTACGGGTTTTCGAGTTCGACCGTCATCTTTTCCGGGTTGGTGATGAAGTAGGGCGACAGGTAGCCGCGGTCGAACTGCATGCCTTCAACGACATCGAGTTCGAATTCGAGGCCCTTGGCCTCTTCCACGGTGATGACGCCTTCCTTGCCGACCTTTTCCATCGCTTCGGCGATCTTCTGGCCGACTTCGATGTCGCCATTGGCCGAGATGATGCCAACCTGGGCAATTTCCGACGAACCCGAAACCGGGGTCGAACGGGCCTTGAGGTTTTCGACAACCTTGCCGACTGCAATGTCGATGCCGCGCTTCAGGTCCATCGGGTTCATGCCGGCAGCAACTGCCGTCATGCCTTCACGAACGATCGCCTGCGCCAGAACCGTGGCAGTGGTGGTACCGTCACCGGCTGCGTCGTTGGCCTTCGAGGCCACTTCGCGCAGCATCTGGGCGCCCATGTTTTCGAACTTGTCCTTGAGTTCGATTTCCTTGGCGACCGAAACACCGTCCTTGGTGATGCGGGGCGCGCCGAAGCTCTTGTCGATCACCACGTTACGGCCCTTGGGACCGAGGGTAACCTTCACGGCATCAGCGAGAATATCGACGCCGCGCAGAATGCGTTCGCGGGCGTCACGGCCGAACTTTACGTCCTTGGCAGCCATGTTGTTTTCCTTTGAATATTTTGAATTGCGTTCAGGACAGCAGGAGCGATCAGCCGATCACGCCAAGAATGTCCGATTCCTTCATGATGAGCAGGTCTTCGCCATCGACCTTGACTTCGGTGCCGGACCACTTGCCAAACAGCACGCGATCGCCAACCTTGACGTCGAGCGGCGTGATCGTGCCGTTTTCGGCGCGCGCGCCGGTGCCGGTGGCAACGATTTCGCCTTCAGCGGGCTTTTCCTTGGCGCTGTCGGGGATGATGATCCCGCCGGCAGTCTTTTCCTCGGCTTCGACGCGGCGCACAAGCACGCGATCGTGCAGCGGACGGAAAGTCATGGGTGTTTTCCCTCTTCCATGTCTAAAAAATGGGCCTTGGCACTCTCGTGCAGAGAGTGCCAGCGGGCGGGATATGGGACGACCTCTGTGGAGCGTCAATGGGTGTGGCGCAGATTCTTTTCGCCATGATGACCGAATTTCAAGGCCGATCACATAGGCAGCAGGCCAAGCCTTGCACGGTTCTTCCACCGCCACAGCATCAGGCTGGCAACGACGACCAGTCCGACCATCAACCCGATCCACACGCCAAGACCGCCCAGCGGGGAAAACAACCCAAGGCCGATGGCGGTGCCCATGCCCGGCACCCAGTAACCGAACAACGCAAAGCCCATCGGCACGCGGGTATCCTGCAATCCGCGCAGCAGTGCCGCGCCAACGGCTTGCGCCCCGTCAAATAACTGGAACGCAGCAGCGACTGCCATGTATTGTATTGCCAGCACCACCATTGCGGCGTTCTGCGGCGCGTCAGGATCGATATAAAGGCGCAGGATCGCGCGGGGAAACAGCAGCATGGTGCCTGCTGTCACGGCCATGAAGCCGATTCCCAGCACCACCGCCACCCGGCCCGACCGTGCAATTGCTCCGCTGTCGCCTGCACCGAAGGCCATGCCGACGCGGATCGTCGCAGCCTGCGCCACACCGAACGGCACCTGAAAGGCGATGGCGGCAAATTGCAACGCCACGGTATGCGCAGCCAGCTCCACTTCGCCGATGCGGCCCATCACGAACGCCGCGCCATTGAACATGCCCGCTTCGGCCAGAATTGTGCCGGTGATCGGCAAGCCGATGCGCAAAACATCGGCAAAGCGCGTCCACTCGGCCTTCCACCAGCGGCCCAGCAGGCGATAGCGCCGCAAACGGCGATCGGTGCGGATGACCACGACATAGGCCAGTACCATGGCGCAAGTCGTCACCACGCTGGAAATCGCGGACCCGGTAAGGCCCATTTCGGGTGCGCCAAGATTGCCGAACACAAACAGCCAGTTGCCCAGCGCATTGACCAGCACTGCCATGCCGGTGATTGCGGTGCCAATGGTCGGGCGGCCCATCGCGGCGACAAACGTGCGCAGCAGGGCTGCGACGGTTGACGGAATGGCGGCCCACATCAGCACGTTCAGGAACGGCACCGCCAGCACGATCACGTTTTCCTGCTGCCCGGTCACACGCATCAGCGGCTCACCCAGCAGGCATACGCCCATGGCCAGCAGTGATGCGAGCACGCCGGCCCAGCCTGCCATGCGCACCGTGCGGCGGACTTCGCGCACGGCATGGCGACGGCGGCCAAGTTCGGCAGCAATCAGCGGCGCAGCCCCGCCGACAAGGCCAGAAAGACTCCACACCAGCAGGCCGAACAGCGATACCGACAGCGACGATGCCGCCAAAGCTACTGGCCCAAGCCGGGCAACGAACACGACGTCAACCGCGAATACGGCCATCTGCAACAGGTTTGCGCCCACCATCGGTGCGGCAAGGCGCAGCATGGCACGCAATTCGGTGGACCAGTGGAGGGGCGGCTTTTCAAACATGCCACGCTGCCCTAGGGCGCTTGCGATCCCAAGGAAAGAAGAGTCGTCGCCTGCCGGATAGGCTTGTCGCGCGCCTCGTTCCATTGGGGGGCGAAGCGCAGGTGGCGATCCGAAAAGTTGAAAGGGTCAGTCTTATGCGCCGTATCCTGCATATTGCCGTCACTGCCGCGCTTGCGGGCAGCCTTGCCGCCTGTAGCGGTGCGAAAACCGATGAATCGGCTGAAAATACAACTCCTGCTGATGCACCTGCAACCAGCACGACCAGCGCCGCTGCCACCCCGGCGGTGTTTGCGATGTGTAAATCGTGCCATTCGCCGGAAAAGGGCAAGAACATGGTTGGCCCCAGCCTGTTCGGTGTTTTCGGCACCAAGGCTGGCGAAGTGGCCGGGTTCAATTTCAGCCCGGCGATGAAGGCGTCGGGCCTGACCTGGGACGAGGCGACGCTGGACGAATATCTGGCCGGGCCGATGAAGAAGGTTCCGGGCACCAAGATGACTTACGCTGGCCAGCCGGATGCCGCCAAGCGCAAGGAGCTGATCGAATATATCAAGTCGCTGAAGTAAGTCGCTTATCAACACGGGCATATGAAAAGGGCGGCCCCGCAAGGAGCCGCCCTTTCCTGTAACTCGATCCGGCAAGCCGGAAGAAGATTACTTGATTTCGACGGTGCCGCCGGCTTCTTCGATCTTCTTCTTGATGTCTTCGGCTTCAGCCTTCGACACGCCTTCCTTGATAGCCTTCGGAGCCGATTCAACCAGCGCCTTGGCTTCGGTCAGGCCGAGCGAGGTGATTGCGCGGACTTCCTTGATGACCTGGATCTTCTTGCCACCGTCGCCGGTGAGGATCACGTCAAATTCGGTCTTTTCTTCAGCGGCTTCAGCAGCAGCGGCAGGAGCCGCGGCAACAGCAACAGCAGCAGCAGCCGAAACGCCCCATGCTTCTTCAAGCGCCTTGGCGAGGTCAGCGGCTTCGAGGACGGTCAGCTTCGAAAGTTCTTCAACGAGCTTGGCGATGTCAGCCATGGTATTTCACTCCTGATCTTGTGGTGCCCGCACGCCCGAATGGCGCGGCAGGCGGAAATCGAACGGACAGTCTTATGCGGCTTCCTTGGCGTAGGCGCCGAAGACGCGGGCCAGCTTGGCTGCCGGAGCAGTCGTGAGCTGGGCGATCTTCGTGGCCGGAGCCTGGATGAGGCCGATGAGCGTGCCGCGCAGTTCGTCGAGGCTGGGCATCGAGGCAAGTGCCTTGACGCCGGCTTCGTTGAGAACCTGCGAACCCATTGCACCGCCGACGATTTCAATCTTGTCGGTGGTCTTGGCGAACTCGACCACTGCCTTGGCGGCAGCAACCGGATCGGCGGACGCCGCGATTGCGGTAGGACCGGTGAAGAAATCACCCAGACCTTCGTAATCGGTGCCCGCGACGGCAAGCTTGGCAAGACTGTTCTTCGCAACCTTGTAAGTCGCGCCCGCTTCACGGATCTTCGTGCGCAGGGCGGTGGACTGTGCCACCGACATGCCGAGGTTGCGGGTGATGACCACCGCGCCGGCCTCGTTGAAGACGCCGTTCAGGAAGGCGACCGAATCGGCTTTCTGCGAACGATCCATGCCTAACTCCTTCACATGTGACCGCACGGGAAACCCGTGCAGTCGGCTACGTTTGTCGATGGCCCGAAGACCACCGGCGAGTCCGTGACAAGGGAAGGAGGTGCGCTGTAAAGCGCAGGTGGCACCACGGTCCACAATCGGGAGCATGAGGCCAGAAACTCTTTTCCCCGCCTATGCTGGAAATTAAGCAGGCAAACCTGCACCAACGGTCTCGGACGGATGAGCGACGGGCCATGCGGCCAGCCAGTCGGGTGGGCCATTGGCTGATTCTGGCACGCAAGTCAACCTTTCGGGTCTTTAGGCTTTAGGGTCTCTCGGATATCTAAGGATCAGTTCAGGGACGGCAGCCTTTGACTTTGCCGGACACGGTGCCTATAGGTTGTGCTCTGCCCGGTGTTTCGAGCAAGGCCTTCCCATGCGCGGGGGATGGCCACGGAAGGAAGCACAGGGATATCCATCTGACGCAAAAGGCTGCGGGCCATGGCTTCCTTTAACGGGAGTTCGTGCGCTATGCGGCCTTTTCCTGTTTGGTGGCGCCATCGTCGCGCATGGCAAGATTTCCGCCGGTTTTCCGGCCGTTTACAGTGAAGAGGCACGTAACCTTTATGGCTACCAAGTCGCCCAGCCGTTCTGGCGTCAAGAAGCGCATCCGCAAGATCTTCGGGGACATCCACGAAGTCGTGCAGATGCCGAACCTGATCGAAGTTCAGCGCGAATCGTACGAGCAGTTCCTCCGCTCCGATCCGTCGACCGGTTATGTTTCGGGGCTTGAAAAGACCCTGCGTTCGGTTTTTCCGATCCAGGACTTCGCCGGCACCGCTAGCCTCGATATCAAGGAGCGCGACGGTTACGTCCTCGAGGCGCCCAAGTATGACGTGAACGAATGCCGTCAGCGCGGCATCACGTATGCTGCGCCGATGAAGGTGACGCTCAAGCTCGCCACGTTCGAAGTGGACGCCGAGACGGAAACCAAGAGCCTCATCGATATCAAGGAGCAGGACGTTTACATGGGCGATATCCCGCTCATGACCGACAACGGCACCTTCTTCATCAACGGTACCGAGCGCGTGATCGTGTCGCAGATGCATCGCTCGCCGGGCGTTCTGTTCGATCATGACCGCGGCAAGACGCACTCGTCGGGCAAGTACTTGTTTGCCGCCCGCGTGATTCCTTACCGTGGTTCGTGGCTCGATTTCGAATTCGACGCCAAGGACATCGTCAACGTCCGTATCGACCGCAAGCGCAAGCTGCCGGTCACCGCGCTGCTGCATGCGCTGGGTCTGGGCGATGAAGAAATCCTCGATTTCTTCTATGAAACCGTCACTTGGGCACGTGCCGAAGGTGGCTGGAAGGTTCCCTTCGTGCTCGAGCAGTGGCGCGGTTCGAAGCCCCAGTTTGACATCGTTGATGCCAAGTCTGGCGAAGTTATCTTCCCGGCAGGCCAGAAGATTTCGCCTCGTGCCGCCAACAAGGCGTTCAAGGACGGTCTGGAAGAACTGCTCATCCCGACCGAAGAAATCTTCGGCCGCTATTCGGCGCGTGACCTGATCGATGAATCGACCGGTCGCATCTGGATCGAATCGGGCGATGAAGTGTCGCCGGAAAACCTCGAACTGCTCGACAAGGCCGGGATTGATCGTCTCGAACTGCTCGACGTCGATCACATTTCGACTGGCCCGTGGATCCGCAACACGCTGAAGGCCGACAAGGCCCCGGATCGCGACCATGCGCTTGCCGATATCTATCGCGTGATGCGCCCTGGTGAACCGCCGACGCGCGAAACAGCCGAAGCGCTGTTCGATGGCCTGTTCTTCGATGGCGACCGCTATGACCTTTCGGCCGTGGGTCGCGTCAAGCTGAACATGCGTCTTGGCCTTGATTGCGAAGACACGGTAACCACCCTGCGCAGCGAAGATATTCTCGCCGTGGTCAAGGAACTGGTGAACCTGAAGGACGGCAAGGGCGAAGTCGATGACATCGACAACCTCGGCAACCGTCGCGTGCGTTCGGTGGGCGAATTGCTCGAAAACCAGTACCGCGTTGGCCTGCTGCGCATGGAGCGCGCGGTCAAGGAGCGCATGTCGTCGGTCGATGTGTCGACGGTCATGCCGAACGACCTCATCAACGCCAAGCCTGCGGTTGCCGCAGTGCGCGAATTCTTCGGCTCCTCGCAGCTTTCGCAGTTCATGGACCAGACCAACCCGCTGTCCGAAGTGACCCACAAGCGCCGTGTTTCGGCACTTGGGCCGGGCGGTCTTACCCGTGAACGTGCAGGCTTCGAAGTGCGCGACGTTCACCCCACGCACTATGGCCGCATCTGCCCGATTGAAACGCCGGAAGGCCCGAACATCGGTCTTATCAACTCGCTGTCGACCTTCGCCCGCGTCAACAAGTACGGCTTCATCGAAACGCCGTATCGCAAGGTCATCGACGGCAAGGTCACGCGCGATGTGATCTATCTTTCGGCCATGGAAGAACAGAAGCACACGGTGGCGCAGGCTTCGGCTGAAACCAATGCTGATGGCTCGTTCGTGGAAGAGCTCGTGTCCGCCCGTCAGAACGGCGAATTCGTGATGGCCCCGCGCGATACCGTCACGCTGATGGACGTTTCGCCAAAGCAGCTCGTTTCGGTTGCCGCTTCGCTCATTCCGTTCCTGGAAAACGACGACGCCAACCGCGCGCTCATGGGTTCGAACATGCAGCGTCAGGCCGTGCCGCTGGTAAAGGCCGATGCGCCTTTCGTCGGTACCGGCATGGAAGAAACCGTCGCGCGCGATTCGGGCGCCGCCATTTCGGCGCTGCGTTCGGGTGTGGTCGATCAGGTTGACGCAACCCGTATCGTGATCCGCGCCAGCGGCGATATCGAACCCGGCCAGTCGGGCGTCGACATTTATCGTCTGCAGAAGTTCGAGCGTTCCAACCAGTCGACCTGCATCAACCAGCGCCCGCTGGTGAAGGTGGGCGATCTGATCGAAAAGGGCGACATCATTGCTGACGGTCCTTCGACCGAATTCGGTGAACTGGCGCTGGGCCGTAACGTGCTCGTCGCGTTCATGCCCTGGAACGGCTACAACTACGAAGACTCGATCCTGATCTCGGAACGCATCGTCAAAGACGACGTGTTCACCTCGATCCACATTGAAGAATTCGAAGTCATGGCTCGTGACACCAAGCTCGGGCCAGAAGACATCACCCGCGATATCCCGAATGTCGGCGAGGAAGCCCTGCGCAACCTCGACGAAGCGGGCATCGTCTATATCGGCGCGGAAGTTCACCCCGGTGATATCCTTGTCGGCAAGATCACCCCCAAGGGTGAATCGCCGATGACGCCGGAAGAAAAGCTGCTGCGCGCAATCTTTGGTGAAAAGGCCAGCGATGTACGTGACACGTCGCTTCGTCTGCCGCCGGGCGTTGCTGGCACCATCGTGGATGTGCGCGTGTTCAACCGTCACGGCATCGAAATCGATGACCGTACCCGCGCGATCCAGAACGAGGAAATCGAACGCCTCGCCAAGGACCGCGAAGACGAACGGGCCATCCTCAACCGCGCCACCTTCAATCGTCTGCGCGACATGCTGCTGGGTCAGATCTCGGCTGCGGCGCCCAAGGGCATCAAGAAGGGTGTCGAGATTGACGAGCAGGTTCTCGCCGATGTCGAACGCCATGAATGGTGGAAGTTCGCGGTGGCCGACGATGCGCGCCAGGCACAGCTTGAAGCGGTCAAGGGCCAGTATGACGTAAGCGTCAAGGCGATCCAGGAGAAGTTCGAAGACCGCAAGGAAAAGCTGGAACGCGGTGACGAACTGGCGCCCGGCGTGCTCAAGATGGTCAAGGTGTTCGTGGCGGTGAAGCGCAAGCTGCAGCCGGGCGACAAGATGGCCGGCCGTCACGGCAACAAGGGCATCATCAGCCGCATCCTGCCGCAGGAAGACATGCCGTTCCTTGAAGACGGCACGCCGGTCGACTTCGTGCTCAACCCGCTAGGCGTGCCTTCGCGCATGAACGTCGGGCAGATCTTCGAAACCCACCTTGGCTGGGCCGCGCGCGGTCTGGGCAAGCGCATCGGCAATGCTCTGGATGCATGGCGCGAAGCCAACCCGAATCCCGAAGCAGGTCAACCGCCGGAAGCGGTGCGCGAACTGCTCAAGGAAATCTACGGCGACAACTACACCGCCGAGATCGACGAGCGCAGTGATGCGCAGATCGTGGATTTCGCCCAGTCTGTCCGTGCAGGCGTGCCGATGGGCTCGCCGGTGTTCGATGGCGCGGTGGAAAAGGACGTGACTGACATGCTGCGTCTGGCGGGCCTCGATGAATCGGGCCAGGTGACGCTGTTCGACGGTCGCACCGGTGACGCATTTGACCGCAAGGTCACCGTGGGCATGAAGTATGTGCTCAAGCTGCACCACCTTGTCGACGACAAGATCCACGCACGTTCCATCGGGCCGTACTCGCTTGTCACGCAGCAGCCGCTGGGTGGTAAGGCGCAGTTCGGTGGCCAGCGCTTCGGGGAAATGGAGGTCTGGGCGCTTCAGGCCTATGGCGCAGCCTATACGCTGCAGGAAATGCTGACGGTGAAGTCGGATGACGTGGTCGGCCGCACCAAGGTTTACGAAGCGATCGTCAAGGGCGACGACACCTTCGAAGCCGGCATTCCTGAAAGCTTCAACGTGCTCGTCAAGGAAATGCGCTCGCTCGGCCTCAACGTCGAACTGTCGTCGCTGGACAACACCGACGATGACGATTTCGCGCAGGCGGCAGAGTAAGGATATCGGGCGGTGGCTCTGCCACCGCCCGGCCCTTCGCCAGAGATTTTACGTCCAACGCCTCGATGAGGGGCAAGGGAACGGCACAAAATGAACGACCTGACCAAATTCACCAACCAGATCGCCAAGCCCGAAACTTTCGACCAGATCCAGATCGGTCTGGCGTCCCCCGAACGCATCCGTTCGTGGTCTTTCGGTGAGATCAAGAAGCCCGAAACCATCAACTACCGCACGTTCAAGCCTGAGCGTGATGGCCTGTTTTGCGCGCGCATCTTCGGTCCTGTGAAGGATTACGAGTGCCTGTGCGGCAAGTACAAGCGTATGAAGTACAAGGGCGTCGTCTGCGAAAAGTGCGGCGTCGAAGTGACCGTGACCAAGGTGCGCCGCGAACGCATGGGCCA
Source organism: Novosphingobium sp. SL115 (assembly GCF_026672515.1). GTDB lineage: Bacteria > Pseudomonadota > Alphaproteobacteria > Sphingomonadales > Sphingomonadaceae > Novosphingobium. The sequence continues at coordinate 568,798 of NZ_JAPPRG010000002.1, read as the reverse complement.
CATCGAACTGGCAGCGCCTGTCGCGCACATCTGGTTCCTCAAGTCGCTGCCGTCGCGCATCGGCCTGCTGCTCGACATGCAGCTCAAGCAGCTGGAGCGCATTCTGTACTTCGAAAGCTATGTGGTGACCGAGCCGGGCCTGACCCCGCTGGAACCCTATCAGCTTCTGACCGAAGACGAACTGCTCGACGCGCAGGACGAATATGGCGAAGACGCCTTCTCGGCCGGCATCGGTGCAGAAGCGGTCAAGCACATGCTGATGAACCTCGATCTGGTTCAGGAGCGTGATGATCTGATGGAAGAGCTGCGGACCACCAAGTCCGAACTCAAGCCCAAGAAGATCATCAAGCGCCTCAAGGTCGTGGAATCGTTCATCGATTCGGGCAACCGTCCCGAATGGATGATCCTTGACGTCGTACCGGTCATTCCGCCCGAACTGCGCCCGCTGGTGCCGCTCGACGGTGGGCGCTTTGCCACGTCTGACCTGAACGACCTCTATCGCCGCGTTATCAACCGCAACAACCGCCTGAAGCGCCTGATCGAACTGCGTGCGCCGGACATCATCGTCCGCAACGAAAAGCGCATGCTGCAGGAAGCGGTTGACGCGCTGTTCGACAACGGCCGTCGTGGCCGCGTTATCACCGGCGCCAACAAGCGTCCGCTCAAGTCGCTGTCCGACATGCTCAAGGGCAAGCAGGGCCGCTTCCGCCAGAACCTTCTGGGCAAGCGCGTCGACTATTCGGGCCGTTCGGTCATCGTGACCGGCCCGGAACTGAAGCTGCACCAGTGCGGTCTGCCCAAGAAGATGGCGCTCGAATTGTTCAAGCCGTTCATCTACGCGCGTCTTGATGCCAAGGGTCTGTCGATGACTCTGAAGCAGGCCAAGAAGTGGGTCGAAAAGGAACGTAAGGAAGTCTGGGACATCCTGGACGAAGTGATCCGCGAACACCCGGTCATGCTGAACCGGGCGCCGACGCTGCACCGTCTTGGCATTCAGGCGTTCGAACCCGTGCTGATCGAGGGCAAGGCGATCCAGCTTCACCCGCTGGTCTGCTCGGCCTTCAACGCTGACTTCGACGGTGACCAGATGGCCGTCCACGTCCCGCTTTCGCTGGAAGCCCAGCTTGAAGCGCGCGTGTTGATGATGTCGACCAACAACATCCTGTCGCCTGCCAATGGCAAGCCGATCATCGTTCCGTCGCAGGACATGGTGCTGGGCATCTATTATCTGTCGATGGATCGCGCAGGAGAACCTGGCGAAGGCATGATGCTGGCCGACATGGCCGAAGTGCATCAGGCGCTGGAATGCAAGGCGGTAACGCTGCATTCTAAGATCATCGCCCGCGTTCCGCAGACCGACGAAAACGGCAAGCAGTACCTCAAGCGTTTTGAAACGACGCCGGGCCGCATGCTGATCGGTGAATGCCTTCCCAAGAACCACAAGGTTCCGTTCGACGTGGTCAACCGTCTGTTGACCAAGAAGGACGTGGGCGACGTGATCGACGAGGTCTATCGTCACACGGGCCAGAAGGACACCGTGCTGTTCGCCGATGCGATCATGTCGCTGGGCTTCCGCCATGCATTCAAGGCCGGCATTTCGTTCGGCAAGGATGACATGATTATCCCGGACAGCAAGGATGCGCTGGTTGCCGAAACCAAGGAACTGGTTGCCGATTACGAGCAACAGTATCAGGACGGTCTGATTACCCAGCAGGAAAAGTACAACAAGGTGATCGACGCCTGGAGCCGTTGCGGCGACCAGGTGGCGAACGCCATGATGGAAGAGCTGAAGTCTTCGCCCATCGATCCGGAAACGGGCCGCCAGAAGCCGATCAACGCCATCTACATGATGTCGCACTCCGGCGCGCGTGGCTCCCCGGCCCAGATGAAGCAGCTGGCTGGTATGCGCGGTCTGATGGCCAAGCCTTCGGGCGAGATCATCGAAACGCCGATCATCTCGAACTTCAAGGAAGGTCTGACCGTTCTTGAATACTTCAACTCGACCCACGGCGCCCGTAAGGGTCTGGCCGACACCGCGCTCAAGACGGCAAACTCAGGGTATCTGACCCGCCGTCTGGTCGACGTGTCGCAGGATTGCGTCGTGATCGAGGAAGACTGCGGTACCGAACGCGCGCTGGAAATGCGCGCGATCGTTCAGGGCGGTGCGACCATCGCCTCGCTGGGTGAACGCATTCTGGGCCGCACGCTGGCCGAGGACATGATCGAAGCCAAGACCGGCGAAGTGATTGCCTCGAAGGGTGACCTGCTGGACGAACCCGCCATCGCGCGGATCGAAGCAGCCGGTGTCCAGTCGGCGCGCATCCGCTCGCCACTGGTTTGCGAAGCGACGCAGGGTGTGTGCGGTAAGTGCTATGGTCGCGATCTGGCGCGCGGTACCCCGGTCAACATCGGTGAAGCTGTGGGCGTTATCGCCGCGCAGTCGATCGGTGAACCGGGCACGCAGCTTACCATGCGTACCTTCCACATCGGTGGTGCGGCGCAGGTCAACGAACAGTCGCACCTTGAAGCGATCAGCGATGGTACCGTGGTTTACCGCGATATCCCGACGATCACCGACAAGCGTAACCGTCGTCTGTCGCTGGCCCGTAACGGCGAAATCGTGCTGATGGATACCGATGGTCGTGAACGCGCGATCCACCGTGTTCCTTACGGTACGCACCTTATCCATGAGAACGGTGCAACCGTTTCGCAGGGCGATCGTCTGGCCGAGTGGGATCCGTTCACCACCCCGGTCATCACCGAAAAGCCGGGTATCGTGCGCTATCAGGATCTTGTCGACGGCAAGACTCTGACCGAACAGACCGACGAAGCCACCGGCATGTCGAGCCGTGTCATCACCGAAAACCGCTCGATCAATCGCAGCAAGAAGGAAGACCTGCGTCCGCGCCTGACTCTTCTCGATGACGATTCGGGTGAAGCGGCCCGCTATCTGCTGGCCGTGGGCACCACGCTTTCGGTTGAAGATGGCCAGCGGGTTGAAGCGGGTGAAATTCTTGCTCGTGCGTCGCGTGAAGCCGCCAAGACCCGTGACATCACCGGCGGTCTGCCGCGCGTGGCCGAACTGTTCGAAGCCCGCAAGCCGAAGGACAATTCGATCATCGCCAAGATTGCAGGGCGCATCGAATTCGTGCGTGACTACAAGGCCAAGCGCAAGATCGCGATCATCCCGGAAGAGGGTGAACCGGTTGAGTATCTGGTGCCCAAGAGCCGCGTGATCGACGTGCAGGAAGGCGACTACGTCAAGAAGGGCGATAACCTGATTTCCGGTTCGCCTGATCCGCATGACATTCTGGAAGTGATGGGCGTTGAGGCTCTGGCCGAATACCTCGTTGCGGAAATTCAGGAAGTCTATCGCTTGCAGGGCGTGAAGATCAACGACAAGCACATCGAGGTGATCGTTCGCCAGATGCTGCAGAAGGTTGAAATTACCGCTGGTGGCGACACCACCCTGCTGCCGGGCGAACAGGTCGATCTGGAAGAAATGCTGGAAGTGAACGGCAAGCTGGAAGCAGGGCAGGTTCCGGCTGAAGGCAAGCCGGTGCTGCTGGGCATCACCAAGGCGTCGCTCCAGACCCGCTCGTTCATCTCGGCTGCGTCGTTCCAGGAAACCACCCGCGTGCTGACGCAGGCGGCGGTTGAAGGGAAGAAGGACTCGCTGATCGGCCTGAAGGAAAACGTGATCGTCGGGCGGCTGATCCCGGCAGGCACGGGTGCCGGCATGAACCGTATGCGTGTTGCAGCAACGTCGCGCGATGCGGCGCTGCGCGCTTCCTATCGCAAGCTTCAGGAATCGCTGATCGCACCTGCGACGGCTGCCGAAGAGCATGCTGCGGAACTGGCCCAAGGACCGGAAGCCGCCATCGGCAATGATCCGCTGGCGGCGGTCGAAGGTGAAACCCACGGTACTGATGCCGATGCGGGTGATTACCTGATCGCTTCTGACAACGAAGGCACCGAGGATTGATCCTCAGCGCTTTTTGTAAAGTCGCGTAGAGAATTGACCCCCGCCGGAGCGATCCGGTGGGGGTTTTCTTTTATTGCCAAATACTGTTGTGCAATTCCGCAATTGCCGCAGTGCCGCCGAGTTAATGGCATTAACTGTAAGGCCCTATCCACGATGCAGTTCTTCACGCCTGCAGAGTGCTGACCGATGATTAAGGACCAGACCAAACGCGGCGCCCGGCTTGTCATGGCCATGGTGGTGATAGCCATAGTGTTGGCCGCTGTCGCAATTGCCTACATCCGCTTTGGTGGGCCGCTCCATCGCGAAAATCTGCTGCAAGACGAATTGCTGGCAGATATCCTGCCCCCGCCCGCGTTTGTGGTGGAACCTTATCTCCACGCGACATGGGCCATTGAAGACCCGGCACATGGCCCGGCTGCGATAAAGGCCCTGCGCGAACAACGCGCACTGTTTGAACAGCGCAAGGCCTATTGGGCGCAGGCTTCGGTGCCCGACAGCTTGCGTGGGCAGGTGAACGTAACCATTGGCGCAGCAGACCAGTTCTGGGCGGCAGTGGATACACAGTTCAATCCGGCGCTTGCGCGCGGAGATATTGCTGCGATGCGCCAGATTCACGCATCCGAGCTGGTGCCTGCTTATGAAAAGCAGCATGCCGCAGTGGCCGCTCTGGTCGAACAATCAGGTGCCTACCGGGCTGATCTGATGGAGGGTGCCCATACGCTGGTCGGCATCGCAATGGCAGCTTTCGTATTGATGGCGGCGGCAATTCTGACAGCCGTGCATGTGGCCGGGCGACGGATCGGCGTACAGGTGGTCGATCCGCTGGTAGAAATCGCCCACCTGATGGAGCGCATGGCCGACGGGCAATATGATTGCGATATCACCGGGACGGAACGGTCTGACGAAATGGGCATGATGGCCCGCGCAATGGCCGTGTTCAGGTCGAACGGCCTTGCCCGTGAACGTGCCGCAGCCGATCAGCGCACGGTGGTGGCGGCGCTGTCCGCCGGGTTGGAGCGCATGGCGGGCAAGGATTTGGAATTCCGCATCGATCAGACCTTTCCTGAAGGCTACGACGAACTGCGGCAGGACTACAATTCGGCCGTGGATGCGCTGGCGCAGGCGATGCGCACGGTGCGTGTAGGCGCAACCGGCGTGATGAGCGCCATTACCGAGATTCGCGCCGCCAGTGACGATCTGGCCCACCGCAATGAACAACAGGCTGCCAGTCTTGCTGATACGGCATCGGCGATGAATGCGGTGACCGGCAGCGTGCAGCAAACGGCCGCCGGTGCGCTGCGCGCGCGCGATACGATTGCCAGCGCCCACCACGAGGCAAGCGAGGGCGGTGAGGTTGTGCAGCGCGCGGTGCAGGCGATGGCCGCCATAGAAGCGTCAGCGCAGGAGATCGGAAAGATCATTTCGGTGATCGACGGCATCGCCTTCCAGACCAATCTGCTGGCTCTGAACGCGGGTGTGGAAGCGGCGCGGGCAGGTGATGCGGGCAAAGGTTTTGCGGTTGTGGCCACCGAAGTGCGCGCATTGGCGCAGCGCTCTGCCGAAGCTGCCTCGAACATCAAGGATCTGATCCTGACCAGCACTGCGCAAGTGGAACAGGGCGTGGCGCTGGTGGGGGCAACGGGCGAAAAGCTGACCGGGATTGTCGATCAGGTTGCCGGAATCGATGCGCTGATCGACCAGATTGCCGCCACGGCAGGCCGTCAGGCGCAGCAGTTGCAGCAGGTGAATGTGGCCGTGGCTGACATGGACCGGATGACGCAAGCGAACGCTGCGATGGTCGAGGAATCGTCAGCTGCCACACACAGTCTGGCGCAGGAGGCCGAAGTGCTGACCGAACTGGTGACGTCGTTCCGCACCCGCGATCTTGCCTGTCGCCCTGCCCACGCTGCATCGCCTGACGCAATGCGCAGGCAGTCTGCGGGCGACTATGAGATGCCACCGGTCAGAGTCGCACTGGCGGCAGGATAATACCAACCTGCAGTGATCCCGACCTATGAGGTTTGTCTGATCCCGTATGCTGGCTAGGAGCAGCCGCAGTGACGATGACAGCGAGCGGGAACAGGCAGCCCTCGGACTGCGGCGTGCCCTCGGTATAACGAACCATACATCCCTTCGGACGCTTCTTGCCGAGAACCGCCAGAAACCGTCCTCATAGGTCGGGATCACTGCAGGTTGGTATGAGCGCACAGCGTATGACAGAAGGCCCGGCGCACCTGGGAAGGGTGGCCGGGCCTTTGTAGTTACTGCAATGGCTGCGTTCAGCGGCCCTTGCGGTGTTCGCCCTTGACCCAGCGCACGGTGCCCGACGATGCGCGCATGACCACGCTTTCGGTGGTCATCGTGCCGTTCTTGTGGACTTTGACGCCGTCCAGCAGCGATCCGTCCGTCACGCCGGTTGCGGCAAAGATGCAATCGCCCTTGGCCAGTTCGATCAGGTCGTACTGCTTGTTCAGATCTTCGATGCCCCACTTGCGGGCGCGGGCGCGTTCGTCTTCGTTGCGGAACAGCAAGCGGCCCTTGAACTGCCCGCCGACACAGCGCAGCGCAGCGGCAGCCAGCACGCCTTCGGGGGCGCCGCCAGTGCCCATATACATGTCGATGCCGGTGTCTTCGTCGGTTACCGCAATCACGCCTGCGACGTCGCCATCGGGGATCAGGCTGATGCCGCAACCCAGTGCGCGCAGTTCGTCAATCAGATCGTTGTGGCGCGGACGGTCCAGCACACAGACGATGATATCGCCCGGTTCCACGCCCTTGGCCGCAGCCACCGCACGGACGTTGTCAGAAGGCGATTTGTCCAGATCGATGATGCCGTCAGGATAGCCGGGGCCAACCGCCAGCTTGTCCATATAGACGTCCGGCGCGTTCAGCAGGCCACCTTCTTCGGCCACCGCCAGCACGGCGAGGGCGTTCGGCCCGGCCTTGGCGGTAATGGTGGTGCCTTCCAGCGGGTCGAGCGCAATGTCGATCTTCGGTCCCTTGCCGGGGGCCGCGCCGACCTTTTCTCCGATGTAAAGCATCGGCGCCTCGTCGCGTTCGCCTTCACCGATGACGACGGTGCCGTCCATGTAGAGTTCGTTGAAAGCGGCGCGCATGGCTTCGACCGCAGCAGCGTCGGCGGCCTTTTCGTCGCCTCGCCCGATCAGCTTGGCGGCACCGATGGCGGCGGCTTCGGTCACGCGGACCATTTCCAGCACCAGAACGCGGTCAAGAACCTGGGATGCGGCGGGGATGGTGGGCTTGTCGGTCACGTTGGCTCCCTGATGGTAGCAGGCTGAGGGTATCGAGTTGGTCGGCGGCAATCTATTAGGCAGTATCAATTCGGGCATGTTCAGCCGGGATGCAGGATCGGCGCGGCACAGCCGGGTCGACGCGCTGCACGGACTGTGCAAACGTATGCGTAAACATCATGGGGTCACGCTATGGATATTGCGTGGCACAAATGACGTTGGTGTGACCTAGGCACTAGACGCGAGGGATGGGTCTTGTCGAGACGAAGAGTAGCAGTTCTGGCCGCCTTTGCGCTTCTTTTCGGCGCTGCACCCATTGCAGCGCAGCAAACGGGCACGGGATCGGCTCCCGTGCAGGGACCGGCGGCTCCGGCCGGCAGCACCGTTCAGGACGATGCTTCGGTTGCGCAACGGCTTCTCAGCGGATCGCAGGCCGAACGCTGCCGCCCGATGCAGCGTTCCGATGGGACGATCGTTGTGTGTGGCGGCAAGGAAGCCAGCGACAAGGAGCGCATTCCGCTGCGCGATGAAATCGATGGGGCAAAATCCACCGATACCGGTGTGCCGCGCGCGCCGAACGTGTCCGGTCTGCGCGATTGCAGCCGTGGCTGCATCGGTCTGGGCGGTGTGCCGCCGCAGATGTATTACTTCGATATCAAGGCATTGCCCGCCCCGCCGCCGGGGTCGGACGCAGATCGCATCGCCAAGGGAGAAATCCCCGCGCCCTGATCGCGCGGGGATTTGCAATCACTCGCCCAGAATGTGCATCACCAGCGGCGGGTCGGCCAGCACGGGCGAACCGTCAAGCAGGCGCAGCGCTTCGGCAATCGCGCTTTCCGGTCCTTCGTGGGTGACCATGGCGACCATCACGCGGGTATCGTCCTGTCCGCCCTTCTGGATCAGGCTTTCGATCGAAACGCCCGCATCGCGCATGGCGGCGGTGATTTCGGCCAGCACCCCCGGCCGATCTGCCACGTTGAAGCGGATATAGGCTTTGCCGGTGCGATGCCCGGTGTCGGCGGGTGCGGCATGGTCAAGTTCGGCCACAGGGATCGAGAACGGGGCGCCGATATCGCCCCGCGCAATGTCGATCAGATCGGCCACCACGGCGCTCGCGGTCGGCCCGTCGCCTGCGCCTGCGCCCTGAAACAGCAAGCGACCAACGAAGTTGCCTTCGGCCACCACCGCATTGGTGGCGCCATCGACATGGGCCAGTGGGTGATCGCGGTGGACCAGATGCGGATGCACCCGCTGGAACAGCCGGCGGTTGCCCTGTGCGTCCAGTTCAGTTTCGGCCATACCGATCAGGCGGATGTAATAGCCCAGCGTATCGGCCTGTGCGATATCGGCGGCCAGCACGCGGCGGATGCCGGTGGCGGCAACCGGCTTGAAATCAATCGCCGTGCCGAATGCGATGGAAGACAGGATCGCCAGCTTGTGCGCGGCATCGATGCCGTCGATGTCGAACGTCGGGTCGGATTCCGCATAACCCTTGGCCTGCGCCTCGGCCAGCACATCGGCAAAATCGCGTCCGGTGTCTTCCATGGTCGACAGAATGTAATTGCAGGTGCCGTTGAGGATGCCATAGACGCGGGCAATCTCGTTCGCCGCGACACCTTCCTTCAACCCCTTGATGACCGGAATGCCGCCGGCCACAGCCGCTTCGAACTTCAGCGCCACTTTGGCCGCTTCGGCCTTGCCCGCCAGTTCGATGCCGTGGTGCGCGATCATCGCCTTGTTGGCCGTGACCAGCGCCTTGCCCGCTTCAAACGTGGTGCGTGCCAGTGCCAGAGCCGGTCCATCGGCACCGCCGACCAGTTCGACCACCACATCCACGTCCGGGCGTTCGCCCAGAATCACCATGTCGTCTTCCCAGGCATAGCGCGAGACGTCGAAACCGCGATCCTTGCCCCGGTTGCGTGCGCTGACCGTGGTAATCACGATGGGGCGGCCTGCGCGGCGTGCGATCAGATCGGCATTGGCTTCGATCAGGCGGATAACGCCGCCGCCAACCGTGCCAAGCCCGGCAAGCGCGATGCGCAAAGGTTCGGTCATGTCTATCCCGTCTGCAACTGTGCTGGATTTTGTGGGCCGGGCCTTAGGGGAGGCGAGGGCCGGGGGCAAGCGTGTGCTGGCACAGCATCGGTCAGCGCGTCACCGCCGGGCGGGTTCGCGTGCATTCGCCCAACTGGCCGACCACATATGCATAATCAGCGGCTGCTGCGCGCACGTCATCTGCACTGCCTGAAAGGCTGACTCCCGCTGGCATGGATGGTGGCAGGCTGCAGGCAAGGCGATACCAGGTCAGTGTGCCCGGTTCGGGTGGGCGTGATGCCTGATCGACGATTTCGGAAAGGCTGACGCCCCACGTGCGCGGCACGCCCGGGCGGCGGATCACCGACAGCGAAACCGGTTCTCCAGTTTCGGTCTGCAGGAATACCTGCGTCTCACCTTCACCCGCCAGGTTGCCGGGAACGAACAGCACTTCGCGCACGCGCACGATACGAGGCGCAGCTTCGGTTGAAAGCATTTCGGTCAGAATTGCGCGGGTGCGGCTTTCGGTTTCGACAGACCATGGCAGGTGCGCGCCTGCGTCCACCAAACTCAGCTCACCGGGGCGGCCCGATACTATGCGGGCGAACAGCAGGGAGATGGTCTTGTTCAGGCGCGGCGGTTTGCCTTTGGCGTCAAGTGGCACATCGGCCAGATAGCGCACCGTTTCACCCAGTGCAGGGCCAGCAAGGACGGCCTGCGTCCGGGCCTCGATCAGCATCCGCGCCATGCCCGGCGCCACGCCCGGCGCCTGTTCGGGTTTAAGCCGGCTGGCTTTGCGCACCTGCGCGCGCATAACCACATCCGAAGCATCTGCAAGACTGGCAAGGTCAGCATATGTCAAAGCGGCATTGTCGTTACTGACATCGCTGCCAACGGCGCGAATCAGCGGTTGCTGGGCCAGCGGCGCACTGGCGGCGAATCCCCCCGAAATGGTGATAAAGGCCAGTGCGGCAAGGGCGCGTTGCCCGGTAAAAAGCTTCATATTTCTATCTCCGGCGACCTTTTGACGGGGCCGCGCTCCTGCGTTTTCCGCCAATTTGAGGCAATGCAACCATGAATCGAGCGTTAACGGATAAAGCATTTGCGCGCGTTTGGCTTCGCCGTTAAAGATGCGCCCGTTCGGGCAATCCAAAAACAAGCAGCCCGACGCTTGCCGCCGCCGGACGCCTGCGTTCGATGTCGGCGGACCGGGTTGCCGGCAGGGTGGATTGAAATTTGCTGGATTGGCCTTCGGGTGGGACGGTGATCCTGCGCGATGGCACCACCTTGGTCAGGGCCGTATTGCGCGTGCTCCAGGCCCGGGTGGGCGATCAGGAGTATTGGAGCTGAATGGCATACGCTGACCAACAGATGAGCGGTAACAAGATCACCGCGCTCATCATCGTTGCGATCCTTCATGTCGTCGTCGGCTATGCGCTGGTTTCAGGGCTGGCGTATTCGGCGATTCAGAAGGTGAAAGAGGTGACCTCGGCGGTCAACATCGAGGAAGAGAAGCCGCCGGAGGAACCGCCTCCGCCGCCTCCTCCGAAGGATGACACGCCGCCCCCGCCGATCGTCGCGCCTCCGCCGCCGATCAGCTTTAACGCGCCAGCACCTCAGGTGCAGACGGTTAATGAAGCGCCCCCGATTCCGGCACCGCCGGCACCGGTTGCTCTTCCTGCGCCGCCTGCAGCGCCGCCGCCGCCGCGGTTTACTCCCAAGGCCGCTGCGCCAAAGGGTAATCCTGGCAACTGGGCGACGTCTAACGACTACCCCTCGCGTGCGCTTCGCGAAGAGCGTGAAGGCACCACGGGTTTCCGTGTCACTGTTGGTACCGACGGCAAGGTTACGGACTGCCAGATCACAAGATCTTCCGGCAGCCCCGATCTTGACGAGGCTACCTGCGCCAACGTCCGTCGTCGTGCACGCTTTGCGCCTGCAACCGATGGCGAAGGCAACCCGACCACGGGCGCATACTCGAACTCGATCCGCTGGGTCATTCCGAAGGACTGATGTCCTTCAAAGAATGACTTGGTCGGACGGCACGGACCCGAAAGCCCCCGGTCTCTCAGCCGACTGGCTTTCACGCACTTTGATTTGATTTGAGAGGAAGACTCGCATGTCCATCTACTCGCTTGCCGCTGCGGCCGCCAACGCCGCGCCGCAGAACAAGTTCGGTTTCGCCGAAGCGCTGGAGCAGGGCGGTTTCATCGCTTATGCTACCGTCGTGATCCTCGGCATCATGTCGTTTGGCTCGTTCTTCATTCTGTTCACGAAGTTCTTCGAACAGAACAAGATCCTCAGCCAGTACAAGACCATCCGCTCGACCTTCTGGAAGGCTCCGAGCCTCAAGGAAGGCGCTGCCAAGCTCGACAAGAACTCGGCATGGCGCCAGCTCGTCGATGACGGCATCGCAGCTGAAGACCAGCACGCCAAGATGACCGACGCTCTCGAAGCGCACGACTGGCTGCACGGCTCGCTCGCTCGCTCGGAAGCTTCGGTGAACTCGAAGCTTGCTGGCGGTCTGCCGTTCCTGGCAACCGTGGGCGCAACTTCGCCGTTCATCGGTCTGTTCGGTACCGTGGTCGGCATCTACCGCGCACTCATCAACATCGGTCTGGCCGGTTCGGCTTCGATCGACAAGGTTGCTGGTCCGGTTGGTGAAGCGCTCATCATGACCGCACTTGGTCTGCTGGTCGCCGTTCCGGCCGTGCTTGCCTACAACTGGCTGCAGGCACGCAACAAGAAGATCGCTGAACTGCTGTCGGGCTTCTCGACCGACGTTCTTGCGAACATCACCTCGAAGGGCGCTGTGAAGCCCGCCACCCCGGCGGCTCCTGCAACCCCGGCCGCTCCGGTCAAGAAGTAAGCCTGAACCGGGCTAGCGGTTCGCCGCTGGCCCCTTTCCGGAAACGCGGGTCTTCGCCGGAGATGTTCTTTCGGAACACTCCGGCACCTCCCGCGGCTCAGAACGGATAGGATGTAACCCATGGCAATGTCTGTAGGCGGCGCTGGCGGTCAAGAACGCCCGATGTCGGACATCAACACCACGCCGCTCGTGGACGTGATGCTGGTGCTGCTGATTATCTTCCTCATCGCGGTGCCGGTCGCGATCCAGACTATCGAAAAGCTCAAGGTTCCGGTCCTTCCCAGCGAGGAATCGCAGGACAAGGTCGAAAACCTGATGCTTTCGGTTGTTTCGACCGACGCCGCGGGCCGCAGCCCGAAGGAACCCGGATATGAGGGTTCGTCGCGCACTGGCCAGTGCCGCGTCTATTTCAACAACACCAGCCCGGTGGACAACCAGGAGCTGTACCAGCAGGCTTTCAATCGTCTCGATTCGATTGTGAAGCGTGAAGGCGGCGCCGAGAATATGGACCCGGAAAAGATCCCCGAAGTGCACATTCGTGGCGACGTGAACGTCCCCTGGAAGTGCATCGCTGGTGCGATCTATAACGTCCAGACGGCGGGTTATCCCAAGGTCGGCTTCATCTCCACCCCGGTTGACCCCAACGGCTAAGGCCGGTCCGAAAACGAAGGGGCAGGCTGCCCCGGCAGCCTGACCTTCCGGGCAAGAGAGCGAACAGGAGTACCAATCATGGGAATGAGCGCCGGCAAGGATGATGGCGAGCCGATGATGGAAATGAACACGACGCCGTTGATCGACGTCATGCTCGTTCTCCTCATCATGTTCATCATCACCATCCCCGTGGCCACCCACGCGGTGAACATCGACCTTCCGCAGCCGTCGGCCGTGCCGAACAACGTCACGATCGATCCGATCAAGAACAAGCTTGTTTTGACCGCCTCAAACCAGATCCTCTGGAACGGTGCGGCAATCAACAACAGCCAACTTGTCTCGATCATTCAGGCGACCAAGGGCATCGACCCTGAGCCTGAACTGCAGTTCGCGCCGGAAGAGTATGCGAGCTATGAAATCGCGAACCAGATGATGAAGATCATCACGGACGCGAAGGTCACCAAGTTTGGCTTCGTCGGCAACGAAAACTTCGCAACCTTCCAGAAGGCTGGCCAGTAAGCCCCTTCCCGAAGAGCACAGTTTTCGCCACAAAGCAGAAACACGAAAAGGGAGCGGAGCAATCCGCTCCCTTTTTATTTGGGGATTTACTTTTTGGGGACCTGACACCGTCGCAAACCCTGCCAGCTGCGCCTAATTTCGCGTCTGGCCCCATATGTCTCGCTCGGCTCTCGCAAGCGGGCGGGGCTGGCGCATTGGTTTACGGCGGTTGTGAACCTTGGGGGTTTGCAAAGGGCGTAGTCGCCATGTGTTTGGCGATTACAAACTGCGTGGTCAGGGCCTTCGCGCATAAGTGCAACGACCGGCTATCTCCGCCGTTGCTTTTCCTTCCGGCCTCGCTGGGAATAGCGCCGCAGACCATGGCATCTCGCCCTGCCTGCTCCCGCTCTTCCAAGGCGGGCGCAGGCAGGGCGAGATGCCATGCTTCCACACGGCAAGCTTCGCTTCCGGCGATATCACCGTTGCTAGTCTGCGAGGGCTGAGAACGCGAAAGTCGCAGGATTACGGACTTTACCCGTCGGCCTGCGTATCCATCGCAGCGACTGCCTTGCTGCGGCTTACCAGCAGCTTGTCGATCTTGCGCCCGTCCATGTCGACCACTTCAAAACGCCAGCCCTGATCGTGGAAGTGTTCACCTTCGTTGGGTAGGCGCTTCAACACGGACAGACAGAAGCCCGCTGTGGTGGCAAATTCGCGGTCATCGGGCAGGTCCAGCCCCAGCCGGTCGGCCAGAGCATCGGCAGGCAGTGCGCCTGAAATCAGCAGCGATCCGTCCTCGCGTTCCACCACCATCGGCTCGTCGCCAGCATCGCTGTGGCCGACGAAGTTGCCCGCGATGGCCGCCAGCAGGTCTGCCGGCGTCACAATGCCTTCCAGATGGCCATATTCGTCATGCACCAGCGCGATGGCCACTTCGGCCTGCTGGATCATCGCCAGCGCGTCCATGGTGTCGAGCTGGTCGGGCACGATGGCAGGTTTTTTCATCAATCGGCCCAGTTGCACCCGACGTCCGCGAAGCAGTGTGGAGAGTACATCGCGCACTTTCACCACCCCCACGATTCTGTCGACAGACCCATCTGCCACCAGCAGCAGCGAATGCGGGCTGTCTTCAATCGCGGCGCGCAGGTCCGATTCTGGCGCGCGACGTTCAATCCAGTGCAATTCGGTTCGCGGGGTCATCACTTCACGCACCGGGCGTTCGGCCAGACGCATGATACCGGTCATCAGCGCACGTTCTTCTTCCTCGATCACCCCTGAACGCGTGGCTTCGGCAAAGATCATGTGCAGCTCTTCGGCCGTCACTTCCTGCTCGCTACCCTTTTTCAGGCCGAGCAGGCGGATGATGAGGCTGGAGGAGTTGTCGAGCGTCCACACGAATGGCGCGGTAATTTTCGACATCATCGCCATGGCCGGCGCAGCCAGCTTGGCAATGGGTTCGGCAGCGCGCAGGGCAAGCTGCTTGGGCACCAGTTCGCCCACCACAAGGCTGAGGTACGTGGTGAACGCGATGACCACCACAAAGCCTGCATCGTCGGCATATTGCGCCGGGAAGCCCCAAGCCGAAAGGCGTTCAGCCATAGGTCCACCAAGGCTGGACCCCGAATAGGCACCGGCGATGATGCCGACCAGCGTAATACCGATCTGCACCGTCGATAAAAATTTTCCGGGGTCAGCGGCCAGTTCCAGCGCGATCTTCGCACCCTTGCTGCCTTCCTCGGCGGCGACCTTCAGCCGCGCCGGGCGCGCGGATACAATCGCCAGTTCCGACATGGAAAACAAGCCGTTGAGCACAACGAGGCCCAGAATGATGAGGACGTCAGACCAAGGAAAAGGTGTCACACAACGGCCCCTAACAGATTTCACTGAAAAGGCGAATAGTCCCCGCATTGTTCCCGAATATGTCTGTGCGGGTTCCCGTTCGGGAACCGTTCAGTCGAAGTGGGCGTATTTGCTTTTGTCAAAGCGGTAATCCGAAGCGTAATGTCGCGTTTGGAATACCGGTCGAAGGGGACAGGAAATGAAAATTCGTCGCGTCATGATGTCGAGCCTGTGTGCGGTTTCGCTGGTCAGCCTTTCGGCTTGCGTCACCGATCCCAACACCGGGGAACAGAAAGTTTCGCGCACGGCCATTGGCGGCATCGGCGGCGCGCTGGGCGGTGCTCTGTTGGGCGGCCTGATCGGCGGCAAGACCGGTCGCATCGTGGGTGCGGGCATCGGCGGTGTGGCCGGTGGTGTGATTGGCTATCAGAAGGATAAGCAGATCCGCGAACTGCGCGAACAGACCGCAGGCAGCGGCGTTGACGTGACCGAAACCGACGGCGGTCAGGCAATTCTCGTCAACCTGCCCAACGGCGTGACGTTCGATGTCGACAGTTCGGCTGTGAAGCCCGGCTTCCGCGAAACGCTGGACAAGGTGGCGCAGTCGCTCACCCAATATCCCAACTCGCTGATCGACGTTTACGGCCACACCGATTCGACCGGCTCGGACGCCTACAACCAGGCCCTGTCCGAACGCCGCGCCCGCGCCGTGGCCGATTACCTGACCTCGCGCGGGGTCAACTATGCCCGCGTGCGCAGCCAAGGTTATGGCGAAAGCCAGCCGGTTGCCTCCAACGCCACCGAAGAAGGCCGTTCGGCCAACCGCCGCGTGGAAATCAAGATCGTGCCGATCAGCCAGGATGATGTGAACGCTGCCCGCTCCGGCCAGTAATCCACCCATCTCATACGAACAGCGGCGTCGCTCCCTGGTGGAGCGGCGCCGTTTATTATGCGGCAATTTGGACGTTGACCGCGCTTGCCCCGTGCTGGCATCGGCGGCGCAAAGGAGATTGCAGGCATGTCGATTAACCGCCGCCCGATCAATGGCCGGGACACCAACCCCATCGGTCTTGGCTGCATGTCGTTGAGCTGGGCCTATGGTGGTCGGCCAAGCGAGGAGGATGGCATCCGTCTGCTCCAGCACGCGGTCGATATCGGTTACGATCACTTCGATACCGCGCGTCTCTATGGCCTGGGTCACAACGAAACGCAGGTCGGCACCGCGCTGAAGGGGCGGCGCAACAAGGTGTTCCTCGCGTCGAAGATGGGCATCTTCGCCAGCGGGGACAAACGTGGCATCGACTGCCATCCCGATACCATCCGCAGCGAACTGGAAGTCTCGCTCAAGCTGCTGCAAGTCGACCATATCGACCTGTATTACATGCACCGCCGCGATTTTTCCGTCCCTATCGAAGATTCGGTAGGCGCGATGGCCGACCTTGTGAAAGAGGGCAAGATCGGCGCCATTGGCCTGTCGGAAATGTCGGCCGATACGTTGCGCCGCGCCGCTGCGGTTCATCCCATTGCCGCGATGCAGACCGAATACTCGCTGTGGACACGGCAGGCGGAAATCGCCGTGCTCGATGCCTGCCGTGAACTTGGGACCACCTTTGTTGCCTTTTCGCCTGTCGGTCGCGGGGTTCTGGCTGGTGGCGTGGACGATCCCGCCGCGTTGGAGGAAAAGGACATCCGCCGCGCCATGCCGCGATTCATGGGCGATAACTGGCCAAAGAACCATGCGCTGATCCAGCGGTTCAATGCCATTGCCGCGCGTGAAGGCGTCACCCCGGCGCAACTTTCGCTGGGCTGGGTGCTGTCGCGCGGCGACCACATCGTCGCCATCCCCGGCACCGGCAAGATTGCCCATCTGGAAGAAAACATCGCGCGCTGGGACTGGGAAATTCCGGCCACACTGGCGGCAGAAGTCGACGCGCTTATCAACCAGCAGACCGTTGCCGGTCACCGTTATGCCGGGGTCATGCTGCCCACCATCGATACCGAAGACTTCGCGTAAGAATTACACCAGCTTCGCGGCGCGGTCGGCCAGGCGGTCAACCGCTGCCGCGTGGATGGCAGGTGATGTGACCAGCAGGCCGAACGCACGCGGATCACGCTTGTTGTAATCCAGCGGTTGCCCAAAAGCATCGGAAACCGCCGCGCCCGCCTCGCGCGCGATCAGGCTGGCGGCTGCAATGTCCCATTCAAAGCCCCAGCGCAGCGTGGCCAGCAGGTCGGCCTCGTTCGCGCCGACCATGGCAATACGCAGCGCGATGGAATTGGGCTTGTCGACCATCACCAGATCCGAATCGATCTTGGGCAGGCTGTCTGCCGGAACTCGCGCGCCGGGCAGCACGGTGCGGGTGCTGGCGCTGATGGGCAGACCATTTCGCGTGGCGCCTTGCCCGGCAACTGCGCTCCAGTATTCGCCGCGTGCCGGGGCCGCCAGAATGCCGATCAGCGGACGGCCTTCACTGACCAGCGCTACCGATACCGACCAGCCGGGCCTGCCGCGCACGAAATCCCGCGTGCCGTCCACCGGATCGACCAGCCAGCACAGCCCGCGTTCCAGCCGGTCAGGATGATCCACCGTTTCTTCGGAAAGCCAGCCCGCCGATGGCAGCAAAGCGCCCAATTCGCGTTTCAGAAAGCCGTCGACGGCAATATCCGCATCGCACACCGGGCTGCCTGGGGTCTTTTCCCAGACCTGTGGCGCGTGGCCGTGGCCGGGCCAAAGTGCCAGTGCCATTTCGCCGGCAGCGCGGCAGATGGCATGAAGGCGATCATAGTCGATCATCGTGCGTCCCTGGTCAGGCTGACTCTCAGATGTTTGTGCAATTGCGAGTTGTTATCAAAGATAGGTTGATGCCTAGCATTTACGCCCCTTTTCAAGCCCTGCATGCTGTGCTTAAGGCATAGCGACTCAAAGCGCCATTGGCGGCGCATACCTTTGCGCCGATGGTGGCGCGCCTGTCGGTTTTCCGGTCAATGCCGGAGCACCATTCAAGTCGGGGATCACGCATGAACGTTCATGAATATCAGGGCAAGGAACTGCTGGCGAAGTTTGGCGTGGGCATCCCGGCAGGTATTGCCGCGCTGACCGTCGAAGAAGCCGTTGCCGCGGCAAAGCAGCTTCCGGGGCCGCTCTATGTGGTCAAGGCCCAGATCCATGCCGGTGGCCGCGGCAAGGGCAAGTTCAAGGAACTGCCCGCCGATGCCAAGGGCGGCGTGCGCCTCGCCAAGAGCATTGAAGAAGTTGAAGCATTCGCCAAGGAAATGCTCGGCAACACGCTCGTCACCGTGCAGACTGGCGAAGCCGGCAAGCAGGTCAACCGCCTCTACGTGACCGACGGTGTCGACATCGATAAGGAATACTACCTGTCGATGGTCGTTGACCGCGCCACCAGCCGCGTCGCCATGATCGTGTCGACCGAAGGCGGCATGGACATTGAAGAAGTCGCGCATTCGACGCCGGAAAAGATCGCCACGATCACCATCGATCCGGCTGAAGGCTTCATGCCGCACCACGGCCGCGCTGTCGGCTTCGCGCTGGGCCTGTCGGGTGACCTGAACAAGCAGGCCGCCACGATCGCGCAGCAGCTTTACACCGCATTCGTCGCGCTCGATTGCGACATGCTCGAAATCAACCCGCTGGTGCAGACCAAGGACGGCAACCTGCTGGTCCTCGACACCAAGATGAGCTTTGATTCGAACTCGCTCTATCGTCACCCTGACGTTTTCGCCCTGCGTGACGAAACCGAAGAAGACCCGGCGGAAATCGAAGCCAGCAAGTATGACCTTGCCTACATCAAGCTGGATGGCAACATCGGCTGCATGGTGAACGGTGCTGGCCTTGCCATGGCGACGATGGACATCATCAAGCTGAACGGCGAATTCCCGGCCAACTTCCTCGACGTGGGCGGTGGCGCGACCAAGGAAAAGGTCACGGCTGCGTTCAAGATCATCCTGAAGGACCCGGCGGTGAAGGGCATTCTCGTCA
This sequence comes from Novosphingobium sp. SL115, assembly GCF_026672515.1. Classification (GTDB taxonomy): domain Bacteria; phylum Pseudomonadota; class Alphaproteobacteria; order Sphingomonadales; family Sphingomonadaceae; genus Novosphingobium. The sequence continues at coordinate 549,674 of NZ_JAPPRG010000002.1, read as the reverse complement.
ACATCTTCGGCGGGATCATGAAGTGCGACATCATCGCCGACGGTATCGTCGCTGCGGCGAAGGAAGTGAACCTCTCGGTTCCGCTCGTCGTTCGCCTCGAAGGCACCAACGTCCAGCAGGGCAAGGACATTCTGGCCAACTCCGGTCTGCCGATCGTCGCTGCCAACGATCTGGGCGATGCCGCCAAGAAGATCGTTGCCGAAGTGCGTGCGGTCGCCTGATCGCAGCGCTTTTCCGGTAACGGACAAGCAAGGGGGGCGCCGGGCAACTGGCGCCCCTTTTTCGTGGCCGGAACAAATGCGTTAATCTGCCCATCCTGACAGATTGGAGGAGTTGACGTTTACGTAAGCGCAAATTATGCCGCCTGAGCAAGTTTTGAGGAAAGGACTGGCGCGATGAAGGCCCTTGTCTGCGTGAAGCGCGTGATTGACTACAACGTGAAGCCTCGAGTGAAGGCGGATGGTACGGGAGTTGATCTTGCGAACGTGAAGATGAGCATGAACCCGTTTGACGAGATCGCGGTTGAGGAAGCCATTCGCCTGAAGGAAAAGGGCGTGGTGAGCGAGATTGTGGCGGTGTCGGTGGGACCGGCCAAGGCGCAGGAAACCTTGCGCACGGCGCTGGCGATGGGCGCTGACCGGGCCATTCTGGTGCAGAGCGATGATGAGGTTGAACCTCTGGCTGTGGCCAAGATCATCAAGGGCATTGCCGATGAAGAGGCCCCCGGCCTGATCATCACCGGCAAGCAGGCGATCGACGATGACAGCAATCAGGTGGGCCAGATGGTCGCCGCACTGCTGGGCCGTCCGCAGGGCACCTTTGCCAACGAAGTTGCGGTTGAAGGCGATTCGGTCGTGGTCAAGCGCGAGGTCGATGGCGGCCTTGAAACGGTGAAGCTGGCCCTGCCCGCAGTGGTCACCACCGACCTTCGTTTGAACGAGCCGCGCTATGCCAGCCTGCCCAACATCATGAAGGCCAAGTCCAAGCCCTTGGCGAACAAGACGCCTGCCGATTACGGCGTCGACACCGCGCCCCGCCTCAAGACGCTGAAAGTCACCGAACCGCCGGTGCGCAGCGCCGGGATCAAGGTGGCCGATGTCGATGCACTTGTCGCCAAGCTCAAGGAACTGGGAGTAGCCTGATGTCGAACGTTCTCGTTTGGGTCGAACACGACAACGCATCGGTCAAGGATGCAACGCTGGCCGCCGTCACCGCCGCTGCCCAGCTTGGCGAAGTGACTGCCCTTGTCGTCGGAGCCGCCTGCGATGGCGCGGCCACTGCCGCCGCGCAGATCGCAGGCGTGGCCAAGGTCATCAAGGCTGATGACGCGGCCTATGCCAATGCGCTGGCAGAAAACGTCGCGCCGCTGATTGCGGGCCTGATGGCAGGCTACGACGCCTTTGTTGCGCCCGCCACCACCACCGGCAAGAACGTCGCCCCGCGCGTGGCCGCGCTGCTCGATGTCATGCAGATCTCGGACATTCTCTCGGTCGAAGGCCCCAAGACCTTCACCCGTCCGATCTATGCCGGCAACGCCATCGCCACGGTCGAATCCAGCGACGCCAAGCTGGTCATCACCGTGCGCGGCACCGCCTTTGCCAAGGCCGAAGCCACGGGCGGCAGCGCCAGCGTCGAAGCCGCCACCGCCACGCCCGACAGCGGCCTTTCCACCTTCATCAGCGCCGAAATCGCCAAGAGCGAACGCCCTGAACTGACCAGCGCCAAGATCATCGTATCGGGCGGCCGCGCGCTGAAGGACGCCGCGACCTTCGAAGCGACGATCACCCCGCTGGCCGACAAGCTGGGCGCGGGCATCGGCGCCAGCCGCGCCGCGGTCGACGCAGGCTACGTGCCCAACGACTATCAGGTCGGCCAGACCGGCAAGATCGTCGCGCCCGAAGTCTACATCGCGGTCGGCATCTCCGGCGCGATCCAGCACCTTGCCGGCATGAAGGACTCCAAGACCATCATCGCCATCAACAAGGACGAAGACGCCCCCATCTTCCAGGTCGCCGACATCGGCCTCGTTGGCGACCTCTTCACCATCGTACCGGAACTTACCGGGAAACTGTGAGTTTCCGTCCGTGATGGGCGGGAAATCAGACAATACCGAGGGCAGCCCACGGCCAAACCATGGCCGCGCTGCCCTTCTGGCGGCGGTGGCTCGTGGTGCGCGCCTTTCGCCCAGCTACCTCATGCTCGTGGCACTGGCCACAGCCATTGCCCACGTTGGTCTGCTGATGGACTCAGCGCCAGTGGTGATCGGCGCCATGCTGATATCGCCACTGCTTGGGCCGATCATGGCATTCGGCTTTGGCGTTGCCATTTTCGAACTGGCGCTGTTGCGACGTGCAGCCTTGGCGCTGGGCGCCGGGATGGTTCTGGCAGTGCTGATTTCGATCGTGCTAACCTGGCTTTCGCCCATTCAGGACGTCACCCCATCCATCCTTGCCCGCGTCCGTCCCAACCTGCTGGATCTGCTGGTGGCGGTGTTTGGCGGTATTGCCGGGGCTTATGCTACGGTTCGGCGCGAAGCGATCAGCCTGGTCGGCGTTGCCATTGCCACGGCGCTGGTCCCGCCGCTGGCCGTCGTCGGGTTTTCCATCGCCACAGGCCGCATGGATTTTGCCTGGGGCGCGCTGCTGCTGTTCATTACCAACGCCACGGCCATCGCCCTGATGGCGACGATCACCGCGCGTGTCCGGGGTTTTGGCACGCACCTTTCGCCGCGCCAAAGCTGGGCGCAGACAGCCGGAATTCTCGCCACTCTGGTCGCTCTGGCCATTCCGCTGGGCCTGCGTCTGGCGGCCAACGTGCGCGAGGCGCGTGCACAATCGGCCATCAACCGTCAATTGCAGGAACTCGCCGGGCCAGGCGCAAGGATCGACCGGCTTGACAGCAACCTTGCCGCCACTCCGGCACAGGTTGATGCAGTCGTCATGGCACCGAGTTTCAGCGATGGCTTGCAAGATCGTTTTGCAGACCGGGTTGAAGGGGTGCTGGGCCGCAATGCAAATGTGCGTCTTGTCCAGATTCGCAGCGGCACGCCCGAAGCGGATGATGCCCGCCGCGCACTGGAAGGCGTTATCGCCACCGAACGCACGCGCAAGGAAGAGGTCACCCGCCTGCGCGCCACGCTTGCCCGGATTGTCGATGGCGATGGTTCAGCGGTACTGGTTGATCCTGAACGTCGGTCCGCCCGCGTGTTTTCGGCTGAAGCCCTGCCGCCTCCGACCCTTGCCGCCCTGCAGATCGCATTTCCGGGTTGGACCCTGACATGGGGTGAGGCTGAAGTGCAGCCCGATCCAGCCCCTAGCGCAGCCGTAACGTCAAGCACTGACTGAATTCGTCCAGCACATAGTCGGCAAAGGCCGCGCAGGGCGCAAAGCCGTGTTTGCGATAAAGCCGCAGGGCCGGTTCAAAGGCAGGGCCGCTGCCGGTTTCAAGGCTCACCTGCGCATAACCGCGCGCCCGTGCCACGCCCAACAGATGCAGCAACATAGCTTCGCCCACACCTTTGCCCAGCCAGTCGGGAGCCACGCGCATCGATTTCAGCTCGCCATGGGTATCGTCCAGCGCCTTGATCGCGCCCATCCCCGCCAGTGCATCGCCGGCCCATGCCGAAAAGAACGTAACCCCCGGCTGCCGCAGCTTTTCCACCGGCAAGGCGTGAACCTTGCACGCGGGCGAATGGGCATGCATCCCGTCAAGATGCAGCGCCACCAGCGCGCGGATCGCTTCGCCAGAAAGGTCGTCCTCGACAATTCGCAAGTTCATGGTCAAGCCTTGTCGCTGTGCTTGTCGGCCTTGCGGCGGCCAAAACGCATCCCCGTTTCCAGCCGCGCGCGAAGCTGGGCGTAATAGGCCTCAAGAAAGGCCCTTTCATCGCCCGCGCCTGCATTCCAGCCGATCTTGCCGCAGATTGTCTGGGCCACATCGCGCATGGCTTCCTCGCGGTTGTCGCGCAGCACGCGCTCCAGCACCTGCAATTCAAATTCGCCATACACGGCAAGGTCGGCATCGCTGAACCGGTATTGCGCGCCGGTTTCGCCTGACCGCCCCTTTGCCCCTTCACCGACCGAAAGCGCCTGTTCCAGCTTGCGTTTGGGGGCTTCCACCACCCACGTCCCGGCAATCAGATCGCCGCAGCGCAGCCGATCACGGTTGAAGAACGGGAACAGCACGAAGATCAGGAACCAGACAAGTCCTGCCCACGCCGCCATTTCGGTATCGCTGCCATCGATGGTGGCGGAGACGATAAAGATGAGCGGCATGAACAGTTCGATATCGCGCACCAGATTGCGCGCGATCACCGCTTCGGTCGTCAACCGCCCCGCATTGCCGCCGCGCGCCCGCGCCGCCACGCGGATGCCGGTAATGCGCTTGCCCGGCGTGGCCCCGCGCGGCCCCAGTTCAAAGAACAGGAACCAGGCGTTGCGAAACAGGAACACCAGCACGATCCACATCACGGCCATGGCCTGAACCGCGCGTTCCGCGGGGGAATTGCCCCGGTTGAAGTTCAACCCGGCACTGTCCGCCACATAGGCCAGAAGGATGGTCATCCCGATCATCGCGCCCAGAATCATCGCCAGATCAAGGAATAGCGCCGCCGCCCGCGCCCCGCGCGATGCCAGCAAAAAGGGTATGGGCACACCTTCGGGCGTCAACACCACCCGCCGCCGTTTGGCTTCATGGTCAAGCAGCGCGCGGCGCGGTTCGGACGATCTGCGCCAGAAGCGCCAGTTTCGCGCCATCAGACCCGCACCCCGCGTCGGAAAGCAAAGAAGTATCCGCTCCACATCACCAGCATGAAGCCGCCGACGATGAACCGCGACGGGGTGGAATCCACCAGTTGTCGGGCAAAACCTTCGAGCACGGCGGCAATGACCAGCATCAGCACCACGCCTGTCATCACTTGCGCCGCGCGCCGTCCGGCTTCGGCCGCCGCATCCATGATCGATGCGTTACCGGGAAAGGCCATCGCCCGGCCCACATGAATGCCTGCCGCACCTGCCAGCAGAATGGCGAACAGTTCGGTCGTGCCATGGATGGAAAGCCAGCCGATGAAATCAATCAGCAGGCCCTGCCCATGATAAAGCCACAGCATGGCCCCCAGCATGGCCGTGTTGTGGATCAGCAGCAGCATGGTGGGCAGGCCAAAGGCAAAGCCTAGCGCAAAGCACAGGATCGATACTTGCGCGTTGTTGCTGAACAGACCCGCGGCGAACACGCTCATCCCGTCCTGATCCTGATTGCCGAACAGGGTGCCACGCAACACTTCGCGGCTGGCACCGGGCACACGTTCATCGGCAAAACTGCCACCGACCAGCGCGTGATACCATTCGGGATTGCCCGCCACCAGCAGCCAGCCAACAACGCCGCCGGCAATCATCAACGCCAGCGCGATCAGGATATCGCTGCCCATCGCGCGCACCGAAGCGCTCCATTCCCCGCCCAGAAAACGCCGAAACCACGACCACAGCGATGCGCGTGGACCATAGACCAGAAACCACGCCCGCTGCGTCAACGCTTCCAGATAGCTGACCAGCGCTGCGTCGAGCGAGGTTTCGCGCGCGATGGAAAGGCTGGACGCCGCTGTGCGATAGAGCGCGGGCAGGGCCAGCAGATCGGCATCGGACAGCCCGCGCATCCTGCCCTTTTCCATCCGCACGACAATGGCTTCCAGCCGCTTCCAGTCGCCCTCGCGCTCCAGCCGGAACCGGTCTGACCGCAGCGCGGCCTGTTCTGCGGCAACCGCCTGTTTTGTAGGCTTGGTAAACCAGCCGCCGATTTTCTGCGCAATCCCGGTGGTCACGGCGCTCATCCGATTCGCCCCTCGCGCTTGATCGCCAGATAGGTGTCCAGCAATCGGGTGCCGATCTTGTCATGCGGCGCTTCCAGCACGCGCACGCCCAGATGGCGCAGCCGATGCAGCACCAGCGCACGCTGGCGTTGCAGGCTGGTGGCGGTCACCGCCTCGGCCACGGCCTGCATATCGTCCACCGGCGCGGTGGCGATACTGTCCAGTTCAGCGTCGGCCATCACCACGAACAGCACCACATGGCGTTCCACCAGACGGCCGACGTTTTCCACCATCAGTTCCGCACTGGTGGGGTCGGCAAAATCGGAAAACAGCACGATCAGCGACCGGCGCTGCAATCGCCCCGCCAGCGTGGACAGGGCAAGCGTAAAGTTGGGTTCGCCGGGATGATAATCCAGCCCTGCCGCCGCGCGCTGCAACCGGGCAAAGTCGCGGCTGTCGGTGACGAAAGGCGTGGCCACTTCGGGCCGCGCGGCAAAGCCGAACAGGGCCACCCGGTCCTGCGCCTTCAGCGCGACATAGGCGGTGGTCAGCGCGGCGGTCACCGCGCGGTCTATGCGGGGCAGGCCATCGATGGGTTCGCACATCGCCTGGCCGCAATCGAACGCGAACACGATCTGGTTGTTGCGCTCAACCTCGTATTCCTTGGCGAACAGGCGGGCGTGGCGGGCCGAGCTTTTCCAGTCGATCCGGCGGCGGTCCATGCCTGGCTCATATTCGGCCAGCGCCTCGAATTCGGCCCCTTCGCCGCGAATGCGCCGCGCGATCAGGCCGAACTGGGCATCGCGCAGGAAGATTTGCAGCGCCGGGCTGCGCACCGGGGCGATGTTGGGCCACACCCGCACCATGTCATCCAGCGCGCGCTCCACCTGCCGGTGCGCCAGCCCCAGCGGCCCGGTCCAGCGCAGCCATACACGGTTGACCGCGCCCGTCCCGCGCCGGGACGGGATGAGCGTTGCAGCGCCACCCCACACCCCGTCCTGCGGGATCAGCGCCATGGCGATCCGCCCGCCGGGGGCAAGGCGCGGGTCGCACGCCAGCGCGGCTTCTGGCCGGGCGCGCGGGCCAGTGCGGACCAGTTCTGCCAGCACCGAAAGGCTTGCCGGTTCGCCCACTTCGGCGTCTTCGGGCACGATGGCGCGCAGATCAGTCAGCGATCCTGCAAACAGACCATCCAGCACCACCATGGCCAGCAGCGCGCCGCCCAGCGCGGGCGCAACGATCCACGCCTGCGGCACCACGGCGGCCAGCAGCAGCGCCAGCGGCGCCAAGGCCGCCACGATCAACCCGGTGCGCCGGGTGGGCAGAAGGGCAGCCGGTCGGCTCAACGCGGGGCTTCCGTGCCTTCGACCAGTGCGGCGACAATGGCTTCCACCTGCTTGCCTTCGATTTCGGCGGCGGGCGACAGTAGCAGGCGGTGGCGCAAGACGGCGGTGGCCAGCGCCTTTACGTCATCGGGAATCACATAACCGCGTCCGTCCAGCGCCGCCCTTGCGCGCGCAGCGCCTGCCAGCAGCACGGCAGCGCGCGGGCTTGCACCTGCTACCAGATCCCCGGTTTCGCGCGTGGCGCGGATCAGCCGGACGATGTAATCCACCACTGATTCGGCCAGAGTCACTGCGCCGATGGCAGCCTGTGCCTCGGCCAGTTCGGCGGCATCGGTCACCGCTGCAAGGCCCAGTTCGGCAGGCCGTGCTGGCCCGCGCCCTTCGCCATAGCGGGTTACAATCCGCGCCTCTTCTTCAGCCGAAGGGTAGGGCACCAGCAGCTTGAACAGGAAACGATCAAGCTGCGCTTCGGGAAGGGGGTAAACTCCTTGGCTTTCAATGGGATTCTGCGTCGCCACCACCATGAACCGGTCGGACAGGGCGTGGGCTTCGCCATCCAGCGTTACCCGCCGTTCCTGCATCGCTTCCAGCAGCGCAGCTTGCGTCTTGGGCGGGGTGCGGTTGATTTCGTCGGCCAGCACCAGTTCGTGAAAAATCGGGCCACGGGTCAGGGTGAACTGGCTGGTCTGGAAGTTGAAAAGGTTGGAGCCAAGAATGTCCCCCGGCATCAGATCGGGGGTGAACTGAATGCGTCCGAAGTCCAGCCCAAGGGCAGTGGCAAAGCATTGGGCAAGGAATGTCTTGGCGGTTCCGGGCGGTCCTTCCAGCAGGACATGGCCACCGGCGAACAGCGCGATCAGCAGATGGTCCAACACCTGTTCCTGACCCACCACAGCCTTGCCTACTTCGCCGCGTATGCGCTGTGAGAGGTCGCCCAAGGCTTCCAATGTCATGTTAGGTGCCGTTCGGGTCACGTCAGATCCTTCTCGATTTTATGGATCACCCCGGCGCGCCGGGTCAGGTCATGGGGTTTATGCGCGGCGCGCAGGTGGGCAGCCGCAGCGCTGAAGCGTGGACCAGTCAGGCCACGTTTTTCCTGCGCCGTATCAATCAGATGTTCGATTTCTTCGGCAGTTTTCCCGCGCGGCAGGCCCAGCGTCAGTGCAATCCTGTCACGTACCGTATCGGCATAAGGCCCGGCGACAAGGTGGACGCGGCCCGCCCGGCGGATCAGCCCCGCTGCATTGGCAACCAGCGCAGCCTTGCCATGGGCAATGTCAGGCCCGCCCTGCAAGGCCGGACCAAAGCGGTGAAACGCACGCCATGCCACGGCGAGCGCGGCCAGCAGTAGGCAAATCGTGGCGGCCAGAAACGGCGGTTCAAATGCCAGCGTCAGCAGGTTGCGGTTCGCGCCGAAGCCATTGAAAGTCATATCAAAAGCGATGGGGCTTTCACGGTCGTCCACGCTGGCCAGCACCAGATCGCGCGCCAGCATGGCGGTGGCTTTGTCGGCCATGCCCCAGTTGTCCATCAGGTCCGGTTCGAACACCAGCACGACGGGGTAAAGGTCTTCGTCATCGCCGCCGTAATCGGGATCGATTCCTGCCAGATCGTTGAGCGCAGGGTAATATCCGTCATCGTCCAGCCAGGCGGCCAGAATCTTGCCATTTCCGGCGTTTACGATGGGCACCAGCCCTTTGCCCGATCCGCTTTCCACCTGCCGGTCATCAGGCAGCGGGCCATGCCGCGTGCCGATTTTCCAGCCCCCTGCCGGGGCGGATTTTTCCTTGCCGATATCGACAGTTACATTGTCGGCAAAGCCTTCCCACTGCGGCGCTGCGGTGCCTGCCAGTTGCACCCAGCCCCGCTTCGCCTTCTTGCTGTTCGCGCCAAAGGCGAACCACTTGGGCGCGATCACCAGCGTCGGTCCGATATAGCGCCGGGCATCGACGATCTTGGCGATTTCCTTGCCATCCGCCTCGGCAGGCGGTGTTAGAATCAGCAGGCCGGCCTGCGATTCCAGCGCCTGCCGGTTGCGCAGCCGGGCCACGTTCACCCCTTCGCCCTCCAACATGCGGGCCAACCCTGCGTAACCGTTCAGCCCCTGTCCGCCGACATGGGCCTGCCCGTTGTTGCCGCTGCCGCCAGTGTTGTTGCCAAGGAACCACAGCAGCGCCACGAAGGCCAGCACGCCAACCAGCAACATGCCCACCACGGTCCCGCGTGAGAATGGGGATCTGTCCACACTCATCCTGCGTTTTCAAGTCGTTGCAGCGCAAATCGGGCATAGGCTTCGCGCGTGGTGGCCCAATCGGCGGCATCAAGCCCGTGCAAGGCATACCGGGCGCGTTCAACCAGCGTGGCAATTACCCCAAAGGCACCGCGCGCCTCAGCCGGAAGGCCGCCAATCAAACCGATTTCACGGGCGGTGCTGGACGGGGAAAGCCAGTCTGGCCGGGCGCGGGCGATCTGGCCGACGCTGCGCTGAAGCAACAGGTGGGCGGCATCGTCAAAGCGGCCTTCAGCGGCCAGCCTGTCGGCATCTTCCAGCAAGGCCAGCGCTTCTTCGCGCTGTGGTTGCCATTCGGGGGCGGCCACGGTCGGACGGTTGCGCCGTTGCTGCCACAGCGGCCACAGCAGAACCCATGTGATCCACAAGGCACCGATGCAGGCCCCGACCAGCAGCACCATTTCGACCACACCCCATCTTGATCCCAGCAGCCGACCCAGCGGCGACAGCAGCCATTCAAGGAAGCGGCCGATGGCTTTCAGCCACTCGGGCGAAACCTGCGGCGGATCGGGTGGGACGGGGGCAAACTGGATATCGGCGGAATCGCGCAAGGCCCGCCACGCGGCCTCAGCCGCGCTGGCGTTATCTGCTGCCTGATTTGCTCCGGCGGTATCTGCCCCAGAAGGTGCGCTCACCCGCCCTTGGTTGCACGGGGCGGGCGGGCCTGCAAGCAGAGTTACCCGCGAATCCGTTCCATCGGGTATGTGCCCAACATGCGCAGATCCTTGGCAAAGAAGCTGAGTTCTTCAAATGCCAGATCCACCGCGCGGTCACCGGGACCACCCACGATATCGGCATAGAACGCCGTGGCGGCAAAGCTGGCGCCACGCTGATAGCTTTCCAGTTTGGTCATGTTCACGCCATTGGTGGCAAAGCCGCCCAGCGCTTTATACAGCGCGGCGGGGATATTGCGCACCTCGAAGACGAAGGTGGTCATCGCCGGAACCGTGATGGTGGCCGGATCGCGCGGGGTTTTCGAGAGCACCACGAATCGCGTGGTGTTGTCATGCGCGTCCTCGATATTTTCCTCGATCAGTTTCAGGCCATAAAGTTCAGCGGCGATTCGCGGCGCGATGGCGGCCATCGCCGGATCGCCCAGTTCGGCTACATGGGCTGCGGCGCCTGCCGTATCGGCATGACTCAGCGGCACGATACCCCGGTCCCGCAGATAGAATCGCGATTGGCCCAGCGCCTGCGGATGTGAAAACGCGCCGGAAAACGGCCCTTCCGATGTTGCCATCAGGCAATGGTGAATTTCCATGAAGTGTTCGCCGATGATCGACAATCCGCTTTCCGGCAGCAGAAAGTGAATGTCGGCCACGCGGCCATGCTGGGAATTTTCGATTGGAATGATCGCCTGTCCAGCACGCCCGTCCTTCACCGCGTCCAGCGCATCTTCAAAAGAAAAGCATGGCAGCGGCAGGCAGTCGGGCAGGGCTTCCATGGCCGCACGGTGCGAATTGGCCCCCGGCGCGCCCTGAAACGACACCGCGCGTTCGGGTGCGGCGGCTGCGGCGGCAGTCATCTGTTCGACAAGGGCGAGCGCGGGGGCGGGATAGCTTGACATAGTTCGCGCGCGTTAAGGCTGAAGCTGGGTGGCGGCAAGTGAGATTGCCCGTCTTGTTGCAAACCATCTTGCGCTAAAGCGGGGGGCTGACTAGAGCGTGGCGCAAATCGCGCAGGTGTCGGCAGGGTGCTGGCGTGCGTTAATGGGGCTGTAAATGGACGACCGTTTCAACACCATCGCCGGGTGGACCTTGTTCGGCGGGATTGTGGCTCTTGGGCTTTCAAGCCTTTCGGCGCACTATTTCTTGGCCGACAAGGAGCATCGCCCGGAAAAGATGGGCTATGCGATCGAAGGCGTTGAGGAAGAAAGCGCAGGCGGTGGCGCTGCTGAACTGCCTTTGCCGAATCTGCTGGCTGCCGGCGATGCCGCCAAGGGTGAAGCCGTGTTTGCCAAGTGCAAGGCCTGCCACACTGCCGATCAGGGCGGTGCTAGCGGCATCGGTCCGAATCTGTTTGGCATCGTGGGCAAGCCTGTCGGCAAGCACGCAGCCGGATTTGCCTATTCGGCAGATCTTTCGGGCCACGGCGGCACTTGGGATTTCGCCACGCTTGATGCATGGCTGAAGAACCCCAAGGCGTTTGCGGCGGGCACGAAGATGTCGTTTGCAGGTCTGCCCAAGGGTGAAGATCGCGCGAACGTGATTCTCTATCTCAATTCGCTCGGCTCCAACCTGCCGCTGCCCGCAGCAGAAGCCGTGGCCGCAGAAGCACCTGCAGGTGATGCATCGGCCCCTGCCGCCGATGCTGCTGCCAGCGAAGCGGCTCCTGCTGAAGGCGCAGCAGCACCGGCTGCGTGATCGGATCAGGTCTGCAAAGTTCAAAAGGGCGTCCGGAGCGATCCGGGCGCCCTTTTCGCGTGCCCTTAAAGGCAATTGCGGCACAAGCGCCCGTCGTTCAGGCTGCTATTCCTGACAGAGGGCTGCAATGCTGCGCATATTTTCCGGGCTTGTGATGATGGCGGTGTCCTGCACTTGGGCCATCGCCGCCGACGCGCCGAGCGCAGTGCAGGGTGCTTGGGTTGTCGATCTATCGGCGGAACCGGGGACGCCCTATACCAAGCCGATGATGCTGCACCTGCACTCTGACGGCACGGTGACAGGCTCGTTTTATGAAAGCGAGATTCAGGCGGGGCGGTGGAAGACCGATCGCGGGCGCACCTGCTTCAGCTTTCGCACGACCGATGGGACTGGCCCTTATCACACTGCAGCCTGCCTTGCCGGCGACCATGTCGAAGGCCAGACCTGGGCCGAACACAGAAGTTTCCTGTTCAACTGGAACGCAACTCGGCCCGCCAATCACTAAATTCAGCCTCTGAACTCAGGCTTTGATCGACTGCTCCTGTCGCAGATCGTAGGCGCGTTGGGCCGCCGAAACCTCAATCATGCAGGTTTCGGCCCATTCGATCATCCCACCCAGCGCCGTTATCAGCCCGCGTCCCAGCGGGGTGATGGCATATGTCACAGTCACCGGGACGGTCGGCTCAACACTGCGGCTGACCAGCCCGTCGCGTTCAAGCGACCGCAGGGTCTGCGTCAGCATCTTCTGGCTGACCCCCTGAATGCGGCGTTTGAGGGCGCTGAAGCGCATGTCTTCATCCGCCAGAAGCAGCAGAATCAGCGTGCTCCATTTGTCCGCAATTCGATCCAGCAATTGTCGGGTTGGGCAATTGGCGGCGTAAACGTCACCGCGTTTTGCGCGTTCGACGGTCACTTCGCGGTGACCAGGTATGGAAATTGTGCCGTCTTGCATGGTTAGGATGGATAACGCACTTGGTATCCATTAGAAACCATCAATAGAAGGACATGCCATGAAAGTTGCCGTATTGGGTGCAAGTGGGCGCGCCGGTTCTGAAATCACTGCCGAACTGGCGCGGCGCGGGCACCACGTCATCGCCATTGCGCGCAAGCCTGAGGCGATTGTCGCCACCCAGGGCGTGACTGCGGTTGAAGGCGATGCCAACGATTCGCAGGCTCTGGCCGGGCTGATCGGTGGTGTCGATGCCGTCATCAGCGCATTGCATTTTGATGTGCCTGCCCACACGCTATTGTCAGCGCTGAAACAGGCTGGCGTTCCGCGCCTGCTGGTGACCGGCGGTGCCGCCAGCCTTGAAGTGGCGCCGGGCAAGATCCTGTTCGATGCGATGGATTTGCCCGAAGAGTGGAAGCCTGCCATTCTTGGCGGCATCGCCTTCCTGAAAGATCTACGCGCCGAATCGGAGATCGACTGGACGTTCTTTTCGCCCGCCGCCTTCATCGAACCCGGCCCGCGCACCGGCACGTTCCGACTGGGCACCGACCAGCTTGTGGTGGACGACAAAGGCGAAAGCCGCATCAGCTTTGCCGACTATGCCATCGCCATGGTCGACGAACTGGAACAGCACCGGCATCCGCGCGCACGCTTTACCGCCGCCTATTGATAGGGGTCAGGCCGGGCAGGCTTCGGCCATAATAGCCGCGTTCAGCGTATCGGGTTCGACCGGTTCATACTGGTCGGCCCGGTCCGCATCCACGGCATTGCGGGCCAGTAGCGTGCCATTGGCGGCATAGTCAGTCGCTGCCGCAATCAACACGCGCTGGGCAGAGCAATCATAGCGGAACAGGATGATCTTGCGGCCCTGTTCTGGCGCTGCTGCGGCTGTGAAATCAAACCCGGCCCACACCTGTCGCACGGCAAAGGCGCGGTCATGCCTGGGCGGCAGTTCCTGCACGGACGATGGGCGCACCAGAACCTTGGTACGATCCGGGGCCACGCCGATGATCTGCCAGTCCGCGCTCCAGTCCTTTGCCAGCGCCTCGCCGGAGAGGCCGAGGAGGGCAAGAGGAAGCAGCGCGGTGCGAAAGGCGATCATCGGGTGGCTCCAGAACATTCGGGTAATGTTCCGATACCCAAACCGCCGCGCTGCGCGACTAGGGGTTTCGCCGTAAGTCCCGCCTTGCGACAGCGGATGCGGTGAACCTTAACAGCCTATTCCGCGCGACCTTTGAAGCCTTGCGCAATCACATACCATTCGGATGAATCCTTGCGGCTGGCAGGTGGTTTGGCGTGTTTTACCGTGGTGAAGTTCTTTTTCAGGATCGCCAGCAGTTCGGTATCGGTGCCACCGGCAAAGACTTTGGCCACGAAGGCACCACCGGGGGCCAGCGACTGCACGGCAAAGTCCACCGCCGTTTCGACAAGGCCCATCGTGCGCAAATGGTCGGTTTGCTTGTGGCCCACGGTGTTGGCCGCCATGTCGGAAATCACCAGATCGGGCGGGCCGTCCAGCGCGCCCTGCAGCGCGTCGGGGGCTTCGTCCGCCATGAAGTCCATTTCGAAGATGGTCACGCCTTCAATCGGTTCGGTCGGCAACAGGTCGATGCCGACAATCTTGGCAGCGGGCGCTTTCTTGCGCACCACCTGGCTCCACCCGCCTGGCGCGATGCCCAGATCGACCACGCGCTTTGCCCCGCGCAGCAGGGTGAACTTTTCGTCCAGTTCGATCAGCTTGAATGCGGCGCGGCTGCGCCAGCCTTCGGCTCTGGCCTGCTTCACGTAAGGGTCGTTCAACTGCCGCGAAAGCCAGCGCGCCGATGATGCGGTGCGCTTCTTTGCGGTTTTCAGGCGTTCTTTGGGATTCTTGTCAGACCGGCTCATGCCGCCTCCGTCCGCCGCTTGGGGCCGCGCGAAGGTTCGGTTCCTGCTGCCATCAGGCTGCGCAGGATGCCTTCACGAATGCCCCTGTCGGCAATGCCCAGCCTGTCGGCGGGCCAGATATCGAGAATGGATTCAAGGATGGCGCAGCCCGCCACCACAAGGTCGGCCCGCTCGCGCCCGATGCAGGGCAGGGCAATGCGCTGCGCTGGAGACATCGACGACAGCCGCTGGCTGATATCGCGCATCGATTCGGCAGGCACCACCAGTCCGTCAACCGCGCGACGGTCATACTGCGGCAGTTCCAGATGCAGGCTGGCCAGCGTGGTCACCGTGCCGCTGGTGCCCAGCAGGCGAATGCGGCCTTCACCTTGCGCCGCATTGCGCATGGGCGATACGCGCACGGCAAAGTCGGCAAAACCTTCATCCACCCGGCGGCGCATTTCGGCATAGGCAGCGGCGCGGGCATCGTCCCGGTCGGCAATTGCGCCAATGCTTTCGGTCAGCGACACCACGCCCCACGGCACCGATTGCCAGTCCAGAATGCGCGGCACCGTATCGCCGGTTTCCACCAGCACCATTTCGGTCGACCCGCCGCCGATATCAAAGATCATCGCCGGGCCACTGCCCTGTTCCAGCAGAATGTGGCAGCCCAGCACGGCCAGCCGCGCTTCTTCCTGCGCGGTGATGATGTTCAGCCGGATGCCAGTTTCATCGCGCACCCGCTGAATGAAATCGGCCCCGTTGGTGGCGCGACGGCAGGCCTCTGTTGCCACGGAACGGGCCAGATGCACGTTGCGCTTGCGCAGCTTGTCGGCGCAGACGTGCAGCGCGGCCAGCGCGCGGTCCATCGCCGCATCGGACAGTCGCCCGGTCTGCGCCAGCCCTTCGCCCAGCCGCACCACGCGGCTGAACGCATCGATTACCACAAAATGTTCGCCCGATGGCCGCGCGATCAGCAGGCGGCAGTTGTTGGTGCCAAGATCGATCGCGGCATAGGCCTGCCGATAGAACGGAGCGGCGCGAAAAGGGGCATTGATGGGCGGAACGGGCGTCTGGTGGTCTGATGTCTGCGCGGCCTGCACTTGTGCCGGTATCTCGGCAACACGCGCAGGGGTGCCGGGTTGTTCAACAGTGCCGCCACCCGCATTGACGGGCGGCCGGTTCTTGCCGGCGGATCGGGGCGGGAGACTGCTCCCGGCATTGCTGCGTGGCGCTCGGGACTTGCGTTGCCCCTTTTTCCTGCCGGCCTTTTTCCTGCCGGATCGCACGCCTTGCCCACTGGCCGGCGGAATGGATTCCGCCATAACTTGAATTCGCTTATGTTTTCCCGCGCCGCATGATGCCTGCCGGGTACTTGGGGCCAATGCTAGCGATGCCTTGCCCCGCTCGCAAGGCCAGCCCCTAAAAATGCCAATTCCCCCGCTTGACTCATCATTTGCCCCGCCCTAGAGGCGCGGCTCCCGATGCCCCGTCGTCTAATGGTAAGACTACGGATTCTGATTCCGTCTATCGAGGTTCGAATCCTCGCGGGGCATCCATTTTCCGCTAAAAAAACTAAAATTATCAGAACTTTCGCGGAATATGACTAAGATTGCCCCCACATTTTGCCCCACATCGCGCAGCGTTTGCGCAGGGCGATTGGCGAACGACGGCAATTCGGCGCACCTGCCCTGAGATCAGCGCGCCGTGACTTCGAGCCAACGCCTCAACGTTTGACATACCAGTTCCCCATTTCCTTCGCGGCCTGTTCGAGGGTTTTGAGGGCAAGCCGATGATTGCCACGCTCCATCGCCAAATTGAGTATTCGTTGAAGCTGCCGCATCCGGTACGCGCGATGGGCAATGGCGACCTCGCCCAACTCCTTCTTGCAGCGTTCGCGCACGATCCGGTGATAGTCCAGCCAACGGTGCGACCCGGCAAACTGGAAGGACGTGGGGTCATACGCTCGGACGTGTCGCGGGGTTAGGGTGACGTTGAACTCACCAGCAACCAGTTCGACCACCTCAGCATGAGTCTGATAGCAGGCGAGGTGCTCTACTATCCGACGCTTGATGGCAACAGGGAGGCGTCTCACCGGGTAAGTCCAGGGTAAGAGACCCCCCGTACGGGACGTACCCCTACCTTCGCATAATTCATAACCTGGTGCCCGGTAGAGTTGTCCTCACTGCGGCAACCATTTTCGCGAGTGGCACGTGTGGCAGAACCCCTTCCACCCCGTTTATGCAACCCGTCCCTGCACTGCGAACTGTGACCTATCTCCAGATCCCATGGCGTACCTGTATTGAAGATGGCGAGCGGGGCGGCCGCTAAGGGCCGCACTCGCCTATACGTAGTATAGGTGTGTGTGTAGCCCGCAGTCTCCCGCAGGTCTTCTGCGGGTTTCATGGGTAGTCTCCCGCGTTGGCCGCAGATGTGTTTCCCGCGCGGACTCCCGCAGTTTCGCGGAGCCCAATAACAGGGTGCCTGTGGCCGTCGTCCCAGCCCATCTCCCCCCGCTCGATGGCATTGATCCGGAACAGGCGTTCCATTGCCGCTTCGAGGCGCGTAGTCCCAATTCTTTTGCTCTCCGCCATGCTCGCAAACACTTTGGGGGCGTATGAGGAAGACTGCTTTTCGGACACCGCCCGCTTCTGACGGACGCGCTCGCGCAGACAGGCCAGAAACAAGGCGTTATCCGCAGACGCCTGCACGGTCTCCCGCAGTGCCTGAGCGTTGTTCGCAGGCAGATCGCTTTCCAACACGAATGCCCAATCATGCCAGATGAATCGCAGAGTCTCTCCCTTGCGGCCGTAATTGGCCTTGTTGAGGTTAAGCAAGCGCACGTCGGTTTCGGGATTATGATCGATTGTGATCTGGGACCGCACGGCGTTCAGCCAAGCGGTGGAGCCGGAATAGCTATCACCGCTCTTGTTCGGGTGCCCGAGGAGGAGAATCGCCGCTCCCGTCTCCCCGGCCATGCGGTTCAAGGCGTTCACGAAACGGGTGACATCACCGCGGTCGTTCTCGTTGCCGGCAAACAGGTGCGCCACGTTGTCGAGCGCCACGAACATTGCCCCAGTTCGGTGGATCTGCGCCTCCAGCCCCTTATACACCGGGGTTAACTGAAACTCGCCATGGGAAGGTTGCAACGCCAAGGCATTGTCGAGACCGCCACGCAGACTTGCCAGATGCAGCGACCCGGCCAGCGAGTCCATTTTGACAGCCAGCGATTTGCAAATGTGCGCCTGCCGCCAGTGCAATTGCTCCGCATCGTCCTCGCAAGTGATGTAGATCGCCGTGGACTGCGCTATGTCAAACCCAAGCGTGGGCGTTCCTGCCGCCAGTGCCGTCGCGAGTTGCTGCGCCAGCAGAGACTTGCCCGCGCCGCCCGGCCCAGTGAACAGCGTGACCTCACCAGCAGGCGCAAGCTTGGGAATGACGAACCGCTTGGGCGTCGGCTCAATTTTGGCGAGCTTCACCAAATCCAACGTTGGAATTGCTGCCGCCGCAATCAGATTTCTCGCGTCGTCAGGTTCCATGTCGGCAAAGTCCATGGAAGCGGCCGGGTTACTCATGGTCAGCACTGCTTGCTTGAGCGATCCGCGCCGTGACGTCGGCAGGCGCAATGTCCGCAAAGTCGGTTCCTGAGTCCGCCGACCCCGTAACCGGCCCTAGCGGCAACGGGGTGGCCAACAGGGCACCAATAGACGCGGCGGCCTGCCGCGCTGCTTCCAGCCCGATATTCTGCGCCAGGTGCCGGTCATCGTCCGCCGCGACGATCAACGTCCGGCAGGGGAACAGCTTGCGCATGGCACGGGCGACGGTCTCAAGGTTGCGCGCCGACATCGCAGCAACAACGCCGTGACCGGTCGCGCGGTGGATCGCTGCCATGGTGGCGAAGCCTTCACCGATCACCAGCGGCCCAGCCGATGGCCTGCCGTCCTGCATGAACGCGCCGTGCGGCCAGAACACGCCATCGGTGCGCCCGCCGGACAGGAACAGCTTGCGGCCATTTGGATAGATGCGCTGGACGTTCCAGAGGTGCCACCCGGAATCAACCATCGGGACAAACAGCGCATAGCCTCGCTGCCGGATACCGAATGGGGGCAGGCCCTTGCGTGCAAGATAGCCATGCATCGGATCGGCCCTGCCTGCACCGCGCCACAAATCGCGGGCAACGTCAGCCGTCGCTTCCTGCTTGGCCTCGGTTTCCGCCTTGCGCCGGGCTTCGCTTTCACGGGCCTGAGCCATGATCGCGCGCCGTTCGGCTGGTGACAGCGAACGGGGATCGCTCCCCGCTCGCCAGACCTTCCGCAAGCCCAACCGATAATGCCGGAACACGCCAGCGGGCACGCCATCGAGGTGAAGCCATGCCCAGCCGTTGCGCCGCCCGGGCTTGTCGCCATCGGCGCGGAAGCGGACAGGATCACCGGAAGCAAGCTTGTCGGCAATCGGCTCCCACAGGGCAGATGCCAGCAGCTCGCATGGCATGGAGAAATTCCAAGACGGGATCGGTCACGGCGCGGCCCTCCCATTTTCGGTCAGGCAAAGAAGAATGAGCGTAAGCTGTTCGATCGAAGGAGCATAACGCGCCGCTATTAGTTGCACGCGGTATGAAGTGAGAGTAAGGGAACTGCAGAAACCGCCAGCCAGCGTTTCACAGCCCCTGCCGCCAATGGCGGTGGGGGTTTTGCGTTTCATGACCCAGCTTGCCCCCGCCCGAACGTCGGGAGCGTTGTTAGGTATTCTTCTACGCTCGCGAACTCGATCAGTGTCTTGCGGCCGCACTTCACTGCGCGGATCTTTTGATCGCGCAGCAGTTCATAAGTGAGCGTTTTGCCCCAGCCATAGCGTGCGCAGGTCGTGCGAACATCACCGTAAGCAGGTTCGATTTTGTCAGGGCCTTTGTACGTCATATACGCCGTCCTCGTTCGTTAGAGAGCGGCAACAGCAGTTAGAGAGACACGGACCATTCCTCAAAGAGTGTTCATGGACTTTTTGGACGTCCCAAAAAGTCAATTTCACCACGCTCGTAGGCGGCTTGAGCTTCCTCTTCTGCCAACACGTTCAATGCCATCTGTTTGAAGGGACGGACCTGTCTGGCTACGACGGCGGCCTCAAGGCCAAACCTTACGCCGACGTCGTGATATGCTTGCTTAAGTTCACCTCTCTTGAACTTACACGCCCTTGCGACTTCAAGGGCCATGTCGGCGGCTCTGAAGTCTCTCATCTGGGGATCTTGTGATCTCGGTGAAAGATCGCTGCGCCTAACAGCCTTGATTTCGAAGCGGCAGTAATCACCCTCGTTTTCCAGCATCTCGAGGATTTTCTTGGCCACCATAGGGGAAATATGGAAATTGCTTCGGCGAATGTGCTCTGCAAGCCACTCTAGACGCCCATAATGCATCTCGGTGGCGGCATAACCCGCACTCAGGTCAAGTACGGCATCTGTCTCGGGCTCATCCATTCCGCCCTCCGCAGCGGCTCCGATGTTAAGCGGGGAAGCACTTCGGAGAGACGTGTTTGTCGGCTGGCCAGCCTATCCCCAGTGATTGCATTTACTACGGCCACAGCCGCTATGCTACTGGTCATGTTAGGTGGCTACTGACTGGTCCAGCGAACCGGAATCAATCAACAGCAGTGGCCCTGCGACGCTTTGCTCTCAACCACAGCCATTTACCGGACCATCCGGGGGGTTGAGCAGGGCATGCAAATGGGCCTTGATCATCTCGTCAGCAATTAGCCCCTGCCACCCAAAGCACTGGAAACCCTGCCAGTGTGATTGACCGGAACCGTCATTTGTCCGATGAGATCGCCTGATACTAAGGGGAAATCATGGCCAAGACCGAGAAGAGCAAGGAGTCCATCGAGACCGCCATGTGGGCGGCGGCGGACAAGCTGCGCAAGAACATCGATGCCGCAGAATACAAGCACGTCGTCCTCGGCCTGATCTTCCTGAAATACATCTCCGACGCCTTCGATGAGCTTTATGCCAAGCTCGTTGCGGGAGAAGGTGATTACGCCGGTGCTGATCCCGAAGACGTCGACGAGTACAAGGCGGAGAACGTCTTCTTCGTCCCGCCATCCGCGCGCTGGAAGTTCCTGCGCAGTCACGCCAAGCAGCCCACGATCGGCAAGACCGTTGACGAGGCGATGGACGCCATCGAGCGCGAGAACCCCAGCCTGCGCGGGGTGCTGCCGAAGGTCTATGCGCGCGGCAATCTGGACCCGACCAATCTAGGCGGGCTGATTGATCTGATCAGCAATGCCGAAAGCCAGCACGGCAAGGAAGGCAGCGCCGATTTCCTTGGTCAGGCATTCGAGTATTTCCTAGGCCACTTCGCGCTGGCGGAAGGCAAGAAGGGCGGCCAGTTCTACACGCCCGAGAGCGTGGTGCGCGTGCTGGTTGAGATGCTGGAGCCCTACAAGGGCCGCGTGTTCGATCCTTGCTGCGGGTCGGGCGGGCTGTTCGTGCAGTCGGAAAAGTTCGTCAAGGCACACCAGGGCAAGGTCAACGACATCTCGATCTATGGTCAGGAGAGCAATCAGACCACTTGGCGGCTGGCCAAGATGAACCTTGCCATTCGCGGGATCGATAGCAGCCAGGTCAAATGGAATAATGAAGGGTCGTTCCTCAACAACGCCCATCCCGATCTCAAGGCCGATTTCGTTATCGCCAACCCGCCGTTCAACGATAGTGACTGGGGTGGCGAGCTGCTGCGGGATGATGCGCGCTGGAAACTCGGCACGCCGCCCGCGGGCAATGCCAACTATGGCTGGATCCAGCACTTCCTCTATCATCTGGCACCGGGCGGGAAGGCGGGCTTCGTGTTGTCGAAGGGCGCGCTGACCACCAAGTCATCGGGCGAAGGCGAAATCCGCAAGGCCTTGATCGAGGCCGGGCTGGTCGATTGCATCGTCAACCTGCCGGCCAAGCTGTTTCTCAACACGCAGATCCCGGCGAGCCTGTGGTTCCTCAGCCGGGGCCGCACCTATCGGCAGGGCGAAATCTTGTTCATCGATGCGCGCAATTTGGGCCATCTGGTCAACCGCCGCACGCTGGAGTTTTCGGAAGAGGACAATGAACAGATCACTAGCACCTACCGCGAGTGGCAGAAGGGCCATGCGGGCAGCTATGAGGACGTAAAGGGCTTCTGCAATTCTGCCCCGCTGGTGCGGGTGCGGGAGCTGGACCATGTGCTGACGCCGGGGCGCTATGTCGGGCTGGCCGAGGAAGAGGATGATTTCGACTTCGCTGGGCGCTTCGCGAGCTTGAAGGCGGAGCTGGAGGCGCAGCTGGCGGAAGAGGCGATGCTCAATGCGCGGATCGCGGAGAATCTGGCGAAGGTGCAATTGCCGTGATCGAGGGTTGGCGAGAATATAGGATCGACGACCTAGCGGAGATTAGGAACCAAATTCGCGTACCATTGAGCAAACTCGAACGATCACAACGGATCGGCCCATATCCCTACTACGGGGCATCAGGAATCATCGATTATGTTGACGATTTTCTTTTTGAGGGAACGCATGTCCTGATTTCAGAGGATGGCGAGAACTTGAAGTCGAGGAATACTCCGATTGCCTTCAAGGCTGAAGGGCAATTTTGGGTGAACAACCACGCCCACATTGTAAGGGGTAGGAAGGCGTTTCATAATGATCTCATTTGTCAGTATTTCAGCCAGATCGACTTGAGCGCCCACATTACCGGTGCTGTCCAGCCAAAGCTGAGCAAAGCAAGCCTACTAAATATTCCAATTTTTCTTCCGGAAGACGAGAGCGAACAAGAAGCCATTGCCGAGGTGCTGTCGTCGCTGGATGACAAGATCAATCTGCTCCATCGTCAGAACGCCACGCTGGAGGCGCTTGCCGAAACCCTCTTCCGCCAGTATTTTATCGAGGGAGCCCAAGACGATTGGGAGGAGGGGACCCTTGACGACGTACTCACGGTCAAAGGTGGCACCACCCCAAGTACAAAAAATGCTGCCTTCTGGGACGGCGACATTCACTGGACAAGTCCTAGGGACCTGTCTGCAAATAATGGCCTCTTCCTTCTTGATACAGCCCGCAAGATCACGTCCGAAGGGCTAGCGCAAATTGGCTCCGGCCTGCTGCCTGCCGGTTCACTCTTGATGTCTTCGAGAGCGCCGGTCGGATACCTGGCATTCTCAGTCAACCCAGTGGCGATCAATCAGGGTTACATTGGCATCCTGGACGACAAGGGCTTTTCGAAAGAGTTCATCTTTTTGTGGCTCAAGATCAACATGGAGTATGTCAAGGGTCATGCAAATGGCTCGACATTCCAAGAAATCAGTAAATCAACTTTCAAAAAACTGGAGATTACGAAGCCCCCTGAGCAACTGCGTCAGGAATTCCAAGGGTTGGTTATGCCCTTGTTCCAAAAACTTCTCGAATGCACGCTGCAGTGCCAAAAACTCCAGCAACTGCGTGATACGTTGTTGCCTAAGCTAATGTCGGGTCAAGTTCGGGTTAGCGTGAGCGTATGAGCATCGAACGCCTTGAAACCGTGATTAATCAACATGGTCGATGGGCTGATCTGCGCATCTACACCGACCGCATCGCGGCCCACGCAGAGACTGACTTCAGCCATGCACTGGAAAATGCAAAAGCTCTGCTGGAGACCATCTGCAAGGAAATTTGCAGCTCAAAGGGCGTGGATATGGGGTCGTCGGCCACCATCCAAGCATTAATGAAACGTGCATTTAAAGAAATGGGCTATCCGCCAAGTGATCTGGTCACGCAAGTCTCAACGTCCCTCTCCACAATTGGTCAGAAAATGGGCGAACTTAGAAACCAGATAAGTCCGACATCTCACGGTAAGACCTTGGACGATTTGAAGAGGAGAAATGATCTAGTTGACGACCTGACCCGAGAGTTCTTGATCGATACGACGGTCTCTGTGGCGTCTCTCATGATCCGCAGCTTTGAGGGCGCCAGCCCCAGAGCGAAGCCCAAGGACGTTTTGCTCTACACGGATTGCGAGGACTTCAACGAGCTGCTGGACGAAACAAACGCACCCTTTCAGATTGGCGTAAACAGCTATCCGGCGAGCGAAGCATTCTACAGCGTGGACCGCACTTCCTACGAATCTGAATATCGGAAGTTCTTAGAGGGCGAGGATGAATAAGCTCACCGAATCCGAGATCGAGACCTTCGTGCTCTCGTTGCTGCAACGGCAGGGATATTCCTACCTCTATGCGCCTGATATTGCGCCGGATGGCGGCCACCCAGAGCGCGCCAGCTTTGCTGATGTGGTGCTGGAAGCGCGGCTGCGCGAGGCGGTGGCACGGATCAATCCCGGCATTGCTCTCGACCAGCGCGAAGACGCTGTCCGGCAAGTGCTGCGCTGCGCGCAGGTGATCGGGACAGGCGATCTGATCACCAACAATCAGGCCTTCCACCGCCTCCTGACCGAAGGGGTCAAGGTCACCCACAGCGAAAACGGGAACGAGCGCGGCGATCTGGTGTGGCTGGTCGATTTCGAGACGCCCGACAGCAACTCGTTCCTCGCCGCCAACCAGTTTACCGTGATCGAGGAGCGGGCGCACAAACGCCCCGACATCATCCTGTTCGTCAACGGCCTGCCGCTTGGCGTGATCGAACTGAAGAATGCGGGGGACGAGCAGGCAACCATCAAATCGGCCTATCGACAGATCGAAACCTACAAGGCTCTTATCCCCTCGCTTTTCGCCTATAATGCTCTGTGCATGATCTCTGACGGGCTGGAGGCCAAGGTCGGCTCAATCTCGGCCGGATTTTCCCGCTACATGCGCTGGAAGACTGCCGACGGATTGACCGAAGCTAACCCGCTGGTCGGCCAGATGGAAACGATGATCGCTGGGATGCTGAACAAGGCAACGTTCCTTGACCTGATCCGGCATTTCAACGTCTTCGAAACCGCGGAAAAGAAAGACCCCAAGACCGGGCTGGTGACCGTTCAGACGATCAAGAAGCTGGCTTCCTACCACCAGTACTACGCGGTTAACAAGGCGGTGCAATCAACCTTGCGCGCTGCCGGTTTTCTCGACGCGCACGGCCAGCCGAAAGCCGGGGGTTTTCTTGAAGACCCCCTGAAGTATGGGCTGCCGACAACCAGCGGGAAGCCCGCCAGCGACCGCAAGGGCGGTGTGGTGTGGCACACTCAGGGATCGGGTAAATCGCTGTCGATGGTGTTCTATGCGGGCAAGATCGTGCTGGCGATGGACAATCCCACGATTGTGGTCCTTACCGACCGCAACGATCTTGATGATCAGCTGTTCGACACGTTCGCCAGCTCGCGCCAGCTTTTGCGGCAAGATCCCGTGCAGGCGGAAAGTCAGGCGCAGCTGAAGGACTTGCTGTCAGTCAGTTCGGGCGGGATCGTCTTTACCACAATTCAGAAATTCCACCCGGAAGACGGCAACGTCTACGAGACTCTGTCGACCCGTGAAAACATCATCGTGCTGGCGGACGAAGCGCACCGGACACAATATGGGTTCCGCGCCAAGACCATCGACGAGAAAGACGATGCAGGGAACGTCATCGGCAAGAAGACGGTCTATGGCTTCGCCAAATATATGCGCGACGCATTGCCGCACGCGACCTATTTGGGCTTTACTGGAACACCTGTCGAAAGTACCGACGCCAACACTGCCCAGGTCTTCGGCGACTATGTAGACGTGTACGACATTGCGCAGGCGGTCGAGGATGGGGCGACCGTCAAAATTTACTACGAAAGCCGCCTCGCCAAAATTCGCTTGAGCGAAGAAGGCCAGGAACTGGTCAAAGCGCTGGACGACGAGCTGGCTGAGGAAGATCTCACCGAGAACCAGAAGTCGATGGCCAAATGGACGCAGCTCGAAGCGCTGATTGGGGCAGATGACCGGGTCAAGCGGGTGGCTGCCGACATCGTCGCGCACTTTGCCTTGCGGCAGGAGGCCAACAACGGCGGCAAGGGTATGGTGGTCGCCATGTCGCGGCGTATTGCCGTTGATCTGTTCGAAGAAATCGTCGCTCTGCGCCCGGATTGGCATGATGATGATCTGGCCAAGGGCAAAATCAAGATCGTTATGACAGCTGCTTCTTCGGACGGGCCGGAGATTGCAAAGTACCACACGACCAAGGGCCAGCGCCGCGATCTGGCCGACCGGATGCGCAATCCGAACGATCCCCTCGAACTGGTGATCGTACGCGATATGTGGCTGACCGGCTTCGATGCGCCTTCAATGCACACGCTCTACATCGACAAGCCGATGAAGGGGCACAGTCTCATGCAAGCCATCGCCCGCGTGAACCGGGTCTATGGCGACAAGCAAGGCGGGCTGGTCGTCGATTATCTTGGCATCGCGCAGGACCTGAAAAAGGCTCTGAGCTTTTACACCAAGGGCGGAGGCAAAGGTGATCCGGCAGTTCTGCAGGGGCAGGCGGTTGCGGCAATGCTGGAGAAGCTCGAGGTCATCTCACAGATGTTTCACGGTTTCGCGTATGAGGAGTATTTCACCGCAGACACCGGGCGCAAGCTGTCCCTGATCCTTGAAGCAGAGGACCACATTCTAGGCGTGGAGAATGGCAAGACCCGCTTTGTGAATGAAGTGGCCGCCTTGTCTGGCGCATTCTCGATCGCGATCCCGCATGAGCAGGCAATGGATGCCAAGGACGAAGTGGCATTCTTCCAGGCGGTGAAGGCCCGCCTCGCGAAATTCGATGCAACTGGCGGCGGCCGCACCGACGAGGAACTGGAAACGGCAATCCGCCAGACCATCGATCAGGCGCTTGTCAGTGAACAGGTCATCGACATCTTCGACGCCGCCGGCATCAAGAAGCCTGACATTTCCATACTGTCCGACGAGTTTTTGGCGGACGTCAGGAGCCACAAGCACAAGAACGTAGGCTTGGAATTGCTAAAACGGCTCTTGGACGGAGAGATCAAGGCGCGCACAAAGACTAATCTGGTTCAAAGCCGATCGCTAATGGAAATGCTGCAGGACTCCATCAAGCGCTACCATGCCAAAGTGATTACTGCCGCCGAGTTCATGGAAGAGCTCATTGGCCATGCGAAGCATATGCGGAACCTTGACAAGGAGCCGCAGGAACTCGGCTTGAGCCCGCAAGAGTATGCATTTTACACCGCTGTCGCGAACAACGACAGCGCGCGCGAGTTGATGGAGAAGGATAAGCTTCGCGAGCTGGCGATCGTTCTTTTCGAGAAGGTACGAGAGAATGCTTCAATCGACTGGACCATCAAGGAAAGCGTGCGCGCCAAGCTGAAGGTCATCATTAAACGCACCCTGCGTCATTTTGGCTACCCCCCCGATATGCAATTGCTGGCGACCGAGACCGTTCTTGAACAGGCAAAGCTAATTGCAAAGGAGATGACCGGGGGTTGAGCTGCTTTTCCACTCACAGATTGCTATCGATTCTGGGGAGGCCTAATGCTGCTGCGGTCAGCTGCCTCGCTAACTTGCCGAATATACGTCCCACTATAATTAGCTCGAAAAGCTGAGTTGCAACGATAAGGCTCATTTGCTTGCGACGATGAAGCACCTGAGAAGATTTGCGAGTGCCGTAACCTGATTATATCGCGTCCTGAATGGCGGTAGTGTCTCCAATTGAATTTTGATTGCATGAAAGGACTACAGCCAGCCGCACCTATGTCTTATGCTTTGCGAAAAGCATGGAGGTAATATGAAGCTTTGGAAAATTGATCTGTTTCGACACGGCGATAATGTCGCAGTGCAATCTGGCGTCATAACTGCCCCCACACAGGAGGATGCAGCTCACATAGCAGTGTGGGCACTTGGAAGCTCATATGCGGATTATGCCAACATCGATATCTCCCCTGTTAGTGAAATCTCGTCACTGCCCTCTGGCGCACTCTACTTGAGGCACCCGAATGCCTAAAGGCTGACGCGGAGAGAAGCGCCCAGCCGACGCTATCTGCCTTGCGGTGTTGATCGGCAAGATTGCGATTGATGAGATCAAGGATGATACAAGTTGAACCCTCCGGTGCCAAACAGCATTGCGATTTGGTGCTACTGGCCAGTTTGACCCTTTGCCGCATCGAATTCGCTGAACAGCTTCGCCAATTCAGCTCTCGGCACGCCGCGCTTGCGCATTGTTTCTGTCAGGCTGTTCGTAAACTCGGGGTCATTCGCCGATGCCCAAGTGATTCCCTTGTAGAGCACTCGGCAACGGATCGGCTGGAACGATGACGCCTCTTCGAGCAGGCCATCAAGGCGTTCGCCCAAGCGGTCCCTGACCTGTTCTTTCGAGGGATGCGGGTAATATCGTGTCACATAATCCGGGGGGCTGGCTTCCCACGCTGGTAGGAACTCTTCTATCAGGGCCTTCCTGAAGTCCTGACGGCTCTTGCCGAATGCAGCGCTCGCGGCCGCCTTGTATCTGTCGATGTTCCGTTCAAATCGGCCGAGCTCGGCTTGGAAGCGTTCCTTGTCTCTGATGAGAATGACCCTGCCATGCCTTGGCACGAGGAACGTGAACTCGCGCTCCAAGCTGGCGCGTTGCTCGTTAACCCAGCGCGAGTCGACTTTGGCGGCTTTGGTTGTACCGTCGGCTTGCTCAACTTCTATGTCGAACGGGCCATTGACCTCTGGCGGAGCGCTGAGAGTGCTGTTGATGCGCGAGATAAGACCTTCGCTTCGGATTCCCATTAGATCAGATGGCAGCGGAACCCGTCGAACGGTGACACGGAGGTTCTCGATCTCAAGCTCAACAAACTCTGCTTGCGAGCTGAAAACGCGGATAGCGCGAGCAATATCGAACTGTTGTGGTGGGGCGTTGCTCAGCTCTGTCTCGATCTTGCGGATGTCGTCTGGTCCCAAGCCTTCAAGCCCGATCTCGCTGGGGCTTTTACCCCCTCCTGCTGCTGCCGTGGCGACCTGTCTTGCGGCATTGCCGGAGATGACCACCGCATTCGGCTTGTCTTGATTCTCAGAACCAGCCTCAATCAGGCGCGGTACCGGTGAGTAAACCAGCATCCGCTCGTCCGCGACAATCAGCCCTATTCTGATACCTGCCTGACGTGCCAAGGCGAGGCCATTCGCTGTCATTGCGACGCGGAGAGTCTCCAGTGCAGCTTGGTCACCGTAACCCAAGCGATAGACTTCCGGGTCTGCGTCCAAGACCACGTTGAGACTAACAGTCTCGTCGCCGCAGCGGTCTGCCAAGGCTGTTGCAACGTGGGTCGTCAGCGCAGGTGCAACGACCACAAGCTGATTGCGAGCAGATCTGATGAGTTCGATAAGGCATTCATCGCTTGCCACCGCAAATGTCTGGTTCGGTCCACCAAGCGTTGCCATCACGCATTTCCCCGTCCTTCCCGGCTGGCGCCGGGTGGTTCGTAACGTGCGAGCACGGGGCAGCACGCCTCCCGTATTTCCTACGAGAGGTCTTGTATTCCGGGAGCCGCCCGACAAAGGCGGACCCGTGCTCAGCACACATTGTGCACCGCCAAGGCTTACGAGACCCGAGCAGTGCCCCCCTCATAGTAGGGGCCTTCTTTAAAGTCTATCAGGCCGTGGTCTTCTGAATTGCAGTGACGTTGTCTGAGACGCCGGACAGCGAAGGCGCGGCAAAGCGGCCCCATGCTTCCATGAGTGTGCGGCGCATGTCGCGCAGATCGCTGCGCAGATAGGCTTGTTCCGTTGCCGTGCCAACGCGATGCGCCAGCGCCATTTCGGCCACCATTGCGGGTATGGTTGGCATCTTTTCCGCGGCCCAATCGCGGAATGCGGATCGGAATCCATGCACGGTTTCAGACCGGCCAGCCGTTCGCATGGCCTTGGTCAGCGACATGTCGGACAGCGGCCCACCGCGTGCGCCAGCAAAGATCGGCCCTTCGCGCATGTCCTTCGGCGCGTAGGTTTCAAGCAGTACAATGGCGGCATCAGACAGCGTGACCACGTGTGCCTCATTCATCTTCATCACTGACGCGGGTCGCGCCCAAGTGCGAGCTTCAAGGTCGATCTGCTCCCATGTTGCCTGCCGGACCTCACCTGAGCGTGCTGCTGTGAGGATAGCGAAGAGTACGGCAATGCGGCTGGCGCTCGCGCTCTTGCCAAGTTCGCCTGCGACGAATGCTGGCACCTCGGCAAAAGGCATCGCCGCGAAGTTGCCTCCGCGCGCCTGTTTAGAAAGGCCCGTGCGCAGTTCGCGGGCATCGGGCAGTGCATCGGCGCGCCAGCCGCGTGCCTTGGCGAAGGCAAGTACTTGCCCGATGCGGCTGCGCACTTTGCGGGCCATGACGGGCTTGTCGGTCCAGATCGGGGCAAGCGCGGTGATGACTTCGGCGCTGCCAATCGCGTTGACCTTCAAAGCCCCGAGCTTGGGATTGGCATGTTCCTCCAGCGAGGCTTTGAAGGCCTGAGCTGTGCGGTCGCTCCAGCCGGACTTGAGCGCCCTGTGTGCTTCTGTCACCGCTTCGGCAAAGGTGGGCACCTTCACCCGCTGCCTGTCCCGCTCAACCTTCGGATCGCTTCCTGCCTTGGCAAGCTTGCGCAGCGCTGCAGCCTTTTCCCGCGCCTTGGCCAGCGTAAGGCTCTTGCATAGCATCAGAGGAATTTCGGAGTGTCGGTCATCGTGCTTCCCGAAGGCATCTGCCCCAAGGCCATCAATGTCGGCGGCACCTAGCCCAATGTCTCGACGCTTGCCGTCCACCTGCACCCGAAGCATCCATGACTTCGCGCCGCCGGGGGAAACTAGCAGGAACAGGCCATCGCCATCCTGATAGGCGCGCTTCACAGGCTGCCCGGACGATCCAAATCCGGGCTTGGCATTACGGACCTTGGCAACGGTAAGCTTCCCCACACTAATCACCCCACATTTGCCCCCACACTTTATTGCGGTTTTTGGCGAACGTCAACGGCAGGGTGCGGAATGAAAATCTGCATAAACACCGTAAATGCTGGGGTTTATCGGAGATCGACGGAATACAGCGGAAGATAGTTATAATCCTCGCGGGGCATCCAATTTCCTGAAAATCTGGCTCTATATCATCAGCTTAGCTGGTGGGGCGGAGCTTTGCCCTTATCCGCTGGTGCACACCTTTGGTGCACGCTGGGCGGTCCCCTATGACTCGGCCTCTCCACCTCGAACGGCGGGGCGCGGTCTATTATGTGCGGATCAGGATACCGTCAGAATACGCTCAAGCCCTTGAAATAACAGACTTTAAGAGATCACTTGCCACGAAGGACTACATGACCGCCAAAAGAAGATGTAGTGAGGCGGTCAGGTGGTTTCAAGAAACGGTCGAACGAATGGCTAGGGCGGGGATGCTGGATAGGGACACGCTTGAAGAGGCAGCCAACGCCTATTTCGCACAACTGGTTCGGGAGGTTGACCAGCCACGCGATCTTCCCGCCGACGACTACGACAACGCACTCGCCGTACAGATCGAGCAGAGCGAAAACGAGATCGAACGCTACGACGGCCATCTGAGGGCGCATAGCTACACGGACGGCGACCGGAACGCCGCCAGAGCAATGCTCAAGCCCATGGGCGTGGATTTCGATGAACTTGGCCCCGACGGCCAGCTTGCGGCTTTGAGCCACGTCGTTCGGGCCAAGCGCCAACAGATGCGCTATCTCCTCCACGGTCTGCAAACCCCAGCCAGCCAGTTCATCGCCGATGACGAACTGTTTGGGTCGCGATCACTGGCACCAGCGGTACAGGCTGCGTTGCCCGCATCTGACCCGAAGCCGGGGCTTCTACGTCCCGAGGTCACGCTGGGATCAAGCATCGACAAGTTCATGGCCTACCAGACGAAGAAGGGCTGGAAAGGCTCCATGCGTGACGAGACCATGCGGCTGTTTGGCTGGCTCAAGGAAGAGATTGATCCGGACACGCCTGTGGAAAGCATAACCCTTGCGCAGGCGCAAGCGTTCCGGGACTGCCTCATGGACTTGGGGAAGGGAGCGCAAGGCAGAAAACTGCCCCTTCGCCAAAAGCTAGCCTTTCCGGGACAAGAGCGCCTGAAGTTCGCCACACGGCAACGGTACTGGCGTTTCACCAAGCTCCTGTTCAAGTGGATCGAGGACGAGGAACGTGTTCCTGACCCAATCGGCAGCCTACGTTTCGAAGGCGGACGTGACGAAGTGCAGGAGTCACCCGAACCTTTCACTACCGACGAACTGAAGCGGTTTCTGCGGTCCCCGTTGTTCACTGGCTACAAGTCCCCGCACCGCACAAAGCAAGTCGGGGACTGCCATATTCGGGGTGGCCATTGGTGGTCGGCAATCATCATGATGTTCACGGGAATGAGGGCTGGCGACGTAGTGCAGTTGCTGCCGACCGATTTCGTGTTCGATGCCAGCGTGCCGCATCTGATCATCCAGCCCGGTCTTTTGCCTGAAGGGAAGCGCAAAAGCAGCAAGTTCGGCCAGAAGAAGCATATCGTCCCTCTGCATCCCAGCCTGCTCACTTTGGGCCTGCGCCAGTTTGTCGCAGGAAGGACGAAGCAAAACCCTAAGCGGCGATTGCTCTATGAGATCGCCCTCGGCGGTAACAGGCAAAGCGCCGGAATGACTAAATACTGGTCGGCGTTCTTGCATGAGTTCAAGCTCTACAAGTCTCGGCGTGCGACGCACGTACATAGGCACACGGTAATCGCGCTGCTCAGGGCCGCGCACGTGGCCGGGGAGGATATTGCCGCAATCGTTGGACACTACGGCAGTTACCGCGAGACCATGACGGAGCGGTACGGCGGACCTCAGGGGTTGGAGCGCAAGCTGGCCACGCTGGCAAAGCTGGATCACGGGTTTGATGTGGTCGGGGCGCTTGGCGGGCCGTACGATCCCAAGGTGCATCGTTACTGACGATCCGGGCAGGGGCGGTAACTAGACCGCAGCCGGTCGCTGGCTCACGCAATGCCTCCTTGCGCTCCGAAGTCCTCTGACGTATATAGGACGTGCTCAATCGTCATACGAATTGACCGAGGTACACGTCCGTACCGGTTGAGAGTTTCCATCAAGCTATTCGCTGCGATCCTGCGGGATCGGGAGGCTCTCGTAATGTATCGGTTTGTCAGTTTTTATTCGAGTTGCGTTCCCCTTGCCGGTTCTGGCCGGTGCAAGGATTGCAGCACTTCAGAGTACATCGCGGTACTGACCGGGGAGGCAAAGTAATGCCTCGTCACGTCCCCGGCTATGTTTCCGAAAGCAAGCTCGCCCTGATGCTCGGCATCACGATTTGGGGCCTCCGGGCTTGGCGGCGGCGGGGCTACGGACCCAAAGCCCGGAAGATCGGGCGGGAGATTTTCTACGCCGAGACCGAAGTCGCGGCCTTCCTCGATCCGGCTGCCGACGCCTGATCCGATGACTTCCGCCCACCTCCGCTTCAAGCCCCCGTTCGATCTCAACGACGTGCGCATTGCCGCCCGCAAGCTCTTGGGGGTGAAGCTGTTGCTGCCCGCTGTCGAAATCGAACTGCGGCTGGCCGTCGCCGGTTATCATGACCGGCTCCGGTCGCTGGCTTCGGCGGGGATGGCTGGGGGGCGTAAGCAGCACATGGCGCTGCGGCGGGTGGAAACCTCTCCGGCGGCAAGGCTGATTGCCTTCGTTCTGGCGAACGGCAAGGGCAAGCGCATCACCCCCATGACGTGGGCGGCGATCAAGGCTGAAGCCGTGGGGGTCAACCTTCGCAAGCCCTCGGGCGAGGTGGTCTTGGCCACCGAACGGCTGAAGCGTTCCGGGGGGACGCGGTGGACATGTTCGTTCGGCCCTCGTGCGCGTGCCGCGCAACGCATGGTCGAGCATATCATCTACGTGGTGGCTGGCCCCAGCCGCTACGAGCACGCCCGGAGGGGGCGTGGACGGGAAACAGCGGTCCGTGAAACGCTGCATAGCATAGACATGAAAGGAGTGAGGTGGATCGGGCTTCTGGACGTGAAGGACTTCTTCCCGTCCGTTACCCGAGAGATGGTCAAGGAGGTGCTTAGTTTCCTCCCCCAGTCGATCATAGACGCAACCATTTTCATCCACGACGACACAGAGATAAAGCTTAAGGGTCTCTATGGAGACAAGGACACAACAAGTTCAGCTCTCGCGATCCGAAAGGGTCTCTCACAGGGTTCGCTGGCTTCCATCCTCGTTGCGGGCAAGGTGCTGGAACGGCACCTCGACAAGATCGATGCTCGCCATGCCGTCAGTTTTGTGGACAACGTGCTGATCGGCGGCAAGACGCAGGAAGAAGTTCAAGCGAAAAGAACTGCCCTGGCCACCTCATTGGAGGGGCACCCCTCAGGATCGCTTCGTCTGACCGGCGAAATCTACAAGCTGGGCGATCACGCTATGGACTACCTCGGGTATCGGTTTCGCCGCGAGTGGTTGAACCCGGAAAGGCGCATCGGACGTGCCACGCATTCGGAACGGTCACGCCGCGCCTTCTACACCCGGCTTGCAGCGAAACTGCTGCTCGCCAACCGGCGTTGTCGGGAAGCGACAATCGACAAGGAGTGTGCCCGCTGGGTCCGGTCTTTCCCTCAGTGGCGGACGCGCTACGTAAACGAGGCCACCGCCGCCATCGCTGCCGAAGTCGATTTGGTGCCGATGCTCGACAGCGCACACGCGGCAATATGTGGGGCCAAGATGAAATGGTCGAGCTTCGCTGATCTAGCCGACTGCGTATCCGGGTTAGCTGTTCGGATTGGCAATGCCATGCCACGTCTGCACACCAAGGGTGGGGCACCGTCCTTCGAGCGCACCTTGCCCGATGCGACGCCGTGGGAGCGCTTCGAAGCCCTTCTTCGGCAAGGCGCGAAAAACATCGTCATTCCAGCCGGTTAAACTTTACAGCAAGAGTCCCCAGAGGCACGGTGTACAGATAATACCACCCTATTTCGGAAACACCGGATTGTTTATCGGCTACATTCGCGTTTCAACCGACCGACAAGCAGCATCCGGACTTGGCCTTGAGGCCCAGCGCGCCGCTATCGAGCAATATGCCGCCAAGCAGGGCCGGGAGATCATCGAAATCTACGTCGAGGCCGAAAGCGGCAAACTCAAGGACCGGCCCCAGTTAAACGCCGCCCTCGCCCACTGCCGCAGGGCCAAGGCGACCTTGTTGATCGCAAAGCTCGACCGACTGGCCCGTAACGTGGCGTTTGTCTCGGCCTTGATGGAAACCGGCACCGACTTCGTCGCTGTCGATGCCCCGTTCGCCAACAAGCTGATGATCCACTTGCTGTCGGCGTTCGCCGAGTTCGAGCGCGAACAGATTTCCGAACGGACCAAGGCGGCATTGGCTGCGGCCAAGGCCCGAGGCGTCAAGCTCGGCACCTACGGCGTGGTCCTCGGGGCAAGGAAGCGAAAAGAGGCTGACCGCTATGCCGAAAGTGTCCGCCCGGCATTCATCGCTGCACAAAATGCCGGTTGCGTCAGCCTGCGCGAATATGCTGCACAATTGTCTGCCGCAGGCACCCCCACCCCGAACGGCGGCAAGTGGCACGCCAGCACTGTCAGCCTGCTCATGAAGCGGCTAAAACTCTGAACGACTATGGGTGGGCGGCATCTGGCCCCGTTGAAGCCGTTCGTCTGGGCGGTTTACGGCTGAGCGCCACGTCAACGAGTTGCCGGAGCCATTCCAGATCGCCTTGATCGAGAGCGGCAACCGAATTGACCAGCGCTGCCAGCGGGCCATCTCGGCCAGCAGCGAAATCACCGGCCCCGAATAGTTCGCGAACCTCAACGTTCAACGCCGCAGCCATTTCGCCCAATGTCTCGAAGCTTGGCGCTGCTGCACCTCGTTCAATTCGACCGACAAGCTGAACGGATTTATCGATGCGTTCGGCTAGCTGCGCCTGTGTCATCCCAGCACGCTCTCTGTGGTGCCGGACCATACTTCCTACTTGAACTCGAAGATCGGCCACCATCCACGTCCGCACTGAAATGTCACTTCAGCGCAAAAACTACCTTCTGGCTTATGCGGTCACGAGGTATTGAGGTTGCACTTAACTGCAAAATAGAAACTGAAAGTGCAGCAAAATGGAAAAGTTTCGGACTTCTGCGCTACTCGCCGGGAAAGGTGCGGTGATCGCTTCGGTCATCGCGGGGTTCCTCCTGCTAATTGCCTTCTCGTCAGTATTGGCCGGGTTGGACAAGCATGACCCCTCCTTGCCAATGATCCTGCCGCTGTTCGGGCTACCGGCCTTGGCACTACTTCCCCCTGTGGCATCGTTCACGCAGCGCAAATGGGGCCAGCCCACTTCAACGGGCGGTCATATCGGTATCGTGGCGATTTGCGGGGGCGTAGGGCTGGCGCTAACCGTCGTTGGCGTCTTGGCCATTGACAGCGCCTTTCCTGAACTGGCGGCAAAGCGGGTACAGGAACAGCAATTGAGAGCGGCGACGGAACGAACAGCACCCCCCACGACCACGGGTGCGAGAAAAACACATCTCGACCGGGCTGCCATGCTCGATGAAGCCCGATCCGCACTGCAAGGCAACCAGCCCGAACGCGCCCTCACAATCGTCTATGATAATGCCCCGGCAGAAATTCTGCGCACCGACCCCGAGGTCAAAACACTGGTGGCGCAGATCGAAACCCGGATCAAAGCCAACGATATCTCAACCCATGACAGCAACTTCGCGGAGAAGGTCCGATCATACTGGTTGCCGCAGATATCGGGCATTGCCACGACCGCTCCGGCATCAGCCCCGGACATATGGAATGCTGTGGCCAAGCTGGAAGACGCCACCCGCGCACTTGAGGACAGCAATGCCACGCCGCTCGATCAGGCTGGCAAGGATGCCCAGCGCGATCTTCGCCTCGCCATCGCCGCCAAGCAACGCGCCTTCTTCCCGATCTTGCGCGGCGCTTATGCCAAGATCGTGGGGCAGGCGATGTGGGAGCGCGATATCGATATCCGGGTTAGCGGGGCAGGGAACCGCAGCATCACATGGACCGGCGGGCTATTCGCTGCCCGGGCCAACATCGCCCGCGCTCAGGGTGAGGCCCAAACCCATCTGCTCCGGCTGCGCTTCATGCATTCCACCTACGAATGGGTCCGAGGGATAGGGGAGCGTTACACCTACACCATGGACGCACCTGCCGATGACGCGGTGGGCTATTGGGATCAAGGTGCGTTCAAACCAGTGAGGTAATCCAAGCAAGGTATCTTGCCCGAAAACGGCAGAAACCCGCCGTTCTGGGCTGTCCTGCGACTCGCCCCAAAGTTAGGCTCCAATGGGATAACTCACTGGAGTCATTATGCTTTATACGATTGGATATTCGACCCGCACCCTGCCCGAGTTCCTCCGGGAACTGGAACGGCGGCAGATCACCCAGCTATGGGACGTGCGGTCATCGCCGTGGTCTCGGAACCAGCCGTTCAATGCCAACCAGATTGAACGCTGGGCCGAGCGGGCAGGCATCCTGTACCGGCAGGAGGGCAAGGTTCTGGGTGGGCGCACGGCAATCCCGCTCGACCACCCCGACTACCTCGCGGCGCTGGACCGGATACTGGACGCCGCTTGCCGTGAGCCGGTAGCGCTGATGTGCAGCGAGGGCAGGCCCGAGGACTGCCACCGAACCACCGACATTGCCGCCAGCCTGCTCGCCCGGCTCGGTATTATTGCCCGGAGCATCTGCCGGGACGGGTCCGACGAGGACGTGACCGACACGCTCCAGCGGGTTCCGGCAGGGCGGATTGATGCGGTGATCCGGGACTTGCTGGAACGCCAGCCCAGCCTGTTCTGAGGGCAAAATCCGGACGAAATCCGAGAACTTTTAGTCGAAAAAATTCAAGTGCTTAAGTGCCTGAACCGACTCGCCAAATCGGGGGGCCAGGTTACAAACTTTGTCGGAAAACGCCCCCGCCATAATGCCGCCCAAGGGTGGCTACAGCGCGAACACCGCTCACCCCTTCCCATCCTACACGAGAGAGCTAATGAACGCCCTCTGGCCGTCTATTTCGATTGCGGTCAGTCGTTTGTCTGCCATACACCGGGGTGATGGCAACGCCGGAACAAAAAGCTCGTGAACTGATCGACGCGCAACTTTGCGCGGCAGGTTGGGTTGTTCAGGATCGCGAAGATATGAGTGTGGGTGCTGGCCTTGGCGTTGCAGTACGTGAATATCCGTTGGCGACCGGCCCTTGCGATTACCTCCTGTTTGTTGACCGCAAAGCGTGCGGGGTGATCGAGGCCAAGCCCGAAGGCGTCACCCTGTCCGGCGTGGCGGAGCAGGCCAGCCGCTATCAGCACCAGTTGCCCGCGCACCTTTCGGCCTGGGGCGATCCTCT
This sequence comes from Novosphingobium sp. SL115, assembly GCF_026672515.1. Lineage (GTDB taxonomy): Bacteria > Pseudomonadota > Alphaproteobacteria > Sphingomonadales > Sphingomonadaceae > Novosphingobium. The sequence goes on along the minus strand of NZ_JAPPRG010000002.1, from coordinate 511,806 downwards.
ACGCTTCGATTACGAGGCCAGCGCTTCGGAAATCCTGTTCAGCGACCGGGCGGATGCCGCCCAGCGTTCCCGCTACCTGTTCGGCTTCCACCGGCCCGAGACGCTGCACGAGTGGTTGAAGTCCGGCTCCTCCCTCCGCGCTCGGCTCACCACCCTCCCGCCACTGATCGCGGAAGGTCTGCGCGATTGTCAGGTCGAGGCGATCACAGCGCTGGAAGCCTCGCTGGCCGAAGGCAAGCCGCGTGCGCTGGTGCAGATGACCATGGGTGCGGGCAAAACCTTCACCGCCGCCACGCAAGCCTATCGCCTGCTGGCCCATGGCGGGGCGAAGCGCATCCTGTTCCTTGTGGATCGCAACAACCTCGGGCGGCAGACGCTCAAGGAGTTTCAGGCATACCGCCCGCCCGGCACGGGCCGCCTGTTCACCGAGCTTTACAACGTCCAGCGGCTCGGCCCCGCCGGGCTTGATCCGAACGCATCGGTGGTGATCTCCACGATCCAGCGGGTCTATGCCCAGCTTGCCGAAGAGGAACTGTCCGAGGAGGACGAAGAAGCCAGCGGCTACGAGGCGGACGCCGCGCCGGCCAAGCAGGTGGTGTACAACGCCGCCCTGCCACCCGAGACGTTCGATTTCGTCATCGTCGATGAGTGCCACCGCTCGATCTACGGCAACTGGCGGCAGGTGCTGGAGTATTTCGACGCCTTCACCATCGGGCTGACGGCGACGCCTTCGGTCCACACGCTCGGCTACTTCCAGAAGAACCTCGTTGCCGAATACCCCTACGAACGCTCCGTGATCGACGGGGTAAACGTGCCGTTCGAGGTGTTCCGTATCCGCACTGAGATCGGCGAACGTGGCGGCAAGATCGACGCCGGATACACCGTCGCCCGGCGCGACCGGCACACCCGCCGCCAGCGCTACGAGGAACTGTCCGAGGACGTGGTCTATAGCGCCACCGACCTTGACCGCTCGGTGATCGCGCCGAACCAGATCAGGCTGATCCTCCAGACCTTCCGCGACACACTGCCGACCGAACTGTTCCCCGGTCGCACCGAGGTGCCGAAGACGCTGATCTTCGCCAAGGACGATCACCACGCCGAGGAAATCGTCCACATCGCCCGCGAAGTGTTCGGCAAGGGCAACGATTTTGCCAAGAAGATCACCTATGCGGCGGACGACCCTGAAAAGCTGATCGCGGAGTTCCGTAACAGCTACAACCCGCGCATCGCCGTCACCGTGGACATGATCGCCACCGGCACGGACATAAAGCCGCTGGAGGTGCTGATCTTCCTGCGCGACGTGCGCTCCTCGCTCTACTTCGAGCAGATGAAGGGACGCGGCGTCCGCTCGCTGGGCTTCGCCGATCTCAAGACGGTGACGCCCGATGCCCGCGACAAGAAGGAACGCTTCGTCCTGATCGACGCTGTCGGCGTGACCGAGACGGTCAAGCAGGTGGCGAAGCCGCTGGAGCGCAAGCGCGATATCGGGTTCGAGAAGCTGCTGGAACACGTCGCCAGTGGGCGGGCCGATGCAGACCTAGTCTCCACGCTTGCCGGGCGGCTGGCCTCGCTGGCGAAGAAGCTCGCCCCGGAGGACCATGCCGAGATCGAAGCGGCATCGGGTGGGCAGACGCTGCACGACATGGCCTCGCGCCTGCTGGACTCCATCGACAACGACAAGGTCGAGGCGGAGACCCCGCCGCCCGCCACCGACGAGGCGATGGAGCAGACCGGCCAGCGGATGCGGGAAGAGGCGCTGCGCGTGCTGGCCGATGGCCCGAAGCTGCGCCGCCTGCTGGTGGACCTCAAGAAGCAGTCCGAACTCTACATCGACGAGTTTACCCGTGACGCGGTGATCGCTACCGGCTTCGACGAGAAGGCGGCGCGGGAGACGGTGGCGAAGTTTTCCGACTTCCTTGACCAGCACCAGGACGAACTCACCGCGCTGACGATCCTCTATGGCAAGCCCGCCCGGCTGGCGCGGCTGACCTATGAAAGCATCGAGGAACTGCGCCACGCGCTGGCCAAGCCGCCGTGGCTGCTGGAGCCGGTGTCGATCTGGGCGGCCTACAAGCGCCTTTCCGAAGGCAAGATCACGGCGGACCCGGCGCGGGTGCTGACGGATATCGTCGCGCTGGTCCGCTATGCCCTTGGTCAGCGCGATACGCTCCAACCGTTGTCGGCGGATATGGCAGGGCGCTTCAATCTGTGGCTGGGGCGCGAGAAGACAGCGGGGCGCGATTACGGGCCGGAACAGCTTGGCTGGCTGGAGGCAATCCGCGATCACCTTGCCGCCAACATTGACCTGAGCCTGCGCGACCTTCAGGAGCAGCCCGGCTTTGTCGAGCGCGGTGGGGTGATCGCCGCCCGCCGGGCCTTCGGCGACCGGCTGAACACGATCATCGAGGAATTGCCTGAAGCGCTGGTGGCGTGATGCCGCCGGGTGTTTCGGGATGGAATGGGGTTTGAGGCGTTGGCACGGGGGCGGAAAGCAGCGACGGTTAATGCCGAACCGGTAGAGGGGCCATGGGACTTGCCCGATGGCTGGCGCTGGGAACGGCTGGGCGATCTGGTTGAGAAGTCCAGCGCCAAGCACCAACCCGACAAGGAGAGCCGCCTCCCATTCGTGGGGCTGGAGCACATTCCGCCGCACGAAATGCGGATCGAGGGTGTCGGTAGCTTCGCGGATATGCGCAGCGCAGGCTCGGCCTTCTTGCCAGGTGACGTGCTTTACGGTCGGCTGCGGCCATACCTGAACAAGGTTTGGGTTGCTGATCGGGCAGGCGCGTGTTCGGGCGAACTGATCGTTCTAAGGCCGAAGTCAGGAATGAATGCCCGGTACGTCGCGCTCAACCTGCACAGCCAGCGGTATGTTTACTATGCATCGCACATCGTAACCGGCGACCGTCCCCGCATCGATTTCGACCTCGTGGGCGCATTTCCAGTGCCCGTCCCGGACGAAGGCACGCAGCGGCAGGTCGTCGCCCGCATCGACGCCCTATTCGCCGAGATCGGCGAGGGCGAAGCGGCGCTGGCCGAGGCGCGGGCCGGGGTGGAGACCTATCGCAAGGCCCTGCTCAAGGCAGCAGTCACCGGCGAACTCACCGCCGACTGGCGCGCCGAACAGGCCGCTTCTGGCCAGCCGCAGGAAACCGGCGAACAACTCCTCGCCCGCATCCTCGCCAACCGCCGCGCCCGCTGGCACGCCGACCCGAAGAACGCCCGCAAGACATACACCGAACCCGCCGGGCCTGATACGGATGGCCTGCCGGAATTGCCGGAGGGCTGGGCGTGGGCCAGCTTGCAACAGCTTGGCGATTTTGGCCGAGGGAAATCGAAGCATAGGCCACGCAACGATCCCAAGCTGTATGGCGGCCCCTATCCTTTTATCCAAACAGGCATTGTGGCTGAGAGTGACGGCGACATAGCGCGCTTCGAGCAGACCTACACCGAGATGGGGAAGGCTCAGAGTAAGCTCTGGCCTGCGGGAACGCTGTGCATCACCATCGCCGCGAACATCGCCAAGACGGGCGTCCTGACGTTCGACGCCTGTTTTCCAGATAGTATTGTCGGCTTGACCTGTGCCGATGGCGTGAACCCACGCTACGTCGAACTTTTCATTCGAACGGTGCGGGAAGAACTGGACCGCTGGGCACCGGCAACCGCCCAAAAGAACATCAATCTGGAGACCCTGTACGAAGTGGCGGTGCCCCTTCCCTCGACCACGGAACAGGCTCGCATCGTCACGGTGGCGCGGGAAGAAACCGGCCTCGAAACCACTCTCGAAGATGCTGGACTGGAAGCCTTGGCCTCCACCCTCCGCCAATCCATCCTCGCCGCCGCCTTCCGGGGAGAGCTTTCCGCATGACCGACGAAACCACCGGGGCAGACACGCCTTCCATCCCAACCGAAACCGCACCCCGACCCAAGCGCCGCTGGCCTTGGTTGCTGGGCGGATTGCTCGTGGCGCTAGCCGCTTGGAACGCCGTGGTATTCTTGCCCGTGCGTAGCGCCCTTGCGGATGAAAGCGATGCATCAATAATCGCCTATCGGCGCTGGCTGGTCAGCCCGTCGCAGGTTGTTCTTGATGTGCGTTCGGTGAAAGGTACGCAGTCCATGGCGGGCATGGACCGTATGCTATTCAAGGCGGCGGAAGCCTTGCAGGACCGGTCCTTTGACAGCGTCGTCCTCGCCTATCGCGGCGATACCCGGTTGCTGATGGATGGTCCCTATTTTCAGGAAATTGGCGCGACCCGCCAGACTCAGAACCCGGTCTATACGATGCGCACCATGCAGGAGCATCTGAGCAATCCGGACGGGACGCCCGCCTTCCAGCAATGGAGCGGCGGCTGGCTGGGCGTGCTGGGCAAGCAACTGGAAGACCACAACGAGTTTCACAAGCGCTGGTGGGTCAGCGGCGCTATCGGGGATATCTGATGAACGAACAGACCCTCGTCTCGAAAGTCTGGAACTATGCTCATGTCCTGCGGGATGAAGGCATTGGCTATGGCGATTATGTCGGCCAGATCAGTTTCCTGCTGTTCCTCAAGATGGACGAGGAACGCACCGAGTACCTCGGCGAGCCGTCGCTGATCCCGGCGGAATACCAGTGGGCCACGATCAAGGGAAAGACCGGCGAGGCACTGGACAAGCATTACAAGCTGGCGCTGTCGGAACTCGCCAAGCGAACCGATTTCGTCGGCACGCTGTTCCTCAAAGCCGAAAGCAAGATCAACGATCCGGCCAAGCTGCAACGCCTTGTCACCCTGATCGACGGCGAGACGTGGATGGGCGTCAATGTCGATGTGAAGGGCGCGATCTACGAAGGGCTGCTTGAACGCAACGCGGGCGAGGTGAAGAGCGGCGCAGGCCAGTATTTCACCCCGCGTGCCGTGATCCACGCCATGGTCGAGGTGGTCGATCCCGCGCCCACCGAAAGCGTGTGCGATCCGGCCTGCGGCACCGGGGGCTTCCTGCTCGCCGCCTATGAGCACATGAAGGACAAGCCCGCCGCCAAGGACCGGGCCACCTCGCGCCACCTGCGCGAAGAGATGTTCCGGGGCTACGATATTGTGCCGGAGGTCGTGCGCCTGTGCGCTATGAACCTCTACCTGCACGGTATCGGCGGCGACAAGTCACCCGTGATCCCTGCCGACGCGCTGGCCAACGACAGCGGTGAACGCTTCGACGTGGTCCTGGCCAACCCGCCATTCGGCAAGAAGCAGTCATACCGCATCGTCAATCAGGAAGGCGATATCGAAAGCGAGCGGCAGGACTATGTCCGCGAGGACTTCACCGTAACCACCTCGAACAAGCAGTTGAACTTCCTCCAGCACATCATGACGATCCTCAAGCCCGGCGGGACCGCCGCCGTGGTGCTGCCGGACAACGTGCTGTTCGAGGGCGGGGCGGGCGAAGCGATCCGGCGGCGGCTGCTCAAGGATTTCAACTTCCACACCCTGCTGCGCCTGCCGACCGGCATTTTCTACAAGCAGGGGGTGAAGGCCAACGTCCTGTTCTTCGAGAAGGTAGCGGCAGGCGAGCGCATCGCCACCGAGGAAATGTGGGTCTATGACCTGCGCACCAACCAGCGCTTCACCCTGCGCGAACGCCCATTGAAGCGGGCCGACCTTGACGATTTCGTCACCGCCTACCGCCCCAACCACCTGCGCCACACGCGGGAGGAAAGCGAACGGTTCAAGCGCTTCAGCTATGAGGAACTGGCAACGCGGGACAAGCTGAACCTCGATATCTTCTGGCTGAAGGACGATGGTCACATCGACCCCGACAGCCTGCCTCCGCCGGATGAAGTGGCGGCGGAGATCGTCGAGAACCTTGAGGCGGCGCTGGAGCGTTTCCGCAAGGTTGCGGCGGAATTGGCTGGGTGAGCAATTTGCCTTGAGGGCATTATTTCTTGGCGAGCTTGGGTAGGTTCAAATCAGCCACTTTGTCGATCACATCAAAGATTTCTGTGGCCAAGTGATCGAGAAGCCTTACGTCCTCGTCGGTGAAATGGCGGACCTCGGCATGGCCGGGATTGCCCTGCACGGGATCATGCACGACGCGCACACTCTTGCGGTAGGCATTTCCCGCATCAATGACTGCTTTGACTTGGGCAGTCGCGAAAACAGCCTCACCACCGATATGCTTCTTTTCAAGTGCCTCTCGAAAGGCGATTGCGGCGCTCCGCTTTGCGCTTTGACCGTACTCGCCAAAATGCTCAACCCACGTGACCGAAAGACCACCCTTGTCCTCGTCACGTAGTTCCATCGCTTGAGGCGTGAGGCCCAGAAACGCATCGGTATCTGGGTCACGGTGCTGCCTTCCTTTTGGCACGAACCGCATAACATGATCATCGTTTGGAAGGGCTTTTCTAGCCACCATCGAACCAGCGCACACATTCAAATGGGCTAAGAACTTGTGAAAGCCGTCCGATGGAGGTGTCGCCCGCAAAGCGTTCACGTTCACCGTCAACAGTTTGGGAAACGAGATAGCGGACCTTATCGCGAGGAAAGAACTCGATAGTCAGTTTGTCCGCGCCGTCCTGCCATATCGCGACAATTCGGCCATCTTGCGCCAATGCTAACGCAGGTTTCCCGCCTATGCTGCCACTTACATAGGCACGAACAAAAGCCTTGTATGAGTCCAGCGCGACCGGGCGGTCCCCTTCGAACCATTCATCCTCATCGTGGAGGCGGTCAAGTTGGCGAAAGAACCTTAGTCTCGCCTTAGGATCAAGCCGCATAGCGACTTGCGAAGTCCAGCGCTTCGCTTCGGCGGTCGCATCAAAGAGGTGTTCGCTGATCGATTTACCCTTGGCAACCTGTCGAACGACAGTGCTGGGCTGATCGGATACCACCACTGCGCGATCATGCAGGATGTAAGGAAGGGGGCTCGGCACCGCTTCCAACAAATCCAAGGAGAAGGGAGCAGCAGCGGCTGTTTGCGGCAAAAAGTCAATCATGGGGTAGTTCATTGGAAACTTGCCCTCGCCTTGTCCGTCACGCACGCCTCGAATATCTCATTCTTTAAAGCGCGCATCTCCTCAAGCTTGTTTGACAAATTGTCACGATCCTTTGGGAGGTCGCCAATGACATATACATCAACGTCAAGCAGCACTGCCATCGTCTTCGGTAATTCCGAGGGCATTATGCCAGACATGACGGTCGCAGAAATGCCGCGATCCCTGAAATGCTTTTCAATCTTCCATTGATAACCATCGTGCGGATCAAGCAATGTAGGCAGTTGAAGGTTAACCGACACATAATCTTCGTAACGGCAAATGCCGTCATCATCGACTGGAACGTCAACGCGGTTCCGGTACCTGACGCCGAGGCGCTCCAAACTTGGAATGCCAATCTTCTTTGGCATCTTTTTCAGGTCGCGGAAGATACGATCCTCGAAGCACGCCCATCCCTCATACGGCGGTAATCGAGACCAATGGAGTTTTGACTCTTCGACACGGCAGAAATCGTTTTGATCATCGTTGCTCAAAATATGGACGGCCTTTGCAGGACCGGTTTGAGCTTCAATATTGCCCTCCTCGATCTTCACCTGCACATCGACTTCGCTTGTCTCTTGATGCCTGTCGTAGAAGGGCTTGAACGCTTTGACGACACGTTCCTGTTCGCGCTTATCCAGTGGAGCCTTCAAGCGAAGTTCCACAATGGCGTCGATAATCGGCGGAGCCGGATAGGGCTGTGATATCGACATGGGTTCTCATTTCAACGCATGGGCCAGTGCTTACGACTAGCCCTATGTATGATCAAACCTCAATCCGTCCATAGCGTCGTTCTGCCCTTCGTCCCCAATCTTCGTGATAGCTAGCCCAACGCAGGCGGGCTGGCCCGGGAAAATGGGCGCGATGGTTCCCCTACCATCAATTCTCTGTGCACCACGTGGCGCACAAACATGTGGCACACGAGGCATCCAAGTTCTAAAGTATGTCCATATAAAACAAAACTCTATGGACAGCCTTGAACCTGACCTTCCTCTCCTCGCGGGGCATCCAGTCTCCTTCTTTCCCGAAAATTTCATCTCTCATGCGAAGTGTGTCTGGTGGTTGCGGCCTCTTGCGCTTTTGCACAGGCGAGCCGATTTATGCGGGCATGACAGAAGAAGAAAAGCAGCACGAGCTGACCAAGCGCAAGTTTTACAAGGCTGAGCAGGAAGCAGGCTTTGTCGAAAGCCACGCCAAGACTACCGCCCAGCAGCAAGATCCGGCCTATCGACTGGCCTTCCGCGACACTGATTTCCTCCTGCGTGAGGAACTGCGTCCGGTGCGGTTCCAGTTGGAACTGCTGAAGACCGAGATGCTGCTGGATGAAGCGGGTATCGGGTCGACGCTGGTGATCTATGGTTCGGCGCGCATCCCTGCGCCCGACATGGCCGAAGCGGCGCTGGCCACAGCTACCACGCCCGAGCGAAAGGCCGTGGTCGACAGTCTTGTTGCCAAGGCAAAGTATTATGAAGAAGCGCGGTTGCTGGCGTTCAAGGCCAGTCAGTGCGGGATTGTCGAAGATGGTAAGCGCCAGTTCGTGATCTGTTCAGGCGGCGGCCCGTCGATCATGGAAGCGGCCAATCGCGGGGCGCAGGACGCCGGTGCCGAATCAATTGGCCTGAACATTGTCCTGCCGCACGAACAGGCACCGAACGGATATGTCACGCCACACCTCTCGTTCCAGTTCCACTACTTCGCGTTGCGCAAGATGCATTTCCTGCTGCGCGCGCGCGCCGTGGCGGTGTTCCCCGGCGGGTTTGGCACGTTCGATGAATTTTTCGAACTGCTGACCCTTATCCAGACCGGGAAGATGAAGCCGATCCCGATTCTGCTGTTCGGCAAGGATTACTGGAATCGTGTGATAAATTTCCGCGCGCTGGCCGAAGAAGGGGTCATCAACTTCGAGGATCTGGACCTGTTCACGCCAGTTGAGACGGGGGAAGAGGCCTGGGCGCATATCGTGAAGTTTTACGATCTGGATTGCTGACAGGGCGGATCAGCGCATTGCCTGATGGCCCAGCGGGCCGTGCCCTGCGCCAAAGCCGGGCGCGGCCAGCAGGGCGGCGCGCACAAATTCGCGGGCATCCTCAACCGCCTCTTCCAGCGAAGCGCCGCTGGCCAGTAACGTGGCAATCGCGCTCGACATGGTGCAGCCAGTGCCATGGGTGTGGCGGGTGACAATACGCGGGGCGGTCCATACACGCTCAGGCTGGCCTGGAATGACCAGTCGGTCGATCACTTCTGGCCCGTCGGCATCGCCACCTTTGGCGATATAAGCTACGCCGCGCGCCTGCATGGCGGCATCACCGCCCAGCGCTGTCAGCTCAGGCACGTTGGGCGTGGTCAGCGTGGCCAGCGCCATCAGCCGTTCGAACCCGGCAATCGTGGCAGCATCAGCCAATGCCGCTCCACTGGTGGAAATCATCACCGGATCGAACACGATGGGCACTGACAGCCGTTCCAGCCGGTCGGCCACCACAGCGGCGATTTCGGGCGAACCGAGCATGCCGATCTTCACCGCATCGACGCCAAGGTCGTTCACACAGGCATCGATCTGGGCCGCCACCATTGCCGGATCGACCGGAAGCACGGCATGTACGCCGGTGGTATCCTGCGCGGTCAGCGCGCAGATGGCGGTCATGGCATAGCCACCCAGCAGGGTGATGGTCTTGATATCGGCTTGAATGCCAGCGCCGCCGCCGGAATCGGACCCGGCGATGGACAGGATGCGGGGTGGGGAGATCATTCCTGACGGTTACGTTGCGGGGCGTGCTTCGGCAAGCTCACCCCTTGAACTTGCGCTCAGTCGAGGGCGGATGCTTGGTGTGCAGCGCTTTGGCCCGCGTCGGGCGGTCCATCAGCTCGCCGCTGCAATTGGGGCAGCGTTCGTCCAGTTCATCGGCGCATTCAGCGCAAAAAGTGCATTCGAACGAACAGATGAACGCACCGGGCGCTTGCGCCGGAAGGTCGGTGCCGCAGCGTTCGCAATCGGGGCGCATTTCCAGCATCAGGTGGCCTTTCTGACGGCGTTGCAGATTTGGTCGACCACGGCTTCCACTTCGGCCGCATCGTCGCCTTCGGCCATGACGCGGATCAGCGGTTCGGTGCCTGACGGGCGAATCACCAGACGCCCGCGCCCGGCCAGCCGCGCTTCGGCATCGGCAATCACGGCTTTCACAGCCTCGTCCTCCAGCGGTTTGCCGCCGCTGAAGCGGACGTTTTTCAGCAATTGGGGCACCGGGTCGAACTGGTGCAGCAGCTCGCTGGCGGGTTTGCCCGAGGATACCATCGCGGCGAGCACTTGAAGCGCGGCGACGGTTCCATCGCCCGTGGTACCATGGTCGGCCAGAATCATGTGGCCCGACTGTTCGCCACCGACGTTGAAGCCGCCTTCGCGCATGCGCTCCAGCACATAGCGGTCGCCCACCGAAGTCCGCTCAAGCGTCAGACCGTGTGCGTTAAGGTGCCGTTCGAGGCCCAGATTCGACATCACTGTCGCCACCACACCGCCGCCGCGCAGTTCGCCGCGCGCGGCAAGCTGGCAGCCGATCAACGCCATGATCTGATCGCCATCCACGGTCTGGCTCTTTTCATCCACCACGATCAGCCGGTCGGCATCGCCATCCAGCGCAATGCCGATATCGGCACGGGTTTCACGCACTTTGGCCTTGATCGCATCAAGGTGGGTGGAGCCGACATTGAGGTTGATGTTCTTGCCGTTGGGTTCCACGCCCATGGCGATCACTTCAGCGCCTAGTTCCCACAGGGCTGACGGCGTGACGTGATAGGCTGCACCGTTGGCGCAATCGAGCACGATGCGCAGGCCATCCAGCCGCACGTTGTCGGGCAGGCTGCCTTTGACCGCGTGAATATAGCGGCCGCGGGCGTCTTCGATGCGGCGGGCGCGGCCAACTTGCGTGGCATCGGCCAGTGGCAGTTCCTGTTCCAGCATGGCTTCAATGGCCAGTTCTGCATCATCAGACAGTTTGAAACCGTCCGGGCCGAACAGCTTGATGCCATTGTCTTCATAAGGGTTATGGCTGGCCGAGATCATCACGCCAAGGTCGGCGCGCATTGACCGGGTAAGCATGGCGACGGCGGGCGTGGGCATCGGCCCCAACAGCACTACGTCCATACCGACCGAGGTGAACCCCGCCGTCATCGCGCTTTCCATCATATAGCCGGAAAGGCGGGTGTCCTTGCCAATGACTACGCGATGGCGATGGTCGCCGCGCTGGAAGTAAGTGCCAGCGGCCTGCCCCACCTTCATCGCGGTGGCGGCGGTCATCACTCCGGCGTTGGTCCGGCCCCGGATACCGTCGGTGCCGAAGAACTTGCGTGCCATGTTGCGGCCATTCCCTTGCTTGTCGCGCGGGGCCTGCCTCGCGCATCGATTGCTATGCGGCTTCACTTAGCTAATGTCATCTCAAGATGACCTTACCAAGATCCGAAAAATCATCCGAAAGGAACGTGGGCGAAGACGGCGGAGCCATGGCGCTGCCGCCGATTGCGCAGGTTCCGGCAACGTGGACCTTCCTTGGCCTTGTGGGCGGGTTGGTCGGCGGACTGCTGATCGCCTTTGCCGCGCCACAAGCTCTGCCGCTGGTGGAAACATGGGTGCAGCCGGTGGGCGAAATGTGGCTGCGCGCGCTTCAGGCAACCATCGTGCCGCTGGTGGCCGCGTTGTTGTTTACCGGGGTCACGCAAACGCTGGCCACGGCCAGCGCGGGCGCGGTGGCGCGGCGCAGCCTTGGCCTGTTTCTGCTGGTTCTGGCGTTCAGTGCCGGGATGGCGCTGCTGGTTACGCCCGCGCTGATCGCACTATTGCCGATTCCGGCGGATGCGGGTGAGGCATTGCGGCAGACCCTTTCGGGCAAGGATGCAGGACCGGTGCCGGGTGTGGCGGAATTCCTGCGGTCCATCGTGCCAACAAACGTGATAGATGCCGCCGCCAATGACCGGATGCTGCCGCTGATCCTGTTCGTGTCGGTTTTCGCGCTGGCGGTGTCACGGCTGAAGGGGCCGCAGCGTGACGTGATGACCACTTTCTTTGCCGCGCTGGCATCGGCCATGTTAGTGGTAATTGGCTGGGTGCTGGCGCTGGCGCCGTTTGGGGTTTTCGCTTTGAGCCTTGCCGTGGCGGCGCAAAGCGGCACAGCGGTGATCGGGGCGCTAGCGCATTATATCCTGATTGTGGTCTTGACCGGAACCGTGGTGTTTCTGGCGGGATATGTCGTGGCGGTGGCGCTAGCGCGCAAGCCGCTGGGCGCTTTTGCCCGCGCCATGTTGCCGGTGCAGACCTTTGCCCTGTCCACACAATCGTCGCTGGCGTCGCTGCCGGTCATGCTGGGGGCGTGTCGCGATCTTCGCGTGCATGAATCGACCTCGGAATTCGTGATGCCGTTGGCCGTTGCCTTGTTCCGCGCCACCAGCCCGGCCATGAATCTGGCGGTCGCGATCTATGTCGCGCATCTTTATGGCATTGCCGTGCCGCCGCTGATGATGGTGGCGGGCGGACTGGTTGCCATCCTCGTCTCGCTCAGTTCGGTCAGCCTGCCTGGGTCGATCAGCTTCGTGGCTTCGGTCGGTCCCATCGCCATTGCTATGGGCGTTCCGGTGGAACCGCTGGCGCTGCTGGTGGCGGTGGAAATGCTGCCCGATCTCATGCGCACGCTGGGCAATGTCACAATGGACGTGGCGGTGACGGCGGCGGTCGATGCCCGCCTCAAGCCGGACTGACTTGCGCTTAACGCATAAGCGCTTCGAAAAAATTCACTAGGAAATCAGCACTCCGGCCTTATCCGGGCGGCAACCGATGTGCCTGTCGCGCGTTGGTTGATGACGTATTTCCCTTCTACAGTCAGGATGCTGGAAGACCAATGGCTATTACTCTCCCGCCGCTGCCTTATGCCGAAGACGCGCTTTCGCCCACGATTTCGGCAACCACCCTGCAAACTCACCATGGCAAGCATCACAAGGCCTATGTCGACAAGACCAACGCCGCTGTCGAAGGCACCGACCTTGCCGATGCCAGCCTCGAAACGATCATCGATGCAGCGCAGGCCAAGGGCGACAAGGGCCTGTTCAACAATTCGGCGCAAAGCTGGAACCATGCGTTCTACTGGAACAGCATGACACCTGCATCATCGGCGCCCACTGGTGAACTGGCTGCTGCCATCGACGCGGCTTTCGGGTCGGTCGATGCGCTGAAGGCTGAACTGGCGGCGCAGGGCACCGCCCACTTCGCTTCTGGCTGGGTGTGGCTGCTGGCCAAGGACGGTAAGCTCGTGGTCGAACAGACCCACGACGCCGCGACTTTCGCCACCGACGATGCCAAGCCGCTGCTCGTCATCGACCTGTGGGAGCACGCCTATTACCTCGACCACAAGAACCTGCGCCCGGACTACCTGAAGCAGGTGCTTGATGGTTACCTGAACTGGGATTTCGCGGCGGAAAACCTCGCCCGCGAAGGCAACTGGGCCTATCCGGCCTGAGCCTGATGTCCTTGATCCGGGTCGTCTTCGTCAGCAATGGCAAGGCGGCCCGGCTCAAACAGCGCTTCACCAAACATGAAGCCGACGATGTTCGGCCTGCCGATATGGTCCAGCAAGGCCGCCAGCGTAAGCAGGATTGGCACTGACAGCAGTGCACCCAGAACGCCCCATATCCACGAAAAATAGCTGATCGAAATCAGGATCGCTACCGGGTTCAGCGTGAAGCGCGCGCCTAGAATCGAAGGCGTGATGATGTTCGATTCCACCGCATGCAGGCCAAGATAGGCCAGCATCGGGATCAGGCCCACGGCTACGGTCGATGCTGTGCCAAGGCCGACCAGCCCCAACAGGCCCATCATTGCCAGCGGGCCAAGGTAGGGCAGGAAATTCAGTACGAAGGCCAGCCCGCCCCACATCACCGGCGCGCTCATGCCAAAGCCCCACGCGCCCAGCGCGACAATCACGCCCACGCCAAAGTTCACCTGCGCCACAGTGAGGATATAGTTGGCGACCCGTTCCTGCACATCGCGCAGTACCCGTGCCAGCCGCACCGAAGCGCTGAAATGGTGCCGGTCGAACAGGATCCTCCGCTTCATGCGAATGCGCGATTCGATCATGAAGAACGTCATCAGCAGAGTCAGCAGGATTTCAAGGATGACGCTGGGCGTGGCAAAGGCCACCTGTTCGATCACCGACGGGCTGGCAACCACCACTTCGCGGGTGGAGTGGCCGGTGATACGTGCCAACTGGCGGTTCATGTCGGCAACCCACGACAGGCTGCCGCGCAGTTCGGCAAAGCGTTGTGCCACGCGCCGGGCCAGTGATGGCACCTGATCGACCATGACGAAAGCTGGCTGCAGGATCAGCAGCAGCGCTAGCAGTACCACGGCAACCAGCGCAAGAATGGCGATGAACGAGGCCAGCATGTTGGGCAACCCCAGCCGGGTTACCCGGTCGGCCAGAGGAGACAGCACGATGGTAAAGATCATCGCCGTGACCGGAGGCAGAAACACCACAGACCCGATCGACAAGACGAACGGCAGGCCCAAAAACAATCCCAGCCCCAACAGTAGCACGATGGCCGATTGCAGCCGCGCCCGCTGGTCAGCCTGCTCAATCGTGGGTGGCAGATATCCCGGCGGAATCGATTCCGGTGGAAACTGTGGCAATGGATCGGGCGTGTGCGGCTGGTTCACCTGAGATGCGGCCCTGAAAGCTGGATGGGTATGCGGGTTTGGTCTGGCAATCCATCCATTGCCCATGACGCCGGATCAAGTAGGGCGGGGCACATCCGGCAAATTTTTGCGGGGACGGGGTTTGTGTATCACACCTTTGCCCCCTTCATCCTTCATCCGGCTGGCCGAACCGCATCGGCCAGTTTTGTTGCATTAGTCGTCGCTGTCGGCCGTGGCTTCCATCGCATTTTCATGAGAACCGGCAATCGGCACACCATCGCGTACGGTATCGTTCAATTCGGTCATGATTGCGGAATGGGCAATGGCATCGCCGGTGCTGCGGCGCGGGATCTGGCCGCTTTCGATCATCTGTGACAGCGTGGCGCGGGCGCGGCCGACGCGGCTTTTGATGGTGCCAACGGCGCAGTCGCAAATCTGCGCAGCTTCTTCATAGCTGAAGCCGCCAGCACCTACCAACAACAGCGCTTCACGCCGTTCAGGCGGCAGGGTCAACAGCGCGCGGTGCATGTCCGAAAGGTGCATCGGCCCTTCCTGCGCAGCCGGTGCCACCAGAATCCGTTCCGCTACCGTTTCATCATAGTCGGCACGGAAGCGGTTGCGCCGCATGTCGGTAAGATAGGCATTGCGCAGGATCACGAAAGTCCATGCCCGCATCGACGTGCCGGCTTCGAACCGCTCTTGCGCAGCCCATGCTTTCAACAGGGCTTCCTGCACAAGATCGTCGGCCAGATCAGGGCGTCCGCACAACCCGCGTGCGAAAGCGCGAAGGTGGGGGATGACCGCAGTGAGTTCACGTTTGAACGCAACAGGATCGCTCGCCGGGCGCGGCGCGGTTGCTGCCTCAGCCATGCGAGCTGTCATCCAGCTTTTCGAGAAGTTGGGCGAAACTGTCGGGCAGGGGTTCATCTACGACGGAATCGTAAAGACGTTTCAGACCGTCCGCCCATTCGGGAGGCTGGGGTTTCCCACCCTTCCGGCTTTGCTGACCGGGATTCATCGGTTTTTCTTTCGACATTCGCTCTGACAACGCCTCCCCCTCCAGGGATAAAATCAAATCGGATACCAGACCGCTGGGGCAGGTTCCCCCGGACGCGGCAGATGCGAGTTCCATAACACCCTGCCTGCGGTTTTGCAGCGGGGCAGGGCAGTGCTTGTTTTTCGGAACGTAATCAGCCGCTGTCGGTTCCCGTGATCGTGGTGCACTAGGTAATTCCTTTGCAGCGCAATCGGTGCAATGGAGGTGGCGGCGCTGTCCCGGATCGGGATCGGGTCAGGTCAGGAGGATCAATTAGCGCGATGGAGAAGCTTCTCGCCCAGAAGAAGCTCTCTCCACGGTGGTACGAGCGCTTTCCGCGCGGCGTCCCCGTGGGGATTTTCAGCCTGACCATGGCGGTCACGGTGCTCAGCGTGTTCGCCATTGAAACAACCGAGAACAGCCGCCAGAGCGCCCAGATTGCGCAAGCCGCGCAAATGGTGGCATCCGGGCTTGAGCGTCGTTCCAACGCCAATTCTGCTTACCTGCGCTCCAGCGCTGCCCTGTTTGCCACCCAGCAGATCGTTGAGGCACCGCTGTTCCGCACATTCATCCGTCAACTTCATCTCGACGGGCGCTACGTCGGGTCCGACGGCATTGGCTGGGCGATGAAAGTCTATCGTGACGATATCCCCACGGTCGAGGCCATCATGCGCAGCAGCGGTGTGGAAAGTTTCTCGATCTATCCTGCGCCGGGCGCCGATCGGCCGTTCGTCATGCCTGTGATGTTTCTGGAACCTGATTCTGAACGCAACCGGCGCGCTGTCGGGTTTGACATGTTTTCCGAGGCTACGCGTCGCACTGCCATGAAGGCAGCAGAGCGGACCGGCCAGCCCACGGCATCGGGCCATGTCGTGCTGCGGCAGGAAGGACAGGCAAAAGGGAAGGGCGGAGCGCCCGGCTTTCTTGTCTATATGCCGGTATTCACCATTCAGGATATTACGGCTCAGGCCATGACAGGCCGGGACGCGCCAAAGCTGCGCGGGTTTGTCTATTCTCCGTTCAACGCCCAGCGCTTTCTTGAATCCTCTATCGATGTCGCCCATCTCGAAGGGGCTGGCGTGCGGCTTTATGATGAAGACGCCAAGGGCCGCACGTTGATGGCGGCGGTTGCGCCGGAACTTGTCTCCGGCCGCGTGGTGCGCAGGCCCATTGACATATCCGGCCATCGCTTCGTTCTTGAAATCGAGGCGCGGGCGACCCCAACGCTGACTGCGGTGTCGGTGATGACACTGCTGTTCGGCCTGCTGGTGGCCACCTTGCTTCTGGTTCTGGCCCGTTTGCTTACACAACAGGCGGCCGAAGATCGCCTTGCGCTCGCCTGGTTCGAACAGCAATCTTCGATCCGCAATTCGCTGACCCGCGAACTTAACCATCGGGTCAAGAACACGTTGGCCAATGTGCTGTCGATCATTTCGCTCACCCGCCGCCGGGCAACCGGGCTGACAGATTTTGCCGATAGTCTGGAAGGCCGCATTCGGGCGCTGTCCGCCACGCATGATCTGCTGACGCAGTCTGATTGGGGGTCAACTCCGGTGGCGCTGGTGGTGAAAGCCGAACTCGCCCCATATGCACAGGATGCGCGGCGCCATCTGGTGATGGACGGGCCTGAGGTCGATCTTGCCCCCAACGATGCACTCTCGCTGGGCCTTGCTATCCATGAACTGGCGACCAACGCGGCCAAATATGGTGCACTCAGCGTTGAAACCGGCAGGGTTTCGGTGATGTGGGAAATGGTGGGCGAAAATCTGGCCCGTATCGCATGGGTGGAGCGGGGCGGCCCGCCGATTGATACCGCGATGCGGCGCAAGCGCGGTTTCGGCACCGAACTGATCGAAAAGATAGTGGCCCACGAATTGCGTAACCCGGTGGACCTGAAGTTCGAACCTGAAGGAGTGCGTTGCACCCTGCTGATTCCGGTGCGCAAGGCGACCGACTTTACTATCCGTCAGAACAAAGACCAGAACCGGGGCTGAAGAAAAGCACCAACGGGCCAAAAGATACCAACGGGAAAGGGCCGCGCCCGGCAGGACACGGCCCTTCAGAAGACAGGCGGCGCAAAACCGCCGGACTTGAACTCTTAATCCAGCGGGCGGCTCGACCCGAAGAACAATGCCTGGCTGATCGCGGTGCGCACGGTTTGTTCCTGAAACGGTTTGGTAATGAGATAGGTCGGCTCAGGCCGGTCACCGGTGAGAAGACGTTCGGGATAAGCGGTGATGAAGATGACAGGGACCGACCCGATCTTCAGGATATCGTCCACCGCATCAAGACCCGAACTGCCATCGGCCAACTGGATATCGGCCAACACCAGCCCCGGCTGTTCGCGCGCCACGATTTCCAGCGCCTGCGTGCGTGTGGCAGCCATGCCGCAAACATCGTGGCCCAGCGAACGGACCAGATCTTCAAGCTGCATCGAAATTAGCGGCTCATCCTCGATGATGAGCACAGAAGTCGTGGATTCGCGGTCGATCTCGGCAATGGCATCCTGCACCAGCCGTTCAACTTCATCCGCATCGCGGCCCATGATATAGGCAGCATCGTCAATGCTGAAATCTTCCAGCGTGGTCAGCAGCAAAGCCTGCCGGTTAATCGGCGTCATCGCGGCCAGACGTTCCTGTGCAGCCGCTTCGTGCCCGCCAATTTCAAACCCTGATGAACGGTCAACTGTGTCGACATAAGCGGTTGACCACACGCGGTTGAAGGCATGGTAAAGCTGCGGACGGCCTTCGCCGATGGTGGCGCGCAAATCTTCGTCCGCCAGCGCTGCCTCAAGCGTCGCGCGTACAAAGGAATCACCCGCCGACTGGCTTCCAGTCAGCGCGCGCGCATAACGGCGGAGATAGGGCAGCTGATTGGCAACCTTGGCACCCAGAGACATTCGTACCCCTTCCCGGTCAGTATCGTGACCACCAACGCCGGGAACTGTCATTCGGTTCCCGGTGAAGCGCAAGGGAGATTTGCAGGAGCGC
The DNA here is from genome assembly GCF_026672515.1 of Novosphingobium sp. SL115. GTDB lineage: Bacteria > Pseudomonadota > Alphaproteobacteria > Sphingomonadales > Sphingomonadaceae > Novosphingobium. Next base: position 493,111 of record NZ_JAPPRG010000002.1, on the reverse strand, counting down.
CGGAAAGGATGCCAGCAGCCTGACCGGCCGCACGCTCAGCCAGCGCAGCCACAGCCCAGTCCGCCAGAATGTCCGGTGACACAGGTTTGGTAAAGCGGGCGGCAAAATCGTCGGCCTGCGGCACGTCGTCGGCATCAAACGCAGAACACAGCGCAACGATGCAGCCATTGTCCTGAAGCTTCTGGGCAAGATCGACCGAAAGCCCATCGGGCAATTGCAGATCAAGCAGGGCCGCGACTGGAGAGTTTTTGGCGATTATGGCTTCCGCTTCGGCCAGCGAGGTGGCCACCCAGACGGTAAAGCCGCGTTCGATCAATACGTCCTCGATTGCCATTGCCACCAGAACGCTGTCTTCGACCACAAGGATATGGCGGGGACCAGAAGAGGCAGGTTCCGAATTTATCTGTTCCACGCCCGTCCCCAACACATTTGCCGGGCGGGAACTACTGCACCTTGCGGGAACAAACCCTGTCATTTGACATAGCGCATGAGATACAACGCATGTTTCGTCCGAAAGGATGGGAGGAAACACGATGGCGCGTGATGATGAAGGCCCTGCGCATGCGGGGGCTGGAAACCTGATCGGGACTCAAGGTCTGATCGAGGGGCAAGGGACACAATGTGCAGCATGCCCGTTGGCTGCATGTCCGGGGTTGCGGCAGCCCCCGGAAGATCTGCGGCAGTGGATTGCCGCGTTCAGACAGGGTGAAGCCCGTTTCCTGCGGGGTGACCACATTTTCCCCCAAGGCGCAAAGCCGCGCCATTTGTATACGATCCTGTCTGGTGTGCTGATGCGCACACGGCTGCTGGATGATGGCCGGCGTCAAATCATAAACTTCATGTTCCCCGGTGATTTCATCGGGTTGCAGGGCGCGCTCGACGCTGAAATGGGGCACGGCGTCGAAGCGGTGACCCCGGCAAGGCTGTGCGCGTTTCCGCGTGAGCGCTTTTTCGACATGGTGACCAGCCAGCCCCGGCTGGCCTTCGATCTGACCTGGCTGGCCGCGCACGAAGAAGCCGCGCTGGAAGAACATATCGTATCGCTGGGGCAGCGCAATGCACGCGAACGCATGGCCGCGCTGGCGGTATTTCTGATGCAGCGCGGACTGGACACCGGCATGGTGTCCGAAGGTACCTTGTCCATCGGCATTACCCAAAGTCAGATCGCCGATATGCTGGGGCTTTCGCTGGTCCATACCAATCGCACCTTACAGGCTTTGCGCCGTCACGGGCTGGTGGACTGGACCATGGGTGGCATCAGAGTGCCGGATATGGATGCAGTCCGCAGTTTCGCCAAAATTGAAGATTCTGGGCAAAGCGCACAGCGTCGTTACATCTAAAGTTATTATTCCCACTGAAAAATAAGGAAAAAAATTCCTAAAAAGATTGGGAACCGTTCTGGATGCAGTCCGTTTAGGCTCTGTCACCGCCGAGACCCCCCCTCCCGTCCAAGCGGCTGGTGATACGATCCCGAAAGGTCCCCGTCGCACCCCGGCGGGGACCTTTTTTCGAAAGACGGGTCGTCGCCCCGACCGTGTCGCATGACGCGGTCGGGGAAATCGGGGTGGCCGGGAAAATCGGTGTGGTTGGAAATCAGGCAGGATTCAGGCTATCGCCTGAATACAGACGATCAGGAGCCTGAAAAGACGTTGCGGATGCGGGCCAGCAGGCCACTCGATGTCTGCCTTCGCACCAGCGACACCAGATCTTCGGTTCGGAACGGTTTGGGCAGCATGTGCCCCAGCGTTGCCGCAGATGGCGGGATCATTTCAGGCGTTGCGGTGGTGAACAGCACCAGCGGTGGCGCATCGCCAAGCTGGTGCGCCAGTTCGGCCAAGGCCCAGCCATCATCCCGGTCCGCCAGATGCACGTCCAGCACCAGCAACGCAGGAACGCCGCGCTCCAGTTCGCCCATGGCGGCGGCAATCGTGGCGCAGATAATGACCGGAGCCGCACCTGCATCGGCCAGCGCTTCCGCAATCTCCATGGCGATCAGGGCATCGTCTTCCACCACCAGAGCGCGGCCAAGCGGGCGCGACCGATGGGCCGGTTCCTGCCTGATGGACCTTTCGCCTTGGTTGAGCACGCCTGATCCCCTCACGCCGGTCAAGATACGGACTGGCTGAAATATAACGCGCGCGCCTGTTTCAGGTTCCGCGTTCCGGCGTGGCGACCGGTCGCTTCAAAGCGCCTTATCGTAAATCACATAGATCTTGTTGACATGGCTATCGATCGCCTCGGCAATGGCGTTCATTCCCTGATTATCATCCAGAATCCAGCCGATCTCGCTGCGTGTCGCGCCATATTCGCGCAGGGAATTCTGGCGGATCGCCTCGATCATCATGAAGGCCAGCTGGCTGGCCAGTCGCGACGATTGCAGCCGCTTGCGCACGCCCATCAACGGCACGCGCATGGTGCGCACCTGCGGTTTGCGCAGCCACAACAGCAGCTTGGCCCAGTTGAACGGAAACAGCTTGCCGCCCATCGGCTTCAGCGCTTCGTTCAGATCGGGCAGCGTCATCATGAAGGCCACCGGCTCGCCTTCATATTCGGCGATCATGATAAGGTCTTCGCGTACGATCGGCTTGAACTTCTTGCCTGCGTATTTGATCTCGGTGTTGGTGAACGGCACGAAACCCCAGTTGTCGGACCAGGCATCATTCAGAATGTCGAGAATCAGCGCCGCTTCTTCATCGAACTTCGATTTATCGACGTTGCGGATGCGGATTTTGGCATTCTTCTGGCCTGACTGGACAATACGCTGGATGAGCGGCGGAAAATCGCGCGTGATATCCAGCTCAAATGTGTTCAGCGTCTTGGCGGGCTGATAGCCCAAGGCCTTGATATAATGGTCATAGCGTTCGGGCTGATGGCCCATCATCACCGTTGGCGGATGGTCGAAGCCCTTGACCAGCTGGCCCGGCTCTTCCCAGATCGACATCGAAATCGGTGCCAGCACGCGGGTCATGCCCTTGGTGCGCAGCCAATCCTCTGCCTTGCCGATCAACGCTTGCGCCACGGCTTCATCCTCGGCTTCCAGCAGGCCCCAGTTCCCGGTGCCGGGGCCCATGCCCTGTTTGGGGTCCATGGCAATGGCCAGATGGTCGATGTGCGCCGAAATGCGCCCGACCACCGCGCCGGCACGGCGGGCAAGGAACAGTTGCACATCGGCATGTTCGAAGAACGGGTTCTTGCCCGGCGTAATCAGTTCTTCGGCTTCCATCCGCAGCGGCGGCACCCAGTTGGGATCGCTGGCGTTCAGGTGATAGGCAAGATCGACAAAGGCCTTGCGGTCAGCCTTGCCGGAAACGGGAGTGATGATTACTTCGCCCTGAGCCACGATCTTGCCTTTGTTTGCGGGTAAGCGGGTGTTGCCGGGCGAACTGCGGTTCAATCCGGCATGTTGTCAAGCCGCGCTGCGCACGTGGGGATGCATGCGGTGCAAAAGTCTGGCCAGCCACCCAGCAAAGGTCAGGCCGATAAGGGTCACATTGGAACATTTGGCATGATTGCTACTGATACGCTTGCCCATCGGGCTGATGGTCCCCAACCGGCGCCCGCTGGTCAATCCCCATTACAGCCCAAACTGCCCAAGGGTCTTGCCGGCACGCCCGATGACAAGGACATGCTGCGCGCCGCGGTGGAACTTACGCGCGATATCGCCACCGCGCGGCCTGAAATCTACTGGCCTGACATGCTGGTGTCGGCAATGCTCGGCTATGCAGCGCTGGCCGGTGCCATCCTGATCGACAATCCGCTTTATGCCGCGCTTTCAGGCGTGTTCGCGGCGCTGGCGCTTTATCGTGCGTTGCTGTTCATCCATGAACTGACGCACATTCACAAGACCGCGCTGCCCGGCTTCCGCTTCGGCTGGAACCTGCTGGTGGGCATTCCCATGCTCATCCCGTCGCTGATGTATGAAGGCGTTCACACGCTGCACCACGCCCGCACCCGCTATGGCACGGCGGAAGACCCGGAATATCTGCCGCTTGCACTGATGAAGCCGTGGTCGCTGCCGGTGTTCGTCGTCACCGCGCTGCTGCTGCCGGTCGGTCTGCTGATCCGTTCGGCGGTGCTGGTGCCGCTGGGCGCGGTCATTCCCCCCTTGCGCAAGCTGGTGTGGGAACGCGCCTCATCGCTGTCGATCAATCCCGATTTCCGCCGCCGCCCGCCCGAAGGAGACTTTGCGCGCATGGTGTTCTGGCAGGAACTGGGCGCATCCGCCTGGGCCATCTTCGTGCTGGGATGGAGCGCAACGCATAGCTGGCGTCCGCTGCTCATCGGCCTTGCGGTCATCTCGCTCACCGCGCTGCTCAACCAGATCCGCACGCTGGTTGCGCATCTGTGGGAAAATGAAGGCGATGCCATGACCGTGACCGGGCAATACCTTGATTCGGTCAACGTGCCCCCGCCCGCACTGCTCGCCCCGCTGTGGGCACCGGTGGGCCTGCGCTATCATGCGCTGCACCACCTGCTGCCATCAATGCCCTACCATTCGCTGGATGAAGCGCATCGCCGGTTGAAAAAGCATCTGGGCGTCGAATCGACCTATGAGAAGGCCAACTATGCGGGCCTTCTGCCACTGGTCGGCCGGCTGGCGCGCAGCACCATGATGCCGCGCTGATGCTTATTCCGTGCCGGGGATCATTCCTCGGTGCGGATCAGCACTGTTTCCCCGATCAGGAAGAACAGCACGAACGGTGCCCATGCCGCCAGAAACGGCGGATATGCGCCGAAATTGCCCATGGCCAAGGCGGCGTTGTCGAACACGAAATAGGCAAAGCCCAGCGCCATGCCGATCACCGCGCGCACGAACAGGTGGCCCGACCGGGCAAGGCCGAACGCCGCCACCGCGCCCAGCAGGGGCATCAGAAGAGCGGAAAGCGGGCCGGAAATCTTGTGCCACCATTTGCCGTCAAGCTCGGTCGTGCGGAAACCGGCTTCACGGATGGCGCCGATGGAGCCTGCCAGCCGGGTCAGGGATTCAGCGTCGGCATCGACCTTGCTGATGACCACCTGCACCGGTTCTACCGATTTTGCGTATACCTGATCGGCCTCTAACGCGACCTTGCGGGCACTTTGCACATCGAACAGCACCGGTTGGCGGAACGTCCAGCCGGGCTTGGCATAGGTTGCCGATGGTGCGGTGACGATTTCGGTGACCATGCCGGTCGGGTCACGCCTATACCAGCTGACGCCGCCCATCTGCATGGCGTTGCCTTCGCCCGAAACGGTGCGCGCGAACAGAATGTTGGGGCCGTCCTGCAACCAGATGTTCGATTTGATTGCCGATTCCTGCGGGATCGGCCCGTATTTGACGTTCTGCCAGGCCTTCAGCGTCGTGGTTGATCGGGTCACGATCCGTTCGTTGAAAGCAAAGGTCGCCAGCGATGTCACCGCCGCCACCAGAAACAGCGGGGCCAGCACCTGATGCGCCGACAGACCACCCGCCTTCATCGCAATCACTTCGCTGTTCTGGTTCAACGTCATCAGGGTGATGATCGTAGCCAGCAGCACGGAATAGGGCAGGAACCGGCTGACAAGCTGGGGCATGCGCAGGCCAACATAGGTCAGCAATTCGCTTTGCCCGTTGCCCGGCGCAGCCAGCACCTTGCCGCTTTCTGACAGCAGGTCGAGCATCTGCAGAACAAGCACCAGCATCAGCAGCACAGCCACGATGCGCACCGCGAACATCTTGGCGATGTAGGTGGCCAGTGTCCGCGACGGGAAGAACTCAAACTGCATGGGCGGAGTCCTCGTTGCCCTTCTGCGCCGGTTCATTGGGCAGGCGCTTGCGTTCGAATAGGCGGCGTACGCCCTTGCCGATCTTGGCAAAGACCGTTTCCAGCGCGCCGATCGGCTGCCCGCCGGGGACATAGGCAATGCGCCAGTACATCCACACGATCAGCGCGGCAAAGGCCACGAACGGACCCCATAGCGCCAGCACCGGATCAATCCGGCCAAGGCGGGCCACATCCTGCCCATACTGGTTGACCTTGTGATAGGCCACCACCAGCACGATCGACAGGAACACCCCCAGCGCTGAGGTCGAGCGTTTGGGCGGAACCGCCAGCGCCACCGCCAGCAGCGGCAGCAGGAACATCATCACCACTTCGACCAGCCGATAATTCAGGCTGGCGCGCGACTGGTTGCGCATTTCTTCCGAATAGCGGTCGTTCCAGCCGATCTGCAGCAATTCGGGCAGGAAATACTCCTGATCGGCATCGCCGCGCCGCCGGAATTGTTCGATCCGGGGTAGGTCAATCGGCAGGTCATGGCTGGCAAAGGTCAACACGCGGGGCGATGCGATGCCGGGGCCGTCCTGCACGATTTGACCGTCAGTCAGGCGCAGAATCACCGTGTCCGGGCTTTCGCGGTTGGCGAAGAACCGCCCTTCGCGTGCAGAAATGACCATGACCTGACCATTTTCGGTCTGGATGCGGGCAAAGATGCCGCGCAGATCGCGGCCTTCATCGCGGCTGGAATCCACCCGCAGCGCGGTGCGATCCTGCAAGGAATTGAATTCGCCTACCTTGATCGACGCGCCCAGCGCACCGGATCGCAGTTCGAACTGGAGCTGTTCGTAATAATAGCGCGACAGCGGCTGGACATAGCTGACGATCAGCAGGTTCAGCGCGGCCAGTGCAATGGCGAACATGTAAGGCACGCGCAGCAGGCGGGTATAGGACAGGCCCACCGCGCGCATCACGTCCAGTTCGGAACTTGTCGCCAGCTTGCGGAAGGCAAACAGGATGCCCAGCATCAGCCCCAGCGGAATGGCAAGGCTGGCATATTCGGGCAGAAGATTGGCCAGCATCTTGAACACGACGCTGACCGGCCCACCTTCGGTCGCCACGAAGTCGAACAGCTTCAGCATCTTGTCGAGGATGAGCAGCGATGCGGCCAGCACGAACACTGACAGCATCGGCACGAAGACCAGCCGGGCGATATAGCGATCAGTGGCGGTGAGCAGCTTCACGGTTTGGGGCTATGCGGTCTTTGCGGCAAGGGGGCAACCGTAGAAATCGCTCAGGCCAGCTATTGCGCCGGGCGCAGGCCGGGAAATGCGACCAGCCGAAAGTGTGGGGGTCAGGCCTTTTCCAGCGTGCATTGCAGCGGGTGCTGGTTCTGCCTGGCAAAGTCCATCACCTGATTCACCTTGGTTTCAGCGATTTCGTAAGGGTAAACCCCGCACACGCCCACACCGCGCTGATGCACATGCAGCATGACCCGCGTGGCCTGTTCCAGATCCATATGGAAAAAGCGTTTCAGGCACATCACCACGAATTCCATCGGGGTGTAATCGTCGTTCAGCATCAGCACTTTGAACTGGCTGGGCTTTTTGGGCCGGGCGCGGGTGCGGGTGGCAATGCCAACCAGATCATCGCCGTCGGGACCGCGCGTGTCATCCTCCCCGGCGCAGCGCTGGAGATCGGACATGTCCGTGACGGCAAGGCGATCAATGCTCATGATGGACCGCAATATCGCATTCCAACTGCGTTCCGACAAGGGGCACGTCAGCCCTGACTTGGCAGAATCCGGGCAACAGGCCGGTTAAAAGGTGTCGATAGATGCAAAAACGGGCCAGTCGGTTGTCCGACTGGCCCGTTTGCTTGTCCGTTGGAAAAGGGCTGCCTCGTTCAAGGGATGCCTTTGTTCCGAAAGATCAGGCGGCCTTCTTGACCTTTTCAACCGCAAGGCTGACGCGGGTCGAGATCGGCTGGAAAGCTTCGTTGGCCAGCTTCAGCATGGCTTCGCTGTTCTTCGAGCTGGCGGCAACCGCAGCGTCAAAGTTCTTGCGCAGCAGGGCCGACTGCTTTTCGAAGAATTCGGTGGGCGACTTGACCGTGGTCAGTTCCTTGACGTCGGCAGTCATGGCTTCGAAAGCCGACTTGGTTTCGGCGACGTAACCTTTCGACATTTCCTGAATGCCGGTGGCGAAGATCTTCGACGATTCGACCATCGCTTCGACGTTGCCCTTGGCAAACGCGCCGGCATCGCCAAATGCGGCCTTGGCCTTGTCCTGGGCGTCCTTGAACGCGGCGGTCATCTTGTCGGTGAATTCAGTGGTGGTAGCCATTGCGAACAGTTCCTTCCTGGGTGCCGACACCTTTTCGGCTGCGGCAGTAACGGGTTTCACGCTTTGGGTGGCGGTGGCAGGACGCTTGAACGCGGGCTTCACCGCAGGCGCAGGCGCTGCCGCCAGAGGCGGCTTGGCAGCAGGTGCCTTGGTCACTTTTTTGGCGGGAGCCTTTGTCGCCGGCTTCACCTTTGCAGGCTTGGCCGGGGTGGGGGCTGCCACCGGGGTCACGGCTTTGGCCGCCACGGGAGCAGGTGCCGGAGCGTCAGTTTTGACAGCTACGGGCTGAACCATGGGTGCTGGCACCGTTTCCTTGCGTGCCCGGCCCGGCTTGCTCTCTGTTTCGGCAAGTGGCTGGGCCGATGGCGTCACGCCGATTGCCGGAACTTCCGGCAGCGCAACGGTTGCGTCCGCCTTGGGGGCGGGCTGGGCCATGCTGTCCTTGGTATCATCGACCATCGTTGTGACTCCTTGCGTTCAACAGCGGAGCTGACCCAGTGAGTCGAAATCCACTCTTGTTGCACTGCACAAAATAGGAATGCACAGCCGGATGTCAAGAATTTTGTGCACTGCACAAAATCCGGAATGGAGTGATTTCTGCTATCGATGCGATCAGTGTGACCGAACGTAGCGGCCGGGCGCATCCTCTATCACATTGTCGCCTTTACCACCGGGCGCGCGCTTGCCTTTTGCGGCAACTTTTGCCGGGGCCTGCGTGGCGATCCATTCAATCCAGTCAGGCCACCAGCTACCCTTGGTTTCGCTGGCTCCGGCGATGAATTCGTCAAGGCTGCCGGGATCGTTCGGGTTGAGCCAATACTGGTATTTGCCCGATTCGGGCGGGTTCACCACACCAGCGATATGGCCTGATCCTGCCAGCAGGAACTTCCACGGACCAGACAGGTGCCGCGTCAGCTTCCACACGCTTTGCGGCGGTGCGATATGGTCTTCGCGGCCGGCCTGAATATAACACGGTGTTGCAATGCGGCGCAGATCTATCGGCGTGTTGTCCGCCACCATCGCATCGGGAATGACCAGCCGGTTGTCGCGATAAAGATCGCACAGATAGGCCTGATGCCATTTGGCCGGAAGGTTGGTGGTGTCGCCGTTCCAGTGCAGCAGGTCAAACGCCGGGTAATCCTGCCCCAGCAGGTAATTGTTGACCACGTAGTTCCAGATCAGGTCGGTCCCGCGCAGCGCATTGAACGTGGCCGCCATATAGCGCCCGTCCAGATAGCCGTCTGTGGCAAGGCCATCCAGCATCTTGAGCTGGCCATCGTCGATGAAGTTCTTCAGATCGCCCGCGTCTTCGAAATCGACCTGCGCGGTAAAGAACGTGGCGCTGGCCACCTTGTCCGCTTCACCCCGACGTGCCAGCACGGCCAGCGTCGCAGCTAGCGTGGTGCCTGCCACGCAATAGCCGATGGTGTGGACCGCTGGCACTTTCAGCCGGTCGCGCACATGGTCGATCGCTTCGATTTGCGCGCGGATGTAATCGTCCCACGCCACGTCCGCCATGCCCGCGTCGGCCGATTTCCACGACACCACAAAAACGCTCAGCCCTTGCGCCACAGCCCAGCGGATAAAGCTTTTCTGCGGATTCAGATCGAGAATGTAGAACCGGTTGATCCACGGCGGGAAGATCAGCAGCGGCGTTTCGAACACCTCACCCGTGGTGGGCGCATACTGGATCAACTGGAACAGCGGGCTTTCGTGCACCACCTTGCCCGGCGTGACGGCAATATTGCGGCCCAGTTCAAAAGCGTCAGGATCGGTGTGGGTCAACTGTCCCTTGCGCAGATCGCCCAGCAGGTGCTCCACCCCTTTGACAAGGTTTTCGCCCTTGGTTTCCATCGTCCGCTCGATCACCACAGGATTGGTGAACGGGAAGTTGGCGGGGGAAAGCGCGTCGGTGACGACTTTGGTGGCGAAGCGCAGTTGCTCTTTGCGTTCGGGCGTAAGGCCCTGCGCGTCGTCGGCCATCTGGTGCAGCTTTTCAGACAGCAGCAGATAGGTCTGGTGGATCAGCGCAAAGGCAGGCTGTTCGTGCCAGCGTTTGTCGGCAAAACGGCGGTCCCTGCGGGGCAGGGCGGGTGCTTCATCCGCAGGCTGATTGCCCGCAAACTGGCCCATCACCGCGCTCCACAGCGCCATGCTTTCATTCCACAGGCGGGTCTGGGTTTCGGCCTGCGCAATCGGCAACTGTCCCGCCATCGACATGAAGGTCTGCGTCCATTTGCCCAGATCGCCAAAGCGCGCGAGCATCGGTTCAATGTGGCCTGCCTGTTCGGCGCTGAAATCCAGCCACATTTTCTGCAACTTGGCCGCCGACATGGCCCAGTGCTGCAGGTCTGACGGATCGGATACCATGGCCTCGCCACCGGGCATCAGCGGGGCGAACATGGCCCGCATTGCTTCGCCCTGCTGGCGGAAAAGGTCTTCGATCACGACCGAATCACCGCCCGTTTTGTCCGTCATGCGCATTCCCTGCCGTTACGCCGCAGCCATTATCTGGATCTATCTATACACGCCATATGACAGCTTGTTACCCCTGTCGTGCGGGCGTCCGGTTTGGTTGCGTGCAGTGTTCCCACGCGCGACATATTGGCGTAAGGGCGCAAGTTGCGGCGATCTTGCCGCGCTTTTTCAACGAGTATTCAACCGTGGACGAAGAATTCTACCGCATGAAGCGCCTGCCGCCCTACGTCATTGCCGAAGTCAACGGCATGCGGGCCGCCGCGCGCGCCGCCGGTAGGGATATTATCGACCTCGGCATGGGCAACCCCGATCTGCCGCCGCCTGCGCACGTTATCGAAAAGCTGTGCGAAGTAGCGCAAAAGCCTGATGCCCATGGCTATTCGGCATCGTCGGGCATCCCCGGCATCCGCAAGGCGCAGGCCAATTACTATGGCCGCCGCTTCAACGTGGATCTCGATCCTGAAACCGAAGTGGTGATGACCATGGGGTCAAAGGAAGGGCTGGCCAGCCTTGCCACCGCCATCACTGCGCCCGGCGATGTGGTGCTGGCACCTAACCCCAGTTACCCGATTCACACTTTCGGCTTCATCATCGCCGGTGCGACCATCCGTTCGGTGCCGACCACGCCGGATGAACGCTATTGGGATTCGCTCGACCGAGCGATGAAGTATTCGGTGCCGCGTCCCTCGATCCTGATCGTCAACTATCCGTCGAACCCGACGGCAGAGACGGTCGACCTCGCATTCTACGAACGGCTGGTGGCGTGGGCGAAGGAAAACAAGGTGTGGATTCTGTCCGACCTTGCCTATTCTGAACTCTATTTCGACGGCAATCCCACCCGCTCCATCCTAGAAGTGCCGGGGGCAAAGGACGTGGCGGTGGAATTCACCTCGATGTCCAAGACGTTCTCGATGGCCGGCTGGCGCGTTGGCTTTGCCGTGGGCAACCAGCGCCTGATTGCCGCGTTGAAGCGGGTGAAATCCTATCTTGATTACGGCGCGTTCACCCCGATTCAGGCTGCCGCCTGCGCCGCGCTGAACGGGCCGCAGGATATCGTAGAAAAGAACCGCGAACTCTACCAGAAGCGCCGCGACGTGATGGTCGAAGCGTTTGGCCGCGCCGGATGGGAAATTCCCAGCCCCAAGGCCTCGATGTTCGCATGGGCGCCGCTGCCACCCGCGCTGATGCATCTGGGCAGCCTTGAATTTTCGAAGCAGCTTCTGACCCATGCCGAAGTCGCCGTGGCACCGGGCGTGGGTTATGGCGAAGACGGCGAAGGCTTCGTGCGGATCGCCATGGTCGAAAACGAACAGCGGCTGCGTCAGGCCGCGCGCAATATCAAGCGCTACCTGCAGTCGATGGGGGTCAACTCCTCGGCTGCGTGATCTGCATTCCTGATTGAAAAGGCAGCCCTTTCCGCCATCTGCAGAGAGGGCTGTCGTCGTTTGGGCCATCGGTCAAATGTGCAGGCTGGACCGTCAGCAGCACCTGAGGCACCCTTGCGCCCAACGAACAACGAGCGGATGCCCAAGATGAACTTCCATGACCGCGTGACCGTCACTGTCGAAAACCATGTCGCCCACGTCCTGCTCGACCGGGCGGACAAGATGAATGCGCTCGACGATGCGATGTTCGAGGCCATCGTTGCGGCAGGGCACCATCTGCATAATGAACGCGGCATTCGCGCGGTTGTGCTTTCGGGCGCGGGGCGTTCGTTCTGTGCAGGCCTTGATCTGTCCAGCATGGGGCAGGCCGACCGCTGGGGTGAGGGTGGCCTTGCCGAACGGACCCACGGCAACGCCAATCGCGCGCAACAGGCGGCCATGGTCTGGCGCAAGCTGCCGATGCCGGTAATCGCCGCGGTGCATGGCGTGTGCTTTGGCGGCGGGCTTCAGGTGGCCAGCGGCGCGGACATCCGCTTCATCACCCTCGATGCGCGGCTGGCGGTGATGGAAGTGAAGTGGGGCCTTGTCCCCGATATGGCCGGATATGTGCTGTGGCGCGGCAACGTGCGTGACGATGTTCTGCGCGAACTGACCTATACCCACCGCGAATTTACCGGCGAAGAGGCGGTCGGCTTCGGCTTTGCCACCCACGTCAGCGCCGATCCGCTAGCCGATGCCATGGCGCTGGCGCAGGAAATCGCAGGCAAAAGCCCCACGGCGGTTCGCGGCGCCAAAATGCTGTCCAATCGCACACCCTATATGGGCGTGGACGAAGTGCTAATGGCCGAATCCATCGCTCAGCACGAACTGATGTATTCGAAAAACCAGACAGAAGCCTTGCGCGCAGGTATGGAAAAGCGCGCAGGAGAATTTGTCGATCCCTGACGGCTTGCCTGCTAGGCTGCCCGGATGAAGGCCATTCACGATCCCCATGGCGCGCTGGTCAGCGGGCTTTCCGCCATCCGCGCGCAATATCAGGTGCCCGACAGTTTTCCGCCGCAAGTGCTGGCAGCAGCCGAATTGGCAGCGGCGCGACCGCTTGCCGACCATGCAGACCGCACGGATATCCCGTTCGTCACGCTCGATCCTGACAGTTCCACCGATCTCGATCAGGCGTTCTGGATCGAAACGTCGGGCGCGGATATCGTCCTGCACTATGCCATTGCTGACGTCGCATGGTTCGTGAACGATGGCGATCCTGTCGATGTCGAAGCGTGGGCGCGGGGCGAGACGATCTATCTGCCCGATGGCAAGGCCGCGCTCCATCCGCCCATTCTGGCCGAGAACGTCGCCAGCCTTTTACCCAATGGCCCGCGCCCGGCGGTGATCTTTACCGTGCGCCTGCGCCCTGATGGCGATGCCGTGTTGCAAGGGGCCGAACGTGCGATCATCCGCAGCCGCGCAAAGCTTGCCTACGACAGCGTAACCGATGCCGATCTGCCGCCCGCCTTTGCCGCCTTTGCACAAAGGGCGAATGCCGCCGAAGCCGCCCGTGGCGCCGCCCGCGTCGATCCGCCCGAACAGGAAGTCGAAGCCTTGGGCGATGGGCGCTATGCGTTGGCCTTCCGTCCGCAACTGCTATCGGAACAGCGCAATGCCGCGCTGTCGCTATCGGCCAATCTGGCGATTGCAGCGGCCCTTCAGGCTGCTGGAACCGGCCTGTTCCGCGTCATGGCCGGACCCAGCGCGAAAGCCATTGCCCGCCTGCGCAGCACGGCGGCGGGCCTTGGGCTGGACTGGCCACAGGGTGTGGACCTCAAAGTTCTGGAACGCACGCTGGACCAGACCAAACCGCACCACGCCGCCTTCATGCTGGCCGTGCGCCGCGCCGGAAATGGCGCGGGCTATGCCCCATGGATACCGGGCGTCACGCCTTGGCATGAAGCCATTGCCGCTACCTATGTCCACGCCACCGCGCCGTTGCGGCGGCTGGCGGACCGTTATGTCATTCGGGCCACGCTGGCCGTGGCCAATGGTAAAGCCGTGCCCGATGCGGTCGAGGATGCCTTTCGTCGCCTGCCCGCCGTCATGGCCAAGGCCGATGCCCGTGCCGCGCAGATCGAACGCGCGGTGATCGATTTGGCTGAAACGGTCATGCTTCAGGGCCACGAAGGGCAGCACTTCGCTGCCTGCGTGACTGATGCCGATGGCGATTCGGCGCGGGTGCATCTGGTGGATCTGCCGGTGGTGGTGCGCGCTAAAATTCCCGGAGCCACGCCCGGCCAGCGGGTAAACCTGCGGCTCGATACGGTCGATACCACCGCGCGCCGCCTCAGCTTTGCAGCAATTGGCTGATCTTCGCGCAAGAACCCCTTGCGGCATGGCCCCGTTCCGGCTAACCGCCCCGAACCACGCATGACCTGCGATCGAGGCCCGATGGCGGAGTGGTTACGCACCGGATTGCAAATCCGTTTACGCCGGTTCGATTCCGGCTCGGGCCTCCAGAACTTCCTTCACATGTGTCTGCCCAAGCCGCGAAACAGTTTGGGCGATTGGCAAGGCAGCGTAAGCTGTGGTGCTGGCAGTTCCCAAAATAGTCACGGCTCCGCATCGCTGGCGCACACCTGGTGGCCAAGGCTACGGCAAACCTCAAATCCGCCCGCCTTCCAAAGAAGGATCAACCCGAAAAGCGCAGCGTAGCAGGCGTCAGGTCACATTTTGTCTGATTTTGCGAGAAAGCATCAGGATGGGCCAAGGCCAAAATTCGACCGTTCAATGTCGATATAGACCTTACAGATCTTCGCCATAGTGATGATGTACATGGCCGACGGCGGCAAGTTCATGTAATCGTTGTTTTTATACATGAAGGTTATATTTTCGGCGATCGTGTCTGCCCCGGTTTTCAGGTCGAGCAGGCATTTGGTGCGCCCGCGTTTGACCATGGCTTCCGCCAGCGTGTCATCGGCATAAATAAAATTCTGGCTGTCGTTCATGCCCTGCGCATAGGCGGCTTTGGCTTGTGGAGACATCGAGAGCCATTGCTGGCGATCGTTTACATAACCCGCAGCTTGCGCGGTGCTTGCCAGCATCAGAATGCCTGTGCCGATGGCCACTGAAAGTTTTCGCAAAAACGACATGTCCGGCCCGATCCCCATCGCCCAACTCCCTTGGGCAGAGCGCCTGCCGCGCTGCTACCAACCATGGTTGTTCTCTAAGCCTTTGTGGGCTGCGGCCTAGATGCCGTTCCATCCATATTGGCGTCATCTGCTCCAATCTGAATTTCCAAATAAAATTGCTAAATTTTAGGCGCAAAATCTGCCGTTTGGGCTTTCGGTTTGCACGTATGTCCAAAATTACCTCGGAAATGGTGCTTAAGGTTAACTGCGGATGAATGAACGGACGTTGACTTGCCGACCAAGCGCAGCAACATGACCGTGAGAGTGGTCGCTGTGTATAGTGGTCAGGAGGTAGCTCGACGGCAAATTGCGCTTTGATTCCGGGTCTATAAGAAAAAATCACTTCCTGAAGTAAGCAAACGCAATCCCAGACTCGGGCTTTACGGCAGAACGCTTCGGCGTTCGGTGAGGCTGTGCGTCTCAATATTCAAATTCTGCGGTCCTGTACGTTTCGTGCAGGCTGCTATCTTGCGCCCAGTCTGGGCGTGAGCCGATTTTCCGCGTTCAATACGGGAGTACTTCATGTCTAGTATGAAAATGAAGCTGTTGCGCAGCACTTGCCTACCGATTGCGGTAGTCCTGGCTACGCCAGCGATGGCGCAGACCATCACGATCGGCAACGAAGATGTTGTGGTTGATAACGGTGGCCCTATCGTCAACAATGGTGGCACCCTCGACACCAACGGCGCGGCGATTGTGACTGATGGCGGTGGCATCAACACCGGTTCAGGCGCCATCGTTTCGTCCGGCACGGCCAACCTTCAGGGCGGCATCCAGAACACGGCGGGCGATGTAACGGTTTCGGACAACCTGACGGTTTCGGACAACCTGACGGTTTCGGACAACCTGGTTGTTGCCGGCACCACCGACGTTCAGGGCGCGATTGCCAACTCCGCCGGGGCTGTGACAGTCAACGATGGTCTGACCGTCACCGGCGGCGCATCGATTACCAACGGCGTTACCGTAAATTCGGGCGGCGTAAGCGTAACATCTGGCGGCCTCAACGTGGCCGCAGGCGATGTGACTGTCGGTGCGGGCAACCTCGACCTGTCCAACAGCAACATCAACAATGTCAACACGCTGACCGCCGCCACGTCGAACACCGGTGCAACCACCGCCACGACGCTGACCGCTTCGGGCGCGGCTACGCTGAACAACACCCTGAACGTGACCGGTGCAACCACCACGGCAGGCGTCACCAACACTGGTGCCCTGACCCAGACCGGCACGACGACCCTGACCGGCAACCTGACGCAGACGGGCGACCAGAGCGTTACGGGTGACGTTACCCTGGTCGGTGCGAACAGCGATCTGGCCGTTGGCGGCAACACCACGGTGACCGGCACGACCACCACCAATGGTGTGACCAACACTGGTGCCCTGACCCAGACCGGCGCAACGACCCTCACCGGCAACCTGACGCAGACGGGCGACCAGAGCGTTACGGGTGACGTGAGCCTGGTCGGTGCGAACAGCGATCTGGCCGTTGGCGGCAACACCACGGTGACCGGCACGACCACCACCAATGGTGTGACCAACACTGGTGCCCTGACCCAGACCGGCACGACGAGCCTGACCGGCGCAACGACCCTGACCGGCAACCTGACGCAGACGGGCGACCAGAGCGTTACGGGTGACGTGAGCCTGGTCGGTGCGAACAGCGATCTGGCCGTTGGCGGCAACACCACGGTGACCGGCACGACCACCACCAATGGTGTGACCAACACTGGTGCCCTGACCCAGACCGGCGCAACGACCCTCACCGGCAACCTGACGCAGACGGGCAACCAGAGCGTTACGGGTGACGTGAGCCTGGTCGGTGCGAACAGCGATCTGGCCGTTGGCGGCAACACCACGGTGACCGGCACGACCACCACCAATGGTGTGACCAACACTGGTGCCCTGACCCAGACCGGCGCAACGACCCTCACCGGCAACCTGACGCAGACGGGCAACCAGAGCGTTACGGGTGACGTGAGCCTGGTCGGTGCGAACAGCGATCTGGCCGTTGGCGGCAACACCACGGTGACCGGCACGACCACCACCAATGGTGTGACCAACACTGGTGCCCTGACCCAGACCGGCACGACGAGCCTGACCGGCGCAACGACCCTGACCGGCAACCTGACGCAGACGGGCGACCAGAGCGTTACGGGTGACGTGACCCTGGTCGGTGCGAACAGCGATCTGGCCGTTGGCGGCAACACCACGGTTACCGGCACGACGACGCTGAGCGGCGCAACCACGGTTGACGACACCCTGAACGTGACTGGCCTTGCCACCACGACGGGCGTCACTAACACTGGTGCCCTGACCCAGACCGGCACCACGAGCCTGACCGGTGCAACGACCCTGACCGGCAACCTGACGCAGACCGGCGACCAGAGCGTTACGGGTGACGTGACCCTGGTCGGTGCGAACAGCGATCTGGCCGTTGGCGGCAACACCACGGTTACCGGCACGACGACGCTGAGCGGCGCAACCACGGTTGACGACACCCTGAACGTGACTGGCCTTGCCACCACGACGGGCGTCACCAACACTGGTGCCCTGACCCAGACCGGCACCACGAGCCTGACCGGTGCAACGACCCTGACCGGCAACCTGACGCAGACGGGCGACCAGAGCGTTACGGGTGACGTGACCCTGGTCGGTGCGAACAGCGATCTGGCCGTTGGCGGCAACACCACGGTTACCGGCACGACGACGCTGAGCGGCGCAACCACGGTTGACGACACCCTGAACGTGACTGGCCTTGCCACCACGACGGGCGTCACCAACACTGGTGCCCTGACCCAGACCGGCACCACGAGCCTGACCGGTGCAACGACCCTGACCGGCAACCTGACGCAGACGGGCGACCAGAGCGTTACGGGTGACGTGACCTTGGTCGGTGCGAACAGCGATCTGGCCGTTGGCGGCAACACCACGGTGACCGGCACGACGACGCTGAGCGGCGCAACCACGGTTGACGACACCCTGAACGTGACTGGCCTTGCCACCACGACGGGCGTCACCAACACTGGTGCCCTGACCCAGACCGGCACCACGAGCCTGACCGGTGCAACGACCCTGACCGGCAACCTGACGCAGACCGGCAACCAGAGCGTTACGGGTGACGTGTCCCTGGTCGGTGCGAACAGCGATCTGGCCGTTGGCGGCAACACCACGGTGACCGGCACGACGACGCTGAGCGGCGCAACCACGGTTGACGACACCCTGAACGTGACTGGCCTTGCCACCACGACGGGCGTCACCAACACTGGTGCCCTGACCCAGACCGGCACCACGAGCCTGACCGGTGCAACGACCCTGACCGGCAACCTGACGCAGACCGGCAACCAGAGCGTTACGGGTGACGTGTCCCTGGTCGGTGCGAACAGCGATCTGGCCGTTGGCGGCAACAACCACGGTTACCGGCACGACGACGCTGAGCGGCGCAACCACGGTTGACGACACCCTGAACGTGACTGGCCTTGCCACCACGACGGGCGTCACCAACACTGGTGCCCTGACCCAGACCGGCACGACGAGCCTGACCGGTGCAACGACCCTGACCGGCAACCTGACGCAGACCGGCAACCAGAATGTCACTGGCGATGTCACCCTTTCGGGTGCAACCAGCGACCTCGCCGTTGGTGGCAACACCACGGTGACCGGCACGACCACCACCAATGGTGTGACCAACACCGGCAATATCGCCACCAACACCGTTTCGGGCAGCGGCGGTACGCTGACGCTTGATGCGGACAATGCTGCTGGCGGTAGCTCGGTCACGATCACCAACACGGCCCTGACGCTGCATGGCGGCACGGCATCGACCGACCTGGTTCTGGCCGACAACGGCCTGACTCTGTCCGACACGACCAACGGCACGACCTTCACGGTCAGCAACACCGGCAACGGCACCTTCGCGGGCACCGTTTCGGCATCGGGCGCGTCGTTGACCGGCGATCTCAACATGAATGGTAACGACATCACCAATGTCGATGCCATCACGGCGACCACCGGCAACATCACCACCGTAAACTCGACCACCATCAACAACAGCGGCACGACCACCACCGGAACTCTGGCGGTGACCAACAATGCGACTGTCGGTGGCACGATGACGGTGACGGGTCTGTCGACCCTGAACGGTGGCGTTCAGACCAACGGTGCGGCAATCGCAACCAGCGGCGGCAACATCACCACCGCGGCCGGTTCGATCTCGACCACCACCGGTTCGATCAGCACGCAGCAGGGCAACATCAGCTCGCAGTCGGGTAGCATCACCACCTTCAGTGGCGATATCACCACGACGACCGGCACTGTCGCTGGCGCCAACGGCAACTTCGGCACTGTTACGGCTGGCACGGTCAACGCTGGCACCGGCAACATCACCACGGTCAATTCGACCAACGTGAACTCGCAGAACGTGACCGCTTCGGGCACGGTTTCGGGTGCGACCATCGTCGCTGGCGCTGGCGGTCTGACGTCGAACGGTGCAACCACGCTGAACAGCACGCTGACCGTTGCCGGGGCCTCGACCCTGAACGGCGCGACCACGGTGAACAACACCCTGACCGCGAACGGCGCAACGACGGTGAACAACACCCTCAACGTAACGGGTGCCACCACGCTGGCCGGTGCAACCAACACCGGTACGCTGAACCAGCAGGGCGCGATCTCGAGCTCGACTGGGAACGTCACGGTTGCCGATGCTCTTGACGTTTCGGGTGCCACGGCATTCGGCAGCACGGTAAGCGTTGCCGGTGCAACCACGCTCAGCAGCACGTTGAACGTTGCCGGCGCGACCACCCTTGCGGGTGCGACCACGGTCAACAACACCCTCAACGTGACGGGTGCCACCACTCTGGCCGGTGCAACCAACACCGGTACGCTGAACCAGCAGGGCGCGATCTCGAACTCGGCAGGCAACGTCACGGTTGCTGATGCTCTCGATGTTGCGGGCGCCACCACGCTCAGCAGCACGTTGAATGTTGCCGGTGCGACCACGGTCAACAACACCCTCAACGTGACGGGTGCCACCACGCTGGCGGGTGCAACCAACACCGGTACGCTTGACCAGCAGGGCGCGATCTCGAACTCGGCGGGCAACGTCACGGTTGCTGATGCTCTCGATGTTGCGGGCGCCACCACGCTGAACAGCACGTTGAATGTTGCCGGTGCGACCACCCTTGCGGGTGCGACCACGGTCAACAACACCCTTAACGTGACCGGCCTGACCACCACTGCAGGCATCACCAACACCGGTGCTCTGACCCAGAATGGCAATGTTGCCCTCACCGGCAACCTGACCCAGACTGGTAACCAGACCGTGACCGGCGACGTCACCCTGGCTGGTGCGAACAGCGATCTGGCAGTGGGTGGCAACACCACGCTGACCGGCACGCTGACTGCCAATGGCGCGACCACGGTGAACAACACCCTGAACGTGACCGGCCTGACCACCACTGCAGGCATCACCAACACCGGTGCTCTGACCCAGAATGGTAATGTTGCCCTCACCGGCAACCTGACCCAGACTGGTAACCAGACCGTGACCGGCGACGTCACCCTGGCTGGTGCGAACAGCGATCTGGCAGTTGGTGGAACCACCACGCTGACCGGCGCGCTGACTGCCAATGGTGGCGCCACCATCAATGGAGGGGCAACTGTCAATGGCGTACTCGCGGCAAACGACGGCGTAACCACCGACTCTGTTACATCGCAGACCGGTACGCTGACCCTTGGTTCGAGCGGTGCCAGCTTCGTCAATGTGAACACCGACAGCGTCGTCATCCATGGCGGTTCCACGTCGACCGTGGTCACTGTTGATGATGCAGGCTTCAACGTCGCGGACGACACCACTGGCAACACCACGTTCAATGTCGACAATGCTGGCAATGCAACCATCGCCAACAATGCCTCGATCGGCGGTACGCTGGCGGTAACGGGTGCAACCACAACCAACGGCCTGACCAACACCGGGAACATTGCAACCACAACGCTCTCGACCACGGGTAATGCCTCGGTCGGCGGTAACTTCACGGTCGCGGGCAACATCTCGACCGCAACCGGCACGATCACTGGCGCATCGCTGGTATCGACCGGAAGCACGAGCGTTGGCACAAACCTGACGGTCGGGGGCACTGCTGCCATCGCCGGGAATGCATCGGTTGGCGGTAACTTCACCGTTACCGGCAGCTACACGACCACTGCGGGCAACATCACGACCGGAACTGGCCGTATTGCCGCAGGCAATGTGACCATCAATGCGGGCAACAGCGGCAAGATCTCCGGACTTGCTAACGGAACCCTGTCTGCGACATCGACAGATGCCGTTACCGGTCAGCAGCTCTTTGCCACCAACACGGCGCTGAGCACGCTTGCTGGCCGCGTGAGCACACTGGAAACCACCTTTGGTCAACTCGTGGTCAACAACCGCAAGGCCTTCCAGGGTGTTGCAATGGGCTTTGCGTCCACTGCCGCTCCGATGACCCTTCTGAACGGCGAATCCGGCCTGTCAGGTGGCGTTGGTACGTTTGAAGGTGAATGGGCTGCTTCCATCCGGGCGCAGGCTGTCACCTCCAGTGGCTTCGGCATCGGTGCCAATGTCGGCTTCTCGAAGGATGCCTTCGGTGCCGGCGTAGGGGCCAGCGTGAAGTTCTGATCTATCAGACGATTGTGAACAAGAAAGTGGGCGGGTCTGTACATCAGACCCGCCCATTCTCGTTTCCGATTTTGACGTTACTTTTGGCTTTGCCCGCAGCTTTGCCGCACGATCAGTCGATCACCAGATAGTATCCTGCCGCGTTGGTTGACGAATTGCTCAGCACGATTTCGAAGCGACCGCTGTAAAGCGGGGTCCAGGTGCATTGGCGGTTGCGCGCCTTGGCGGGCGGGCACACCGGCTTCGCCTCGCCATCCAGCACCGTGAAATCGAGGCCTGCCTGCCCCGGTGTGGCCACCGCCACCCGCGCGGCGCGGCCACCGTCGAACAGTTGCGGCAGGCGCACGGTTGCCCCCGGCGTCAGCATTCCTGCCTTATAAGCCGGGCCAAGCACCCGCCCGCGATAGGGCGGCGTCTGCGGCATTTCGGCCACTTTGCGCCATCCGGTCAGCGGATCGCCCGTGGGATCGGCAGGCCGCGCCCCCAGCCCTTCAATGGCGGCAATCAACCTGCCCAGCCGCTTTGGCTCATCCTGCGCCTGATCCGCTTCGACCAGAAGCTGCGCCACGGCGGCGGCAGGCTCCATCGGGTCATAAGTGACGGCCACGACCGTAGTCTGCGGGGCTTGCGCAGCGCATCCGGCGGTGCCGATGGCGGCAAGGCAGGAGGTCAGCATGGCGAAACGCTTCATGGGGCAGGCTCCAGTATGAATTGCGCGCCGCGCGGGGGGTCGCCCAATCGCAGCACCAGCCCGTGCCGCTCGGCAATGGCGCGCGACAGGGCAAGGCCAAGACCATGGCCGGGTGCATCGCCTGGCGCCGTGGCGCGAGCAAAGCGTTCGAAAATGCGGTTGCGGTGTTCGGCCGGAATGCCAGGGCCATCGTCTTCCACCACGATGCGCGGTCCCGCGGTCAGGTGCAGCCGCACATGGCCGCCTTCGGGCACATATTTGATGGCATTGTCCAGCAGGTTGGACAGCAGCCGGGTGATCTGCATCCTTTCACCCAGCATGGTTACGCCGGGGCGGATTGCGGTTTCCAGCGTCAGGCCTGCGTCTTCGGCGCTGCCTTCGTACAGGTCGGCCAGCGCGGTTACGAGGCCGCTCAGGTCCACTTCGGCAAGGCCAGCCAGTTCGCCCCGGCGACTTTCGGCAGAAGCAATATCCAGCAGCGAATCCAGCATGGCCAGAATGCCGCGAATATCCTCACGCGATGCGCCAATCGGGCCGCCGGGGGCTTCAGGATGGTCGTGCATCGCTGTGCCCAGCCGGTGGTCAAGGTGCATCAGCGGGGTGCGGATTTCGTGGGCAACGTGTTCGGACACCTGCTTGTAGGCTTTCAGCAATTGCGCCTGCCGCGCCAGCAGACGCGCCCCGTGCCCTGCCATTTCGTCAATTTCATCGCCGCCGCGCTGGCGGGCCGGGAAACTGGCGGCGCGCCCGTCTGCCGCCGCGCCCAGCGCCGCGTTCACCGCATCCATGCGCCGCGCCAGATGCCGTGCGGTCATCCACGCCACCAGCGCCACCGCGCCCACAATGGCTGCACCCACCGCCAGAAATACGCCGGAAAGCACGGCCAGCGCTGCCCGGTCGCGGTCATATTCGCGCGCCACCAGCAACTGAAGATCGGGGGCCAGTTTGGCCCCTTGCGCATAGACTTCGGTGCCATCACCCAGCGCAACAAAGCCTTCTTCGGACAACGCAGCGTTGATGGGCGGCCAACCCGCGACATCGCCTGCCAGCGGACGGCCCGTGCCATCAGCCACCAGATAGTGCGACCGCCGCCCTTCAAGGCTGACCACATCCTGCCGGTCGGCCACGCGGCGCAACAGTTCGGCCCGGCCCGCTGTAGCATAGATGTCGATCAGCCCGGCCAGATCGGTGGCGACCGTGGCGGAAAGCGATGTGCGGGTCTGGCGCTGAATGGTAATGGTGGTCACGGTGAACAGCACGGCCACGGCCACCACCGCAATCAGGATCGAAGCCCTGGTCAACTGGCCGAAAATGGACTGGCGCGCTTGCCCCGGTCCCTGTCGCAAAGATCCGCCGAAAGTCATTCGCCGGTGGTCAGCCGGTATCCAGCGCCCCAGATGGTTTCCAGTGCAGGGCTGGCAAAGCCATCCTCCAGCTTGCGGCGCAGACGGCCGATGTTCACGTCCACCACGTTGGTTTGGGGATCGAAATTCATGTTCCACACATCGCGCAGCAGCATTTCACGAGTCACTGTTTCGCCAGCATTTTCCATGAAATAGCGGAACAGGGCGAATTCGCGCGGCGACAGCGGAATGTGGTGTCCGGCGCGAAAGGCGGTGCGGGCCTTTACGTGGCATTCGAACGCGCCATAGATCACCACTGCGCCATGAACTTTGCCTGCTGAACGTCGGTGCAGCGCGCGCAACCGTGCCACAAGCTCCTGCGGCTCATACGGCTTGGCCAGATAATCGTCGACGCCCGCTTCCAGCCCTTCGATGCGGTTTTCGCTGCGGCCCAGCGCAGACAGCATCAGCACCGGTGTATCCACGCCTGCTGCACGCAGCCGCGAAACGATGGTCAGACCGTCGATATCAGGCAGCATCCGGTCCAGAATAATCACGTCGAACGGTTCGGCCCCAGCGCGCTGCAGACCCGCCGTGCCGGTCTGTTCCCATGCCAGCCGGTCGCCATCTGTGCCCAGCAGCGTCTGCACGGCCTGCGCGGCGCGCGGATCGTCTTCGACATAGAGGATGTTGATGCCGTCCATCGCCCCGCTGCCCCCTATAGGCCTCCATGTTTGGCCCCGTATTCGGCAATTTTGCGCCAGTTACGGCGCACTGCCCAGCGCGATCATTTCACGCTGGCCGGTTTGCCGCAACTGGCGCTTGCGCAATCATGCCTTCCCTGAACCGGACACCTTGCGGTGCCCGGCACCGGTCAGCGCATGTCCTCGACCGAGACCCAGCCCTTGGTGCCGAAGCTGTCCTGAACCTCGATGAACAGACCCTGTCGCTGGCCAGTGGGTGAGAGAGCGGTGCCAGCGCGGACCGTGCGCATTGCTGCCGAAGCCTTGTTGGGGCTGGCGAACATCTTGGTATCAACGGCGGTTGTGGCGCTTTGCGCTACAGGTGCTGCGGCAACAGCAACCGCGGGCACCATCGATGCCAGCGCTGGCCCTTGTGCCGATACGGCATTGAAGGCCTTGATAAAGGCTTCGATCAGCATCTGGCCGTCCTTGCTATTGGCATAGGCCGCGCCGGTTGCTCCGTTGGCCACGGCGCCAATCGTGCCACCACCACCGCCGAACGATATCGAGGTTTTCTTCACCTCGCCCGATCCTTGGGCAATGGTCTGGCCATTGGCGGGACTGATAAGGCGAATACCAGCGGCAATGGTCTTTTTCTTGCCGCCAAAGCCGCCCAGCATGCCCAGCATCGACCCGCCACCGGGGATGCCGCGCAACATGCCGCTGGCTGCGCCTGACCGGACCAGCCCTTCCATCGCCACACCCTTGGCCGTCTCGATCGACTTGTCGACCTCTTCCTTGTCGCCTGCAATCACGTTCATCAGGAAAGTTGCGGGCTTGCCGCTGGCGGTGTTGTGAATGGTAAAGCAGCCAGATTCCACGGCCAGCGCAGCAATCAGTTCACGCGGAGACCCAAGCCCGTATTTGGTCCAGCCCTGTGTGTCGCCATCAACCAGCGCAACCGCGCCATAGCTTTTGTCGCATTTGGTCAACGCAACCGGCGGCTCCTTTTCGGCGGCCATGGCTGTGGTCGATACACCGGCCGTCAGCGCGATTGCGCCAAGGCCGCCGATGATGGCTGTGGACTTGCGAAACATGGTCGGCACCCCTCGAAACTTGCCGTGCTTGCGTTACGGCGATGGGGGCATAATGCGCGCCAGAGCAGCGCCTTCACACACAACAGTCCTGTCATGGCTGTGACAAATCCTGTCATCTTGGTTAACTTTGCTGCCGCCTGGGCAAAGGGGGCGCGGCAGCCGGAGCGCAAGAAGGGCCACCGCGCCCGGTCTGCCAGATCAGCGGGGGGCTGTCTGGCAGACCTTGGTGAGAACAATGGCACCAATCGTCAGGGCACAGCCTTGCCAAACACCACCGCGCCGTTGACGGTATAGATGCTGTTCGATGACAGATCGCCAATCTGGTAGCCCAGACCAACGTGGCTGGCCCCTGCGCCATACAGCGATCCCAGCACCGTGGCATTGCACGACCCCAGGCAGCTGTTGGCATTCAGCGCGGTAACCCCGACCGAGCTTGACCCAAAGCGCATGTCACTGCCCACGTTCAGCCCGCCATTGGACGGATCGGCAGACCCGCCGCTGGTTGCCACGCGCCAGCCACGCGGCCCGGTGTTCACATCAAGGCTGAAGCCCACCTTGGGCTGTGCGCCAAACTGCACTGCCAGCGATCCCGATACCGTGCCCGAAGCACCGTCCGTGCCGTTGTAATTGGTGGGGGCGGTCGATCCGGTCAGGGTATAGTCCACTTTGCCCGATACCGGCAGCGCTGTGGCAGGGGTGCCGGTCACGATATGGACGTTGGGGTTCAGGTTGGCGTTGGCGCTTGCCCCGTCCCAGCGGCTCCACGCCACCGCATCGCCTGCGCGGCCATGCTCTTTCAGCACGCCGGGCGATCCATAGATCGTCGTCGAACTGGCATTGAACTTGACGCGGGTGATCGCCCCGTCGGTGCTGACATCCACTTCCTGAGCGGCAAAGCCGGTGGTGCCGCCATCGGCCATGGTATACGTCGTGGCCCCAGTCAGGGTTGCAGACGCTGCCGGTGCGGGCGTTGCGCTGCTACCACTTGCAGGCAGCGTGCCTTCACGCCCGAACAATACCGCCCCGGCAATCGCATTTGACGAATCGGTGTTGCCATATGTCAGATAGCCAAAGCCAAGGCGGTCCTGCGGCGTGGCCCCGCCAAATCCGCCAAAGAAGTTTACATAACATCCGCTGGTCTGGCACGCTCTGCCACTAGCTGACAGGGTGGGACGGATGACGAAGAACGCAGGGTTGTTCGCAACTTGCGCCGGTTGCAGGGTGCCACCTGCGCCGCCCGGTGTCGAAAATGTGTATGTCGCATCGGGCATCGTCAACGTGCCGTCCATCGCAAAGCGCAATGTGCTGCCAAAGCCTACGGTCAAGTTGGCAGCAAAAGTGCCGGGGGCGGTTTGTCCACCTTGATAGAAGGGACGAGTGGCGGATATCACGTCATATGACGCGGTGCCGGTCGTCGGCATGACTCCGCTGATCGGGGCCATGATGGCATAGGCAAAGCCATTGTTCGCGCCATAGGTGAAAGTGCCGGTGCCGATGCGGAATGTGCCATCGCTGACGCGGCCGATCACACCACTGGAATCGCCTGCCAGATCGCTGAATCGTGCAGTCAGCGCTTCGTATCTGTCATAACCGGTAAAACTGCCATCACGGGCAATGGACAGGCTCTGGTTGGCAATGAATCCGTTGGTCTCCAATGACGAGACATAGACATTCAGCCCCGACCTGGCCGAAAATCCGCCGGTATAGCCGGAACTGCTGCCACCTGTGCTACTGCCCCCGCCAGTGCCCGCTTTGGCAAACACTGCCGCGCCCTGAATGCGCCCTGCGTTGAACGCCCCGCCATAAGTCTGGTACATCACGCCCAGCCGGTTTTCCGGCGTCTGTCCGGCAAAATCGCCATACATGCTGAACTGGCAGGGCGTGCCGCCGCTGACGCAGCCCTGCCCGGTGCCGGTCAGGCTGGCCCCGAAGAAGTAATTGCCCAGCGTGTCGCGAATCACCTCCTGCATCTGACTATTGGCATAGTTCGGGGTCTGGAAGGTATAGGCCACGTTCCCGCCGGTTTCGGGCATGACAATCGTGCCCAGCGTGCGGAAGGTCAGGTTGGCAGTGCCGGTAAAGCCGATGGTCAGATCGGCATCGAACGTGCCCGGCTCGGTGCGGCCATCGGTAAAGACCGGGCGCGTGGCCGCCAGCACTTCGTAATCCACCGTGCCCGATGTGGGCAAAGTGCCCAGCTTCGGCGCCAGCACCACATAAGGCAGGCCGGTATCAGCGCTGAACCCGAACGACGTGTTCTTGAACCGCGCCGTGCCGTTGGTGAACCGGCCCACCACGGCGCTGGCATCGCCTGCCACATCGGTTGCGGTTGCAGTCAGCGGGGCAATGTCGCCCGCGCTTTCCAGCGCCCCGTTGCTGGCCAGCGTCGGCGTGGAGTTGGCGGGCTGGATATTGCCGTTGTGCCCGGCAATCGCTTTCGATCCGCTGGCGTTGGATGGGAACCCGCCGGTATATGTCGTCAACCGGGTGATGGTCCCGCCGCTTCCGCCTGTACTGGGCAGACCGCTGTAAAGGTCCGGGTTGCCGCCCCCAGCGACATAGACGTAATACGACTGAATAAACGCCAGCGTCGCGTCAGAAAACAGCCCGGCCAGCACACCCGCATCGGTCAGCGCGCGCAGATAGGCCAGAATCTGCGCCTGCGTCAGCGCGGTATAGCCAGACGGCACGCCGCCCGCCGCCAGATAGGCGTAATAAGCCTCAAGCGCGGTGACATAGTTGGCATAGACCGGCAGCGCGGCATAGCCATCGGCGCTGCCCCCGCCCACGATGAAGGCGTAATAGGCGCTTAGGAATTGCGCCTGTCCCGCTAGCAGCGTGTTCAGCTTGCCGCTGTCGATCAGCGCCTTGATATACTGCTGCAACAGCGCAAGATCCGCGCCAGTATAGGCCGATGGCATGCCGCCCGCCTGCAAATAGGCAACATACGCCGAAACCGCGCTGGCCAGCGCCGCATAGTCGGGCGGGGTGGGCAGACCGGTGTAAAGATCGGGGTTGCCGCCATTGGCCAGGAACGTGAAATACGCGCCATAGAATGCCGAAAGCTGGCCCAGAAACGCCTCGTTCGCGCCCACCGCCTGCAATGCCGCCAGATAGACGCGGATTTCATCCTGCGTCAGCGCGGTATAGGCCGATGGCAGCCCACCATTTGCCAGATATTCGTAATAGGCCGAAAGCGCCTGCGCATATCCGGTGAAAACGTTGAACGGCAGGCCCTGCCACCCGTCCAGCGTGCCACCATCGCGCAAGTAAACCAGATACTGCGCATAGAACGTGGCATTGCCGCCAAGGAACCGGTCCAGCGCACCCGCCGCCGCCAGCGCATCCAGATACTGTCGCAGCACCACCGGGTCGAGCGCGGTATAGGCCGAAGGCACGCCACCCGCTGCCAGATAGGCGCGATAGCTGGTCAGCGCCTGTGCGTATCCGGCAAAGACATTGGCGGGCAGGCCCTGCCAGCCGTCAATCGCGCCACCGCCGCGCAGATAGGTCAGATAGCTGGCATAGAATTGCGCCTGTGCGCCCAGCACCTGTTCGAACAGCCCCGTCGCCTGCAGCGTTTGCAGATACTGGCGCAGTACGGCAGGATCGACCGTGGCATAGCCGCTGGGCAGTTGCCCGCTGGAAAGATAGCTGAAATAGGCGGTCAGCGCGACACGATACTGCTGGATAAATGCCGCCCCACCATTGGCAAGATAAGCCTGCAGCAACGACCGGTCCGCCGCGCCCAGCCGCACCAGCAGTCCGGAATCATTCAGGAAGGTGATATAGGCTACCAGCGTCGCCTGTGTGGCCCCCTGAAACGCCAGCGGATCGCCCCCGCCGCGCAGGAACGTGAAATAGGCCGACGTCAGGCTGGTATAGCGCGCGACGAACTGGTCGGCATTGCCCCCGCCCAGAATGAAAGCGACATAGGCTTCCACCAGCACGCGGTTCTGGCCGGACAGCGCGGTAAACCCGTTGGTCCGCCCGCGATAGGTGATGAAGGCGTTGATGTCGGCAAAGGTCGCGCCCGTAAACGAAGTGGGCGCCGCGCCCGACCGCACCAGATCAAGGAACTGCACCATCAGCCCCGCATAAACCGTCAGGAACTGCGCCTGCGTGCCACTACCTGCCAGATAGCGCAGATAGGCGCGGATCACATCGGCCTGCGCCTGATTGAACGGCTGGCCGCCATATAGCCGTTCAAGCTGCGCGGCATGGGCCACAAGCCGGGCCAGATCGTCCGAAGGGAAGGTTTCGATGGTCGGGTTGGTCACCGCCGCTTCAATGCGCTGCCCCGCCGAAACGATATCGCCCGAAGCCCCCGCTGCGGCCAGCGCCTCGCCCAGCACCACCGGCACACCGTTTTCGGCCGCCGCCGCAGGCCCGCCTTCAGCCACCGACACTACCGCTGGCGGAGTTTGCGTCGCCGCCGTTCGCTGCTCCGCCACGGCAGCAGCCTTGGCCGGTGACATGCGCGGCGCGGCGGCAACGGCGGCCTTGGTGGTCAGACGTGGATGGCCATTGGCCACTTCCCACGCCTGCCCTGCGGCAAAGCGCTTTTCCTCACGTCCGTTGGCAATGCTGGCAAGCCCTGTCAGCACGCGCCCGGTTGCCTGCGTGCGGCCTTTGGCGTCAGTGTCGACTGAAAAGCTGCCCGATGATCCCGCACCGCTGATCTTGCCGGTGCCCTGTCCGCCCAGATGCACCAGTGTATCGGTCTTGCTTGCCCCGGTCACGGTCAGGTTGCCCTTGAACAGGTCCACTGACCCGTCGGGCCGCAACTGGAACTCGGCCCCTTCAACGAACGACAGCATGGCCCCCGATGCCAGCCGAAGCTGGGTCACTCCCGCGCCTTGGGTCACCCGTTCCCCGCGCAACGCGGCGGCGGCCAGATCGGGATTGTCGGCAAACACCACTTCCTGCCCGAACGCGGGGCTAGCCAGTGCCAGACAGGACGCGCCGATCAGCAGCGCGGAAACAGGGCGGGGTGAAGATGTGCGGATCATGCGATGTCTCCGGCTTAAAATTCAAAGCGGACGCCGGCCTGCACGGTCCAGCGTTCGTGATCGTAAAGCGCGATGTTTGACCAATTGCGCGACCATGTGGCCTTGGGCTGGATGAACAGACCGGGCAGCACCGCCACCTTGACAGCGGCGGTCAGGTCCAGCCGTTCGTCACGGCGCTTCTGCATGAACAGCAGGTCGGCCCGGTCATAGCGGCGCAGGTCAAACGCCGCGCCCGCCACCAGCGCGACGCGCGGGGCAATCTGCACTTCGGCACCTGCGCTGGCCCCGGCAAAGCTGTTGGATTCCGCATCACCTGCCTGCGCGCGGGTTTCTTCATGCCCGCCAATCAGGTTGATCGAAAAATTGCGCGCAGCATATCCCAGCCCCAGCGCAACGCGATTGGCATCGCGCAGGGGATCGCGGTCATAATCGAACCGGGTATATTGCACCGATGCCGACAGCGCCCGCCCGCCCGGCAGCAGGTGGGTATATTGCGCAATTGCGCCATAGGCGGTGCGAAAGCCGCTGTGGCCCAGCCAGTATTTTTGCACCTGGCCTGAAAGCGATGCGACATCGCGGTTGGCAAACGTATGGGCAAAGCCCGCCGTCCCGGTCAGGCTGGCCTGATCGAACGCAGCAGTATCGATATTGTCGCGGAAATTGCCCAGCACTGATCCGAACACACGGTCCTGCCGCCCCACCGCGTTTACCGCGCTGATGCCTGCCGACAGGTCATAGAATTCGTCCTTCTGCGCCCGCGCCCCCGCGCCCAGCGTGCCGGGGCCAAGCGCGGCGAACAGCGGAATGGTGATCGACGTTAGCTGCGTCGCTGAATTGATGTTGCTGTCATGCCCATATGCCGCTTCGGCAAAGCCCGAAACGTCCGATCCGCCGCCCTTGATCTGCTTGTCGAACTGGCGAACGAATCCGGTGAAGCGCTGCCGCACCGGGTCGGGAATGGTGGGATCGTCCACCACGGTGGCAAACTGGTCGCGCGCAGTGTCGATATCGCCTGCAAGGGCATAGGCGCGGGCCAGTTCGGCGCGGGCCGGGGCATTGTCCGGCTGGCGCGCCAGCACACGCTGAAACGCGATGATCGCCTCGCCATAATGCCCCGCGTCCGATGCCGCGATGCCCAGCGCGTAATCGAACGTCGGATCGCCTGCGCGGGTGCGTTCTTCCCCTGCCATCGCCTGATAGCGTGCCTCGGCTTCGCCCGGTTGCGCGGCCTGCTGGCCAAAGGCTGGCAGCGGCATCGCCGCGACAGCCGCAACGGCGAAAGCCGCTGCGTGCAGGAACTGGTGCTTGGTCGCCATCTTACCCCTCGTGCGACGAAAATGATGGGGGCAAGGTTACTGCGCGGCGGCTGCGGTGTCTGATGACAAACCCTGTCAGCCGGGTGACAAGTGTTGTTGCGCGGCGGTCCGGGGGTATAGCTTCAGTCTATAGACTTGCCATGTTTTGCTATTTTACGCGATGCCAGTCTGCCTTTACTCTCCCCGCCAAATCCTTGGGGAGAGAACATGATCGACCGCCGCACCGCCATCGCCGGGGGCATGGCCCTTGCTGCCGTTACCGCCGCAACGCCTGCCATGGCAGGTTTCTCGCTGAAAAAGCGGCAGGCGAACCCTACCTTCCCCAAGGCCTTTCTGTGGGGTGCCGCCACCGCGCCGCACCAGATTGAAGGCAACAATACCGCGTCCGACCTGTGGTTCATCGAAAACCAGCAGCCCACCATCTTTGCCCAGCCTTCGGGTGATGCCGCCAACAGCCTGCTGCTGTGGGAACGCGATCTTGACCTTGCCAAACAGATCGGCCTTAACGCCTACCGCTTTGGCATTGAATGGGCGCGCATCGAGCCCGAAAAGGGCCAGTTCTCGCAAGCGATGATCGCCCATTATCGCCGCGTGATCGAAGGCTGCCGTGCGCGCGGGCTTACCCCCATCGTCACCTACAGCCACTTCACCGCGCCGCGCTGGTTCAGCGCGCAGGGCGGGTGGACCAATCCTGAAAGCGCGCAGCTTTTCGCCCGCTATGCCGAAAAGGTCACGCGCGCGCTGGGCGATGTGATCCATTCGGTCATCACCTTCAACGAACCCAACATCCTGCTGATCCTGAAGCCCATGCTGCCCCAGCAGGTGTGGGATATCCAGAAGCTGACGATGGACACGGCGGCAAAGCGGCTGGGCGTTGACCGCTTCGTCTGCGCCAACGTGGCGGGCAAAGATGACCTGCCCGAACTTCAGGCCGGACTTATGGCCGCGCACAAGGCTGGCCGTGCCGCGATCAAGGCGGTGCGCCCCGATCTTCCTGTCGGCCTCTCGCTTGCCATGATGGACGATCAGGCCGTGGGCAAGAACTCCATCCGCGACCGGATGCGTGCCGAACTTTACGGGCAGTGGCTGGACGCCGCCAAGGCGGACGATTTCATCGGTGTGCAGAACTATGAACGCGCACTGTGGGGCGACAAGGGCCGCTTGCCCGCGCCTGCCGGGTCTGCGGTCAACTGGTCGGGCACCGAAGTCTGGGCCGGGTCGCTGGCAGGCGCGGTGCGTTATGCCCATGCCGCAACCGGTGTTCCGGTGCTGGTGTCCGAACATGGCGTGGGGACGGAAGACGATGCCGTGCGCGCCAGCTTCATACCCGCCGCGCTGGCCGATCTCAAGCTCGCCATGGATGATGGCGTGCCGGTCATCGGCTATTGCCACTGGTCGCTGATCGACAATTTCGAATGGATTTTCGGCTACAAGCCCAAATTCGGCCTCGCCAGCTTCGATCCGGTGACCTTCGAACGCAAGGCCAAACCCAGCGCCATGGTCTATGGCAAGATCGCGCAGGCCAATTCGCTATAAACTGCGCCTCGTAAGGGACGAATTCGAATTACCCGTGCGGGCAGGGCCGCTCTGTGATAAAGCGAAAACAATCGATTGCAAAAACGTGCCACGGAGAGGCCGATGCCTGCACTTCCACCCTCAGCATTCTCAGCTGACGATCATCCCCACCGCCGCCGCAACCTGCTGACCGGCGAATGGGTGCTGGTGTCCCCGCATCGTGCCAAGCGGCCATGGCAGGGCGAAACGGGCGAAGTCGCGCCGGTCGATGGCCCCGCGCACGATCCTGCATGCTACCTCTGCCCCGGCAACGCGCGCACCAGCGGCGATGTGAACCCCGATTATCCCGGCGCATATGCTTTCGATAACGATTTTCCCGCCCTGATGGCAGACAGCCCCGCGCCGATCAGCGACGATCCGCTGTTCCCCATCGCCCCCGCACGCGGCGCGGCACGGGTCATCTGCTATTCCCCGCACCATTCGCGCACCATGCCCGATATGGACCTTCCCGCCATCCGCAGTCTGGTGGATTGCTGGGCAGACGAAAGCGCCACTCTGGCCACCCGCTTCGCCAATGTCGCGGTGTTTGAAAACAAGGGTGCGATGATGGGCTGCTCCAGCCCGCATCCCCATGGCCAGATCTGGGCCAGCGATTTCGTGCCCACTGCCGTCGCCGCCGAAGACCGCGAACAGGCCGCATGGCGCGCGGCCCATGGCGAACCCCTGTTGGCGCAAGTCGCCGCGCGCGAGGCAGAGCTTGGCACCCGCGTTGTTGAAGCCAACGATCACTGGCTGGCCATCGTGCCCTGGTGGGCGGTCTGGCCCTTCGAAATCCTGCTCATCGCGCGCGACGACGTGGCCCGCATCGAACATCTGACAGCCCCTGCGCGCGATGCCCTTGCCGCCATTCTGCGTGCCGTCACCCGCCGCTACGATGCGCTGTTCGGTGCCAGCTTCCCCTATTCGATGGGCTGGCACCAGTGCCCAGGCACCAGCGCCGATCCTGCCGCATGGCGTCTCCACGCCCACTTCAACCCACCGCTGCTGCGCTCTGCCACGGTGCGCAAATTCATGGTCGGCTTTGAAATGTTTGGCGAAAGCCAGCGCGACCTCACGCCCGAAACCGCCGCCGCCCGCCTGCGCGCGCTGGAGATCGCAGCATGACCGCCCCGCTGAACGACCGCCTCCTCTCCGGCTTTGCCGCCGCGTTCGGCGGAGCGCCCGCGCTGGTCATCCGCGCGCCGGGCCGGGTCAACCTGATCGGCGAACACACCGATTATAACGACGGTTTCGCCATGCCCATGGCTATCGGTCAGGAAACCCGCGTCGCCTTCCGGCCCGCCGCCGGGCCGCTCAATGTCGCCGCGCTCGACTTTGCCGAAGCTGACAGCTTCGATCCCGCCGCACCCAGCCGCACCGGCGGCTGGCGCGATTACGTGCGCGGCGTCGTGGCCCAGCTTGTGGCAGCCGGCATCACTGTTCCCGGCGGTGACCTTGCAATTGCAGGCACTATCGCCAAGGGCACGGGCCTGTCCTCCTCCGCCTCGCTCGAAGTTGCCGTTGCCCGCGCCATGCTCGAAGTCACCGGGCAAAGCTGGGACGCGGTGCGCGTCGCCCTGCTGGCCCAGCGGGCCGAATGCGATTTCGTCGGCGTACGCTGCGGCAATCTCGATCAGATCGCCAGCGCCGCCACGACATCCGGCCACGCCCTGCTCATCGATTGCCGCACGCTGGCCCTGCGCCAGATTGCCATGCCCGATGACGTTGCGGTGATGATCGTCCAGTCCGGCGTGGTGCGCGGGCTGGTTGATGGCGAATACAACCGCCGCCGTGAAGAGTGTGAACGCGCCGCCCGCATCCTTGGCGTTGGCGCTCTGCGCGATGCCGACGAACCCCTGCTGGAATCCGCGCGTAGCAGCTTCGATGACCTTGCCTTCCTCCGCGCCCGCCACGTCATCACCGAAAACCGCCGCACGCTCGACGCCGCGCAAGCGCTTGCCACGGGCGATCTTGTCCGGGTCGGCGCGTTGATGCGGGAATCCCACGCCTCGCAGCATGAAGATTTCGGCATCACCGTGCCCTTCACCCACGCCCTTGCCGAACTGATGAGCGAGGCCATCGGCCCGGAAGGCGGCGCACGGCAGACCGGCGGCGGCTTTGGCGGTGCAGTGGTGGGCCTGATGCGCAAGGACCGCCTCGCAGCGGTGCGCGAAGCGGTCCTTGAAAACTATCGCACGCCCGCTGGCGCGCGCCCTGAAATCTGCGAAGAACTGCCCGCAGCAGGCGCAGGGCTGGCCACTTGACCAGCGCTTTTCTGGTTGTGCGGTACAGGCCCGGTACCGCATCGAAACGCGCCCGTCGGCGCGTTTCGCCACAGGACTATCAGAACGCGATGCTCAGCGATCCGCGCACTGAATAGTCCACGCTGCCCTGCAACTGTTCGGCACCGCCTGCCAGTTGCCAGGTATAATCCAGTCCGCCTGCCAGCACGCGCAGTTCCGACGTCCAGCCAGACTTCATGGCGTCGGGCGTCAGGCGGAACTGCGTGCCGTCCTCGAAATTGGCCAGCGTTGTGCCCAGCGATCCTGCCATGCGCGCGCGATAGCCGCCTTCCACTTCCACGGTGAATGGGCGGTTGTCGCGGGTCTGCTCGCCCGCACTCCAAGATGCGGTCATGCTGCCGGTCCCGCTGAGCAGGTTCGACGTGCGCGACGCCACCGTCAGATAGATTTCATCGTCGCCATCTTCGGTATAGCCGCTTTCATGCAGGCGATAATAATCGAACTTCGCCATAGGCTTGACCGAAAAACCACCGCCTATTCCGACCTTGTAGGATGCGCCACCCTGCGCGCCCACGGTCCAGCCCTTCCAGCTTCCGGTCGCGCTGTAAACCAGATCGGCGTCATCCACCTCGCCGGTAAACGTCCGCGACGATGCCAGCGAAACGCGGCCCACCGATGCCTTGGCATAGGCATAGAACGGCCCGTTGCCGGTGCGCCAGAACGCGCCCAGCTCATAATTGCTGGCCTTGGTCGTCTGGTAATCGCCCGTGCTGATATCGCCCTTGGTGTACAGGAACGACAGGCCCACGTTGCCGATGCCGGTGATCCGCTCGATCCCGCTCGAAACGCCCCAGCCCTTGGTCTTGAAGCCAATGGTATCGGTATCGTCCTTGCTGCCCTTGAAATAGATCGGCTCGAACCAGCCGCCCGCATTGCTGATGTCGAACAGCGATGTGTCGTCCATCAGGTGGCGTGACCCCAGCCGCGCGCTGCGGGTTACAAAGTCGAACACCCCGCCAGCATAATCGGGCAGCAACTGGTTGAACTGGCCCTGCAATGTGGCCACGTCTGCCACCTGCAACAGGCTGGTCCCCAGATCGTCATAGGCCACAGCCTGCGTATAGATCGCGTCATATGCCGCCGCCTGCGGTGCAGTCAGACCCAGTTCGTCGGCAGTCTTGCGCGTCACGTCCAGCACCAGCGTTTCGTTCACCACGCTGACATCGCCGTTGAACAGCACCGGCAGTTCGGTGGTGGTGGAATCGAACGTCGGGTTCCCCTCCAGCGTATCGGCGGTCAGGATGGTATAGCTGCCCTCGGCGTTCTCCAGTGACGATATCGTGGCCGAAACCTTCGATCCGCTGGCAAAGGTCGCGGTGTTCACGTCGATCAGCGAGGCGGTGCCGTCGCTCCCGTCGATATAGACATTCAGCGCACCGCCCGAATTCACCGTCAGGCTGTCAAAGCTCAGTGTCGACGCTTCGCTCGCGCCAAATTTGCCGCCGTTTACTGTCACCGCCAGATTGGCGCCATCGGTGATCGTGCCGGCAAAGCTGGCGCTGTCATTCACCGTCACCGTCGATGCACTGCCCGCAAGATCAAGGTTGCCGATGTAATAGGCGCTGTCCGACAGCGCCATCGTGGCGGTACCGCTGCCGAAATGGATGTCGCCTTCGTACCCGCTGTCGCCCGACAGCAGCACCTGATCGTTCCCCGCATTCAGATAGCTGTCACCATAGATGCGGCCCGACGCCACATCCAGAATGTCGTTGCCGCTGCCGGTGTGAATGTCGCCGGTGATCGCGGTATAGACGGTGGCACTGGCCGCATCGTAATCGTCTTCGGCCTGTTCGTTTTCCTGCGCCAGTTCGTCGAGATCGTTCAGATACTGCTTGATCGTCACGCCGCTGGTGTTGGCGGAAAGATCGATGGCGCGAAGGTCATCCGTGCTCGATCCGCTGACCGTGATGAACCCGGTGTTCTCGATGGTGGTCAGCGTGCCCGACAGGTCCTGAATGGCATAGGCCGCGCCTTCGCCGGGGGAACTGATCGAGGCGGAAATCGTCCCGCTGTTGGCCAGAACCGGCACTGTTGCGCCCTGGTTTATCAGGATCGCCACGGCTTTTTCGTCCACGGTCGTTGCCGAAACCGTACCCGAAACACCGATGCCGTCAGCCATCGACACCGTGCCGCCCTGTCCGCCAATCACGACGGCATAGGCGTTGGTGTTGCTGTAAACCGAACTCGCCGTGATCGTGCCGTCAATTGCCAGCGAAAAGTCGCCATCACGCCCGGTGGCGGTGCCGATGGTGATATTGTTCGCACTGCCCACCAGCAGCGCAGGGCTGTTGCCCACCGAACTGATCGATCCGGTGGCTTCCGAACCGTCGGTGGTGCCGTCACTGTCCTCGTCGCTGTTGGCGCTGTCGCGGTTGTAGGGCGGGGCATCGATCAGGATGCCGCCGGTCACATCGCCGGCTACTTCAACGGCGGCCTTGCCAGTGCGCAACGCGTCGCGCGAAAGCGTCTGCGTCGTGCTGTCGTCGGTGGTATAGGACGACGCCTGCGCCACGGCGCCTTGAATGCGGAACGTGCCGTCCACGTTGCCGTTCAGCACAACCCCTTGCGCGCCCGCGCCAACCACGCTCACCGTGCCTTCCACGGTCACGTCGCCGGTCACATCCTGCGTTGATATGCCTACCGAACCATCCCCGATCACCTTGATCGTGCCCGATGTGGAAATATCACCGACAAAGGCAGACTCCACCACGATCCCGCCCGAATTCAGGCCGTCGACCGTGATCGTGCCGGTGTTGTCGATGGAGCCCGTGGTCGTCCCGCCCGATGCCACATGAATGCCGTAGCGGTTGCTGGCCGATGCGATGGCGCCATCGGCGATACCGTTGGAATCATCATCGTCGGCGGTGAAATCCTCGGTCACGGTAATCGCGCCGGCATTGCTGATCGTGGTGGTCGTGCCTGCATTCACCAGAATGCCGGTGTCGCCGTTGTTGCCGCCAGTGTTCGAGATATAGCCGCCGTCATCCAGCCCCACGGTATTGCTGGAATTGACCGTGACTGCCGTGCCGCCGTCCTCTAGCGTGATCGAACCGTCGTCACCGATCCAGATATCGCCAAGATCCGACGTGGTGACCGCAGTGGTGCGGTCGGCATCGATGCTGGTCGCGGCTCGTGCGGCCTGCGGGGCCAGCATAAGCGTGGAAAGAGCCAGCGCCGAAAGTGAGGTTGAATTTCGCAGACGGTTCATAGGCCTCTCGTGAATCTTGCAAAGGGAGGCCCGCGTCGGGGTGCGGTCGACGCGGGCCTCAAGTTGTGTGCGACCCTCCGGGCCAGCCCCATTGGGTTCGCTCGACAGGTTTGGAGGACCGTTCGGCTGCAATGCCGATTTCAGCCTCCGAAAAGCCAAACGGGGGTGGGGTGAGAACCCTTCGCAAAGTGTCGCGGATTTTTTTGGGCGCTGCCGTGAAGGCTTTCGTAAATGTAGCGTTCACGTCGCTGCCGCCACTCAGCATGGGCAGCCCGCAAGAGGCATTGGTGCGAAACGGCAGGTTCCCTTGACGTTCTACGGCGACGTTCGATCAGAAGCAGTGGCAGGCGATGACAGCCTGCTTTCCTGCGCCGATCCGATTCACCGTGAAGTTCTCGACGATACCGCGCTCATGGCCGAAGTGGCGCGGGGCGGGGTCGAGGCATTTTCCATTCTGGTCGAACGCCACTCGCCTGCGCTCTACCGCGTCGCCATGCGTATGCTGGCCGACGGGGCAGAGGCTGAGGATGTGGTGCAGGACAGCTTTGCCCGCCTGTGGCAGAATGCGCCGCGCTGGAAACCCACGGGCGCGGGACTGGTCGGCTGGCTGCATCGCGTGGTGATGAACCTCTGCTTTGACCGCAAGCGCCGCTTTCGCGTTGTCACGGTCGAAACCATGCCCGATCCGGCGGATGAAACCCCGCTGCCTGACCGGCGAATCGAGGCCGATCAGGCAGCGCGGGCGGTGGGCGATGCCATGGCCGATCTGCCAGAGCGTTATAGGGCTGCACTAGTCCTTTGTTATTACGAAGGATTTTCGAATGCCCTTGCGGCGGACGTGCTTGATCTCAATATCAAGGCCATGGAATCGCTTTTGTTCAGGGCGCGCAGGCAGATGCGCGGGCTTTTGGAAGCCCGCGATGTATGCTGCGCCGATCTTGAGGCGCAGGCCTGATGGCGCGCAAGGCTCCCGGCTCGTCCGCAAGGGCCGATGCCGCGCTTGATGCGGTGCTGGCCCGCGCGCCCGCACCGGCGCTGCCGCCGGGGCTTGCCGCGCGCATCATCGCCAACGCTACCGCCTTGCCGCAACTTCCCGCCGATCCGGTACCTGAACCCGAAGTGGTCCGGGCAGAGGAACAGCGCAAGTCTGCCGAATTGATTGTCTTTCCAACTCAAGTTGCTGAAAAGGCTGAAGAACCACCTCGTCGGCGCATTTTCGTCGTCGGTGGTTTCGCGGCCCTTGCCGCCGGAATTGCCGCTGCGGTGGTGCTCGGCCAGACCGGGCAGGGCGTGCTAGCCCCGACCAGCGCCCCCGCTGCCATGGTCGCCCAACAGCAACCCGCACAGCAGGCCGCGCCACCGGCCATCATCGCAGCGCCGCCTGTGGAACGCCTTGCGGCCGCCGCTCCCGCAGCGCCGGTGACCGCACCGTCAAAGGCTGGAAAAATCCAGCAGCATGCGCCCACCGCACCACAAGCGCCGGTCGCCGCCCCGGTTGAAACCCAACTCGCCACATCGGGTCAGCGTCCTGCCTCCGGCACAGCCGCCGGACCACTGGTCGATCCATCACCTGCACCGCGCGTCATTCCCAACGGCGGGTTGATGGGGCCACCTGCACCGCAGCAGGGATGGGGTTTCAGCGGCGGGATTCCGGGGTCAGGAACGCTGCCGGGCGGGCAATCGCTGCCCAGCCAGACCACCGGTTCCATGCCGCCCCCGCCTCCACCCGGCGCAGGGCCTGCTCACGGACCGGGCGGGCACCGTTAAGGGACGTCTGGTGACGTTCATGTCGCTTTAGGTGTCGTTCAGGTCGGGGCTGAAAAATCATGCAAAATCAATCAATTCTGGTGCTGACCACTGGCGGGACCATCGACAAGGCCTATTTCGATGCGCTCAGCGAATATCAGATCGTCGAAAGCGGCATCCCCGCCCTGATTGCTGAAGCTCGCGTCGCCCTGCCGTTCCGGGTGGTCGAACTGATGCGCAAGGACAGCCTCGACCTGACCGACGCAGACCGCGCGCTGATCGCCGCCGCCATTCGCGAAGCCCCGGAAACACGCATTATTCTGACCCATGGCACCGACACCATGACCGACACGGCGCGGGTTCTGGCTGACATTGCGGGCAAGACCATGGTGCTGACCGGCGCCCTGTCGCCCGCCCGCTTCGCCCAGACCGATGCCCCCTTCAACCTCGGCATGGCCTTCGCCACCGCGCAGGTCGCCACCCCCGGCGTCTGGATCGCCATGAGCGGCCAGGTTTTCAATGGCTTAAAGGTGAAAAAGGACCGCGCAGCGGGCAAGTTCGTCGCGCTGGACTGATCGCTCAGTCCAGCCTGCGACCGAGTGTCACCACATCCTGAAGATCATAGCCAAGCGCTG
Organism: Novosphingobium sp. SL115; assembly: GCF_026672515.1. Taxonomy (GTDB): domain Bacteria; phylum Pseudomonadota; class Alphaproteobacteria; order Sphingomonadales; family Sphingomonadaceae; genus Novosphingobium. The sequence continues at coordinate 451,749 of NZ_JAPPRG010000002.1, read as the reverse complement.
CGTAGAACCCACGAGCGACGTTGTTGTCGCCCCGTACCATAAGCTGAATTTTGGGGCATCCGATGGCTTTAAGCCATTGTTCTGCTTCAAGCATCAACATACGTCCAATGCCAAAGCCGCGCTTTTCCGGCGCGACGGCTAGGTAGTAAACCCACCCGCGATGGCCGTCGAACCCCACCATTACGCTGCCCGATACAGCTTTGTTTTCACAGGCCAGCAGGATCGTTGATCTATCCCGCCCCAGCGCCATGTCGAAATCGGCGCGAGGGTCATTCCATGGCCGCGTCAACCCCGCCGCTTCCCACAGTGCGACCAAGCTTTCGCGGTCGGCTGGTTCAGCGACGCGGATTGTTATTCCCACTCAATCGTTCCCGGCGGCTTGCTGGTGTAGTCATAGACCACACGGTTGATGCCCTTCACCTCGTTGACGATGCGGGTGGCGGTGCGTGACAGGAACGCGGCGTCGAAGGGGTAGATGTCGGCGGTCATGCCGTCGGTGCTGGTGACGGCGCGCAGGGCGCAGACCGAATCGTACGTGCGGAAATCGCCCATCACGCCCACGGTCTTGACCGGCAGCAGCACGGCAAACGCCTGCCAGATGGCGTCATACAGCCCGGCGTTGCGGATTTCTTCAAGGTAGATCGCGTCCGCCTTGCGCAGAATGTCGCAGCGTTCCTTGGTCACTTCGCCCGGAATGCGGATGGCAAGGCCGGGACCGGGGAAGGGGTGGCGGCCGACGAAAATGTCGGGCAGGCCCAGTTCACGACCCAGCGCGCGCACTTCATCCTTGAACAGTTCACGAAGCGGTTCGACCAGCTTCATGTTCATGCGTTCAGGCAGGCCACCGACGTTGTGGTGGCTCTTGATCGTGACTGAAGGACCGCCGGTGAAGCTGACCGATTCGATCACGTCGGGGTATAGTGTGCCCTGCGCCAGGAAGTCCGCGCCGCCCACCTGCTTGGCTTCGGCTTCGAACACATCGATAAAGGTCTTGCCGATGAACTTGCGCTTGGCTTCGGGATCGGTGACCCCGGCCAGACCGCCAAGGAACAGCGGCGATACGTCCTTGTGAACCAAGGGAATGTTGTAATGGTTGCGGAACAGGCTGACCACCTGTTCAGCCTCACCCATGCGCATCAGCCCGTGGTCAACGAAGACGCAGGTGAGCTGGTCACCAATCGCTTCGTGGATCAGGACGGCGGCCACAGCCGAATCGACCCCGCCCGAAAGGCCGCAGATTACGCGGGAATCACCCACCTGTTCGCGGATTTCGGCGATCTTGGTCTTGCGGAATTCCGCCATGGTCCATTCGCCCGTGCAGCCGCAGACGTGGCGCACGAAATTGGCGATCAGCTTCCCGCCGTCGGGCGTGTGGACCACTTCGGGGTGGAACTGGGTGCCGTAATACTTCTTTTCGTCATTGGCGATGACGGCAAAGGGCGCGCCGTCCGACACCGCGACGATGCGGAAGCCGGGAGCAAACTGGGTTACCTTGTCGCCATGGCTCATCCACACCTGATGGCGCTCACCTACCGACCACAGGCCATCGAACAGCACGCAGGGTTCGGTGACGGTCAGGAAAGCACGGCCGAATTCGCCCGAATCGCCGGGTTCAACCTTGCCGCCCAACTGCTCGCTCATCACTTGCTGGCCGTAGCAGATGCCAAGGATGGGCAGTCCGCTGTCGAACAGTACCTGCGGCGCGCGGGGGGAACCATCGGCGGGCACGCTGGCGGGCGATCCTGACAGGATGATGCCGGTGGGCTTCATCCGGTGGAACGCGGCTTCTGCCTGCGTGTAGGGCGCGATTTCGGAATAGACCCCGGCTTCGCGCACGCGGCGGGCAATAAGCTGGGTAACCTGACTGCCGAAGTCGACAATAAGGATCGATTCTGAAGGCTGGATGCTCATGCGCAGCCGATAGGCATATGGGCGCTTTCTGTCCAGATGGGGCGTTGCGGCGATGTGTGCCGCCCACCTTTCCTGCTGGAATCACGACACAATTATGACAGTTGCATTACATGCAATCGTAAGTGCCCCGTTCGCACTTGCAGCATACGTCAATCGGCGTATTTGCGGCGCCAGTTCTGATGCTTCCAGCCCACCCTGCCGGACGACGAAAGAACTGGGAGGATGTCTGCTAAGGTGAACCACAACAGGAGGTACACCATGCGCAGCTTCACAGCAATCGCGCTCCCGATCATCCTTGCTGCTGGTCTTAGCAGCATGATGTTCACCGCCACGCTCGTCTGAGCGGCGGTCAAGGAACGTAAGTAACGACAAAAGCGGCTGCTCCAGCGGGGCAGCCGTTTTGTTTGTCTGGTTTTCTGATAATTTTGACGTTGGGCTGAAAAAGGCTCACCCCCGATCAGGTTCGGGGCGAGTTTGAGTTCGTGCGAGTGATGTCGGAAAAGCCGTATTTTGACCTGGCGCCCGTCCGCGCTAGGCTGCACTTGCATGACTGTCACCCGCTTTGCCCCCAGCCCCAATGGCCCGCTTCATCTGGGCCATGCGTATTCCGCAATCGTTGGCCATGACCGGGCGCGGCGTGGCGGTGGCGAATTTCTGCTGCGGATCGAGGATATCGACGGGGCGCGGTCGCGGCCCGAACTGGCGGATGAATTTCGCGCCGATCTGACATGGTTGGGTCTGGAGTACCGTGAAGTTGCGCCGCAATCGCAGCGGATCGCATCCTACCGTGCGGCGGCAGATGAATTGCGTGCGATGGGCATCCTTTATCCCTGCACCTGCACCCGTGCCGAAGTGGCAGCAGCGGCGGTGGCGCATGGGCCGGACGGTCCGTTGTATCCAGGCACCTGTTTGCGCCGTGGCCCCGTGCCCGGGCCGGATGCGGCATGGCGGCTGGATATGGAGCAGGCGACGCTTCTGGCAGGGCCGCTGGAATGGATGGATGAGCGGCATGGGCTGCAGCAGGCCCGGCCTGAACGGTTTGGTGACGTGGTGCTGTGGCGCAAGGATGCGCCTGCGAGCTATCATCTGGCCGCCACGCTGGACGACGCCGCCGATGGCATTACCCATGTCACGCGCGGCGTGGACCTGTTCCATTCCACCCATATCCATCGTCTGATCCAGCACCTGCTGGGCCTGCCAGTGCCGGTGTGGCACCATCATGCGGTGCTGGTGGAAGCGGACGGGCGCAAACTGGCCAAGCGCCGTGATGCCCCCGCGCTGGCCGACCGACGCCGGGCGGGTGAAGACGGGCGCTGTGTCGTGGCAGAGGTGAGGGCTGCCCTATTTGACACTGGTATTTCGCTGTCCGACGCCATAGACCTTGAACCATGAAGTATTTTCTGATCCCGATCATCATCATCCTTGTCGCCATGACGGTGGTGTCGCTTGTGCGCGGGATCATCGCTTTCCTCAAAAGCACCGAGCAGGATCTGAATGCCGACCCTGCCGCCGGGGCAAGCGAGATGCAGCTTTTGCAGAACAAGATGATGTTCAACCGCATCAAGTATCAGGGCATGGCCGTAATCGTGGTGGCCATCCTGCTGGCCGTTTCGCGCTGATTTTGGCCTGATGGTAAAGCTGAACAAGATTTACACCCGCACGGGTGACGATGGCAGCACCGGTCTGGTCGATGGATCGCGCCGGGCCAAGCACGATGCGCGCATGCATGCCATTGGCGAAGTGGACGAAGTGAACAGCCTGATCGGGCTGGCCGCCGTTGCCGTTTCACAAGCGACGGCGGGTGATTTGCAGCGCATCCAGAACGACCTGTTCGATCTGGGCGCGGACCTTGCCACGCCGGGGGATGACTTTACCCCTTCGGACATGGTGCTGCGGATCGTGGCGTCGCAGGTCGATTGGCTGGAGACGGCGATTGATACGCTGAACGACAATCTGCCACCGCTGAGAAGCTTTATCCTTCCCGGTGGATCGGAAGCTGCAGCGCGCGTTCACGTTGCCCGCGCCGCATCGCGCCGGGCAGAGCGGGCGACGGTAGGGCTGGCCGCTGTGGAAGCGGTGAATCCGCAGGCGCTCGCTTACCTGAACCGGCTGTCGGACTACCTGTTCGTGCTGGCCCGCGCAACCAATGCGGGCAATGACCCGCTGTGGGTGCCCGGCGCTTCGCGCTAACTCAACGGCGCGCTTCCTCACGCTTGGCATAGGTGGACTTGGGGTTTACCCGTCGCTAGGCGGCGACGCATTGGTATGCAGGGCTTGAGGGATTTGAACATGGTCAGGACGGTTGCGGTTATCGGCGCGGGCCAGATGGGTTCGGGCATTGCGCAGGTTTCGGCGCAGGCGGGCATGAAAGTGCTGCTGGGCGACGTTTCCATCGAGCTTGCTGAAAAGGCCAAGGACAAGATCGCCAAAGGCCTGTCGAAGCTGGTGGAAAAGGGCAAGATCGAGGCTGAACTGGCGGCATCGACGGTGGCCAATCTGCACGCATTTTCTGACCATGCCGCGTTGGCCGAAGCCGATCTGGTAATCGAAGCTGCGACCGAGCGTGAGGATATCAAGCACAAGATCTTTGAATCGGCGGGCAAGCATCTGGCGGCCCACGCGATCATGGCATCGAATACCTCGTCGATCCCGATCACGCGTATGGCGGTGTCCTCGCCCGATCCCGAACGCTTTATTGGCATTCACTTCTTCAATCCCGTGCCGTTGATGAAGCTGGTGGAAGTAATTCCCGGCCTTGCCACGTCGGTTGCCACGATCGAGGCAGTGCGCGGCTATGTTGCCAACATTGGCAAGGAAATCGTGCTGTCGCAGGATGAGCCGGGCTTTATCGTCAACCGCATCTTCGTGCCCTTCATCAACGAGGCGGCGTTCGTGCTGGGCAGCGGCACCGGGTCTGTCGTGGATATCGACAAGGGCGTGAAGCTGGGCCTCAACCATCCGATGGGACCGCTGGAACTGGCGGATTTCATCGGGCTGGATACCCTGCTGGAAATCATGAAAATCTACCTCGCGTCCACGGGTGACCCGAAGTATCGGCCCGCGCCGCTGTTGCAGAAGTATGTCGAAGCGGGCTGGCTGGGGCGCAAGTCGGGCCGAGGCTTCTATGACTATTCGGGCGACGTGCCGGTCCCTACCCGCTGAACCGGAACAGCGCGGCGATCAGGGCGTAGTCTTCGTTGAAAAGGAGACACGCCGTGATCGACGACAAGACCCCCGCGCCCGAAACCGTCAATTCGGAACAGGAAGATGGAAGAGCGCAGGCGCAGACCGTAGCGGAAGAAGCGCTGGCGCGTGCCACCAGCGTTCTGGGCGAGCAGGATCTTGGCACGCGCGCGCCGGGGCAGGGTGATGAACCCGGCAGCACGCCAGATGTGGTGGACCACATGCGCCAGATGGTCAGCAGCGGCATTATCGACATGGGCGCGTTTCGCGGTGAACGTAGCGATGACGATGAAGACGGCACCTATGGCGAGGGCGGGATCGAGGAATGACCTTGCCTTGAAGGCCCTGCACAGGCAGGCCTGCCAGCCATGACGACCGTTCTGCTGCTTGTTCTTTCCAACCTGTTCATGACCGTGGCCTGGTACTGGCACATTCAGGGTGGGCCGCAGGCGGTGGCATCGCGCCCGCTGCTGATGGTGATCGGCATAAGCTGGGCGATCGCGCTGATCGAATATTGCTTTGCCGTGCCTGCCAACCGGATCGGCGCGCTGAACGGGTGGAGTGCGGGCCAGCTCAAGATCGCGCAGGAAGCCATAGCGCTGATCGTTTTCGGCGTGTTCATGGTGCTGATTTTGAAGGAACCGCTGCACTGGCGACACTTCGCGGCCTTCGCCTGCATCATGGCGGCGGTGGCATTTCTGTTTACCGGGAAATAGCGGCCGCCATCAGTCTCAGGCGTCAGTTGTCGCTGCTTTTCTGCACTTTGGCCCAAGGATCGACATGGGCGTGCGGAGGCTCAGCGTCCTTGTCGTCAGCCGATGGCACGACCGACCAAGCCAGCGCCATAATGGACGCAGCCCACCAGATTGCTCTCCAGCGGCTAGCGAATACGGTGCCAAGGCGAGGTCCGAACATGACGCTGATCGTGACAGCAATGGGTTAGCCAGTGGTTACCACTGAGGCACTTTCCTGATCGTAGGGATGCGGAGACGTATTGCGCAGTTGCCCGGTTCAAACCGGGAACATGATCTGCCGCACTGTCTTCACCGCTTTCGCCGCGCTTGTCCTGCTTTCGGCCGCGCCGCTCCATGCCACATCACGTGATGGAGAACGCGCGCGTTTCGATCTGTGCGGCACCGGGGCGCGGGTGACCTGCGTGGTGGATGGCGACACGTTCTGGTATGGCGGAACCAAGGTGCGGATTGCCGATATCAATACACCCGAAACATCACAGCCGGGTTGCGCGGCAGAGGCGAAACTGGGCCTGCGCGCCACGCGGCGGCTGGTGCAACTGCTGAACGAAGGGCCGTTTACGCTGGAGATCAAAGGCCGGGCGCAGGATCGGTATGGCCGTGCGCTGCGGGTGGTGACGCGCGGAGGAGCAAGCCTTGGCGCGATACTTGAGACCGAGGGTCTTGCTGAACACTGGCAGGGCAAGCGTCGTGACTGGTGCCAGGCGGCATGATGCGATAATTGCCGTTTCATGCTTTGTGGGAGAGGCTGGGGATGATGTTCAGAATCTATCTGGTGGCGGTTTGGTGCGCCTTGGTCGCGTTTACAGGCGTAGTCATGGCAGAGCACGGCAGCAATCTGTTGCCGGTGTTTTTTGGTGACATTGCGGCCGGCGGCTGGCCGGGGCAGTTCAATGCCGACTTTACGACAATGCTAGCGCTTTCGGCCCTGTGGTGCGGGTGGCGCGGCAATTGGACGCCAATGGCACTTGGCCACGCGCTGCTGGCCTTTGTCGGCGGCGGGGTGGTGCTGATGGCGACGCTGCTGGTGCTGCACATTCGCCACCACGGCGATATGCGTAAAGTCCTGTTGGGTAAGAAGAATTAAGCGTCAGGCCGCGCGCAGTCCGGTGAGTGCTTTGGCGCCGCGATCCTGCGCGGACAGGCCATCGAAAACCGCATCGATGATCCGTGCCAGTTTGTCCTCGCTCAACCGTTCCATGAACATGATGGTGGTGTTGAGCGCGCAATAGGGGGCGCACATCTGGTTGATCAAGCTGATCGTCTCGTCAATCTCAAGCCCGGCAAAGGCCCCGTCGCTCATCGCCTCGCCAATGATTTCGCCCAGATAGTGGTCGGCAAGATCAATGTAGCTGCGCACCTGTTCGAAGTAGTCGTTGCCCACCTCGACATAGGTCTGGAGCTTTACCGGGTCGGCTTCCCACTTGCGGCGCATCAGCACAAACCGGCGCGCGAAAAATTCATACATCTTGCGCCGGGGCGGCAGATCGCTGGCCAGTACGTCTTCCATGATTTCGACCATCGGCTGAAACCAGTGGTCGGCCAAGGCTTCCATCAGGTCTTCGCGCGTTTCGAAATAGCGCGAAAGGCCGGCCTGCGAGATGCCGGCGCGTGCGGCCAGTTCGGAAAAGTTGAGGCCCGCGCCGCCGCGTTCTTCGACGATAGCCTGCGCAATGTCCACAAGCCGCGCCCGCATGGCGTCTTGTTCGGTGCCGGAAGAAGCCATGGAAACGTCGCGCGTCCTAGATCTGGGGTCTTACGCTATTGTAGGGATGCCGGGGCATCGAAACAATGACCCAAGATGCAAGAATAGCCGAGGCAAGAAAGCTTTGCGCAGTGCCTTCAATGCGCAACCACAATCGGCTAGGGCGGCCACACCGGTTTCACCCGATACGAAAAGGTCGCCCTTGCCGATGATCCGCCGCATCCGTCCCCTGCTTGCGCTTGTTCTTCCCGGAATACTTGCGGCCTGCGCTGGCCCCATGGCGGTGACAGAAAACGCAATTCCTGTCGAAGTGGGTATCGTGGCGATCAATGATTTCCACGGCAGCCTTGAACCGCCGCGCCAGTCGGTGAACGTGGCCGATGGCAAGGGCGGAATCTTGCCCGTACCGGCAGGCGGCGCGGCGTGGCTGGCATCGGCCATCGATTCCGTGCGCGGCAGGTATGCCCATTCGCTTACCGTTTCGGCGGGCGATATGATTTCCGCCTCGCAACTGGCCTCATCGCTCTATCTGGACGAACCGACCATCGGGGTGATGAACCGCATCGGGGTGGATTTCAACGCGGTGGGCAACCACGAATTCGATGCAGGCCAGCAAGAGCTGTTGCGTAAGCAGAACGGCGGCTGTGAAAAGTTCACCGCCAAACAGCCCTGCGCGCTTGAGCCGTTCACCGGCGCAAAGTTCCGCTATCTTGCCGCGTCGACCAAACGCGCGGACGGTTCCACCCTGTTTCCCGCCACCGGCCTGCGCACATTTGGCAGCGGCGCGAATGCGGTGACCGTGGGCGTGATCGGCTTGACCCTGAAAGGCACGCCCAATCTGGTGAACCCCACCGGCATTGTCGGGCTTACATTCGAGGATGAGGCCGACACCATCAACGCCGCCATCCCCGCGCTGAAAGAACAGGGCGCGGATGCCATCGTGGTGCTGATCCATGAAGGCGGGCGGACCAAGGGCGATCCCGACCCGCAAGGCTGTGCAAACTTTGCAGGCGACATCCGTCCCATCCTTGACCGGCTGGATACCCGCGTCGATGTGGTGGTGTCGGGCCACACGCACTGGTCCTATGTGTGCGACTACGCCGCGCTCAACCCCGCCAAACCGTTCCTGCTGACCAGCGCGGGCGTCTATGGCGAACTGGTTACCGACATTACGCTGAAGATCGATCCGGTGGCCGGGCGCGTGGTGTCGAAGGCGGCGAAGAACGTGATCGTCCAGTCGGTGCCCTACAAGGGCACGCGCGGCGATATCGGCAATACTGCGCTGTTTCCCCTGTTCCAGCCCCGCGCCGATGTGGCGCAATACGTGGCCAGATATGTCGAGGCATCGAAGGCATATACCCAACGCCCCATCGGCAAACTGGATGTCGCCGCGCCCAAGGTGGAAGGGCCGGGCGACAAGGGTGGCGGCCCCCTGGGCAACCTGATCGCCGACGCGCAACTTGGCGCGACGCTCGACAAGGGCGCACAGATCGCCTTCATGAACCCCTTCGGCATCCGCGCGCCTTTGGTGCCCGCAGCGGATGGCACGCTGACCTTCGGCGACATCTACCTGTGCCAGCCCTTCGGCAACAACGTGGTGACCGAGACGATGACGGGCGCGCAGATCAAGGGCGTGCTGGAAGAGGGGCTGGACGACACCGGCCCGAAGCAGGCGCTCGCCCCCTCCACCGGCTTCGTGTTCACCTATGACCCGGCGCGGCCATCGGGCGACCGGATCGTATCGATCACGCTGGATGGCAAGCCGTTGGATATGGCGCAGACCTATCGCGTGACGGTGAACGGCTTTCTGGGGCTGGGCGGCGATGGCTTCTCTGGCTTCGTCGGCAAGCCCGATACGGTGACCGGGCCGACCGACATCGATGCGCTGGAAAGCTGGATCAGGGCCGCGCCGGTGCGCGCCGTGCCGCAGGAGGCGCGGGTGGGGGTGGTGAAGGGGTGAGGTAAATCTCGCCTATCGTTATTCCCGCCTGCGCGAGAATGACGGAGGTAGAGGAACCTAGTCCCGCTTCGGCCACCAAGGCACAAACCCCGAAGTCCGCTCGACATATTCCCGATACCCCGGCCGCCGCTCTTCCATGCCCTTTTCCAGCAGCGGTTTGCCCGACCACTTGGTCAGCGTGAAAGTCAGGAACAGCGGTCCGATCACGCTGGCCAGTGCCACCCACGCGCCTGCATCGGCTGCGGCCAGCCAGATGCCCCACCAGACGCAAGTGTCGCCAAAGTAATTGGGGTGGCGGGTGTAGCGCCACAGGCCTGTTGCAAGGACTTTGCCCTTGTTGGCGGGATCGGCGCGGAAGCGGGACAGCTGCCAGTCGCCCACTGTTTCAAATGTGATCCCGATCAGCCACAGGACTGCCCCGATTAACGCCAGTGTGCCCAAAGGGGCCGGGGCGGGGCTGGCCAGAATGCCAAGTTGTGCGGGCAGGCAGGTAATGAACAGCAGCACCGCCTGCGGGCCGAACACGTATTTCAGCGCGGCGGAAGCATAGCGGCCCTTGGCGCGCACCTTGCCCAGAATTTTGGCATAGCGCGGGTCTTCGCCGCTTGCCCGCCAGCGGCGCAGCAGGTGGATGGCAAGGCGGGCGGCCCAGATGACGGTCATGGCGGCAATCAGGCTGGCCCGCGCGCCTGCGCCGCCAGATACATGCAGCCACGATACCAGCGCCAGCACGCCCATTCCGCCGCCCCACACCGCATCGATAAAGCTGACATCGCCAATGCTTGCGGCAACCCGCCACAGCACCAGCATGGCCAGCACCAGCACGACGGCGTTGATCAGCAGCGCTTCAACCATCCTGTATCTCCGAAAGCGACGCCAGCCCGCGTGCGGGGTGCTTGGGGGTGACGGTGCGATAGACCTCAAAGATTTTGCGCATGTCCGCCGCGTAATCGCCAGATGGCCAGATGGCCGGGCCAAGCCCGCCGGTTTTCGTGCCGTAATCCATCAGGCCGACGACCATCGGCACATTGGCCTTCAGCGCGATGTGATAGAACCCGGTGCGCCATTGGCCCACTTTGCCGCGCGTGCCTTCGGGTGCGATGGTCAGCATGAAGCGGCCCCGCCGGGCAAATTCGGCGACCATGGCATCGACGACATTGTGCGATGATGATCGCACCACCGCCACGCCGCCCATATCGCGCATGAACCGGCCCATGGGCCAGCGGAACAGGCTGTCCTTGGCCATGAAGTGCGGGCGCAGGCCCAGATCTTCGGTCAGGCCGATGAAGTTGATGAAATCCCAATTGGACGTGTGCGGCGCGGCGATGATGATGCAGCGCCCATCTGGCGGAGGCGTGCCCACGGCTTTCCACCCGCGCAGGCGATAGAAAGTGACCAGCGCCTTGCGCACCAGTTGCGATAACAGGCCGACCTTACGATCCGCGATTGCCCCGTCCATATCCTTCTCCCGCAGGCAGGATAACGCGGGGCGTGGCTGGTGTCTAAAGGCTTATGCAGCCTCTCCCGCATCGGGCCATGCGGTCATGCGCGGGGTTGATCGGCGCAGGAAAAGGCTGGGCAGTTTGACCAGCATCAGTGATTTGTGAATCCAGTAATCGGCCCACTTTTCGCGCCAGCGCGCCCGCGCCCGGCCATGTGTGATGAGCCATGCCTCATAGGGCATCCAGTGGTCCGGTTCGTCGCGTTCGACCACTTCGAAAATGCGCTTCATCGCCTTGTCGGAACGGACATGGCGGTTGCCCAGCAGGATTTCCACCTGCCGCATGCCGCGTTGTTCGGTCAGCATGATGACCCGGCAGAGCTGCTCGAACGCTTCGGGGCGATCAATCACCCCCTGCGTGTCCAGTTCGTCGATCGTGCAGCCGAACACCTTCTGGATGAACCTGTCGATGTGGCCGCAGGTGGTGTCGACGGCCAGTGGCATTTGCCCGCGCAATTCGAACCAGCGGCGGAACATGACGTAATGCTTGCGCTCATCGCCACGATGCTTTTCGATGGCTGCGATAAAGGCCGGATCATCCGGACACCGCACCCGAACCGCGTCCAGCACACGATCCAGCGACGTGTATCCGCGATGTTCGTTATAGAGGTAAATCGACGCAAGCACGTCGAGAAACCGCGCGCGGAATGAGATGATGGGGTTCTGCACCATACAAGGAATCGCACACCTGTGGCTTTGGTTCCAGCGGTGTATTCCAGCTTGCCAATGCGGGGCTGCGGCCTAAGGACCATGTGCAAGCAACAGGATGCACGCTTCATGGCCATCTTCACCCAGAATCCCAAGTTCGACTGGATCTTGCGTTGTGGCTGGAAGGGGCTGTGCCCGCGCTGCGCCAAGGAGCCGATGTTCGATGGCTGGCTGAGGCTGCACAAGACCTGCCCGGAATGCGGACTGGATTATCAGTTTGCCAATGCCGATGATGGCCCGGCGTTCTTTGCACTGTGCATCACCGCGTTTCCGCTGACGTTCATCGCGGTGTGGCTGGAAGTGGCCTATACGCCGCCGTGGTGGGTGCATGTGCTGACATCGGTGCCGATCCTTTCCTTCGGCTGCCTTGCCACGCTGCGCCCGTTCAAAGGCTGGCTGGTCGCCTCGCAATATGTGAACAAGGCGGTTGAAGCGGGCACCGAAGGTTTGTGGGCCAAGCTGAACGCGCGTGAAAAGGCGGAAGGTGAAGGGTAGCCTTCAAGCCTGCCGATAATCCGCCACGATTTCGCCACAGGCAGCCAGCTCCGCTTCGTGGCCTTCCTCGCGCCATGTTTCGGCCAGTGCCTGTGCTTCCCATTCCTGCATGGCGGGGTGGGCCAGCACATGATCGACCCACGCCTGCCCCGCGCCCATGCCCAGGCCATAAGTGCGGATGCGGAAAGCTACGGGTGCGAAAAAGGCGTCAAGCGCGGTGAAGGCGTGGCCTGCCAGCCATGGCCCACCAAAGTTTTCCAGCCCTTGCTCAAAGATTTCGCGCACACGGCCAACATCGCGCATCAGCGCGGCGCTCATGGGCTTTGGCTCTACCCGGACGCCTACGTTCATCGTGCAATCGTTGCGCAGGGCGGAAAAGCCGCCGTGCATTTCGGTTACCGCGCACATGGCAAAGGCGCGGGCGGCTTCGTCCGTGGGCCAGACGCCGGGATGCCGCTCGGCAAGGTAGAGTGTGATGCCCAGCGAATCCCACACCGTGCGCGCGCCATCGACCAGCACCGGTACCTGTCCGGTGGGGGAAAATGCGCGAAAATCGTCATAGTTGGCGGGCTTGGTGAAGGGTTCGATCCGGTCATCGAATGCGATGCCCATCGCCTTCATCAGCACCCACGGGCGCAGCGACCAGCTTGAATAGTTGCGGTTTGCGGTAATCAGTTCGTAAGCCATGAACCGAATCTAGCGGTTCATGGCCTGCGCGCAATACGCCAACTACTTCGCAAGTTCGGCCTCAACCGCCGATACCAGTGCGGGATCATCAGGCGTGATGCCCGGTGCAAAGCGGGCCACCACGTTGCCGTCGCGGCCGATCAGGAACTTTTCGAAGTTCCACAGCACTTCGGGGTCTTGCGTGGGCGTAATGCCAAAGCCTGTCAGCCGTTCGCGCATTTCGGCTGCCGGTCCCTGCTTTTCGGGGATGGCTTGGGTCAGCGCGGCATAGAGCGGTTGCTTGGCCGGGCCGGTGACATCAGCCTTGGCGAAGAGCGGGAAGGACACGCCATAGTTCACCTTGCAGAACTGGGCGATTTCTTCGTGCGTGCCCGGTTCCTGCGCACCGAAGTCATTGGCCGGAAAGCCCAGCACTTCGAACCCGTCGCCAGCTTTGGCCTGATACAGCGCTTCAAGCCCTTCGTACTGCGGGGTCAGGCCGCATTGTGATGCGACGTTGACCACCAGCAGCACGTTGCCGGCATGAGCGCCCAGCGTATCAGCGCTGCCATCGATCCGGGTCAGCGCAATAGAGGCGAGAGAATCGGTCATGGCAGCGTCGTTCCTTTTCAATCCACGTAATGCGCGGTCGTCTTGGCGCGGACTTCTTCTGCGCTGACGCCGGGGGCGCATTCGATCAGGCGGAAGGGCGAATTGTGATCGGGCCGCTGGAACACGGCAAGGTCGGTCACGATCATGTCGACCACGCCCACGCCCGTCAACGGCAGGGTGCACGATGGAATGAACTTGGCGCTGCCATCCTTGGCAACATGTTCCATGACCACGATGATCTTCTTGACGCCCGCGACCAGATCCATGGCGCCGCCCATGCCCTTAATCATCTTGCCGGGGATCATCCAGTTGGCGATGTCGCCGTTTTCGGCCACTTCCATGGCGCCAAGAACGGTCAGGTCAATCTTTCCGCCACGGATCATGGCAAAGGACTGCGCGCTGTCGAAATAGGCGGAATGCGGCAGTTCGCTGATGGTCTGCTTGCCCGCATTGATAAGGTCGGCGTCTTCTTCACCGGCATAGGGGAAGGGGCCGATGCCCAACATGCCGTTTTCCGATTGCAGCGTTACCATCATGCCTTCGGGGACATGGTTGGCGACCAGCGTGGGGATGCCGATGCCAAGGTTCACATAGAACCCGTCCTGCAATTCCCTTGCGGCGCGCGCTGCCATTTCGTCGCGGCTCCAGCCTGCTTTCAGCCCGTCATGCGTGGTCATCGTCGTCGCTCTTCCCTGCAAGAATCTTCAATATCACCAGATTGGCGGATGGGTCTATCGGATGGGTGGGGGCACCACGAACCATCCGGCGCCAAGGTGCTGTTCCAGCGCCAGTGCCACCGGCCCATCCGGGTTGCGCAGATAATCGAACACTTCGTCAAAATCGGCCTTGCGGTCCCCCGCGATGGCCAGCACGCACCAGTCTTCTGCGGCACGGTTCAACACCTGCTGCTTGCGCGTTTCACGCGGGCGCAGCAGCAGGAATGGATCGATGCCCAAAGGATCAAGCCCGGTGGCCTGAAGCACGGTTGCCAGTTCCTTTGACCGGCTTTCAGGCAATGAGGCAATCCACACCACGGCCGTTCCGGTGCCGCGGATCGCACGCAGCCGTTCGGCCAGCCCCGGTGCGGGCGATGGCGGATCGTTCAGGTCAAACGGCTTGTCGCCCGGATCAAGATCGATCACCAGCGCGCCACGCTGATCGCCACAGGGCAACATGCGTGGCAGCGCGGTCAGGCTGCGCTGATCCAGCAGGGCTGAACGGCGAGCCTTGCCCGGCTTGCCCGTTTCGGCCTGGGCCAGCACAAAGTCCGCCATGGCGCCGTAACCGTCGAGAGGATCGGCTGAAAGCGCAGGCGTTTGTGCCACTGCTGCCACTGCTGCCACAGGTGCTTCTGCCTGTGGCGCCGGTTCAACAGGTGCCAATTCTGCAACAGGTTCAGCGGCAGATGCCGTCGCTGTCCCCACCACAACCACAGGCTTGACCATCCGCTCGGCCTTGTTGCCGTCCGCAGACTTTTTCATCACCGTTCCGCCTGCCGCCAGCGGCACAAGCGCCGCTGCTGCCACGCAGCCGCCAAGCTGCGGCGCAACCAGCGCCAGCACTGCCGCCAAAGGCAGCGCGCGCCGGTTCATGCAGCCGCCCGCTCGCGCACGGTGCGGAATTCGATCTTCTTGTTGTAAGGCGCGCCCACGATCATGCGCTGCACATAAACGCCGGGCAGGTGGATGCTGTCAGGATCGAGCGATCCGGCGGGCACCACTTCTTCCACTTCGACCACGCAGACCTTGCCGCAAGTGGCGGCGGGCACGTTGAAGTTGCGGGCGGTCTTGCGGAATACGACGTTGCCGGTTTCGTCGGCTTTCCACGCCTTGACCAGCGCCAGATCGGCGAACAGGCCCTGTTCCAGCACGTATTCTTCACCGTTGAAGACCTTGGTTTCCTTGCCTTCGGCAACCAGCGTTCCCACGCCGGTCTTGGTGTAGAAGCCGGGAATGCCCGCACCGCCTGCGCGCATGCGTTCGGCCAGCGTGCCTTGCGGGGAAAATTCCACTTCCAGTTCGCCCGAAAGATACTGGCGTTCGAATTCCTTGTTCTCGCCGACATAGGACGAGATCATCTTCTTCACCTGCCGTGTGCGCAGCAGTTTGCCGATGCCTTCGTTATCGATCCCGGCATTGTTCGATGCAAAGGTCAGATCTTTTACCCCGCTGTCGCGCACCGCGTCCAGCAGGCGTTCGGGGATACCGCACAGGCCAAAACCGCCGCAGGCAATCAACAGGCCATCGCGCAGCAGGCCGTCAAGCGCGGCAGCCGCATCGGGGTAAAGCTTCTTGGACATCGTGGAATCTCTCCCTTTCGACAGGGCTGTTAGCACAAGAGACAAATTGAAAAGAGCGATTGTTTTTTATCACAATCGATAACACTCTGTGATCGAATGAAGCGCATAGCCATATACCATCTGGAAACGCTGCTGTGGATCGCGCGGCTGGGCACGTTTCGCGCGGCGGCAGAGCGGTTGAACACCACACAGCCCGCCATATCCGCCCGCGTGCGCGAAATCGAGGAGCAACTGGGCGTCGAAATCTTCCGCAGGGAAGGGCGCAACATGGTGCTGACTGCGCGCGGGCGCCGGTTGGTCAAGGAATGTGAACCGCTGTGGGCAGGATTTGAAAAAGCGCTGCTGACTGCATCGGGATTTGAAGGGGCAACAGGCGTTGTGCGCATCGGCAGTGGCGAGATTGCGGCTGCCAGTTGCTTGCCGGGTTTTGTCCATGCGGTAGAGCGCGATTTGCCCGGCGTGGCGCTCGAAGTGGAACTGGATCTGACGGCGCGCATGCTCCAGCAATTGCTGGGCGGCACCATCGACCTTGCCCTTCTGGCAGGCCCTGTTGCCAGCCCCGGCATGCGGACGGCGGCCATCGGTTCTGTCGGGCTGGTCTGGGCCGCCAGTCACGCCACGGCAGCGGCGGGCGGCTTTGCGCGGGCATTGCCGGTGTGGTCCATCCCCGGCCATTCCCCGCTGCATGGGGTGACCATGGAATCGCTGGCTGAAAACGGCGTAATTCCCCGCTCCATCGGCACATGCAACAACGTGCGCACCCTGATCGACATCATCTGCGGCGGCGGCGGTGCAGCGGTTCTGCCCGAACCCATGGCGCGTCCCCTGCTGGCAAGCGGCGTATTGGTGGAAGTGCTGCCCCGGCCCAAACGCACCATCCGCTTCGAAGCCGCCATCCGCAGCACCGAAAGCGATCCGGTGGTGCTGGAACTGTTCAGGCGGGCAGGCGAATTGCGGGTCGATTGCTAAAAGGTCAGGCCGAGCAAAGCGCCAAGATCGGCCAGCGTCTGTTCGCCACTGGTCACCTTTATCGCTTGCATCCCCAGCGCCGCCGCCGGTTTGCAGTTGATGCCAAGGTCATCCAGATAGATGCATTGTTCGGGCGAAAGGCCCAGCGCTTCACACATCATCAGGTAGATGCGTGGATCGGGTTTGCGCACACCTGCCTTGCTGCTTTCGATAACGTGTTCGAACCGCGCGAAAATCTGTTCCATTTCATCGCGGGTATCGCTGCTGCGGGCCATGCCTGCGCCGTGGCCCGCGGGCACGTTGTTGGTAATGCATCCCAAGCGGTATCCTTCGCCCTTCAACCTGTCCAGCGCGGCGACCATCGCGGGCCGCACTGCGCCTGCCAGCACGGCCAGCACCGATGCGCCGTCGAGATCATGCCCCAGCGCGCGGGCTTCAGCGGCAAACAGGGTGTCGAACTGTGCCGTGCCAATCTCGGCCCGTTCGAACAAGGCCCAGGCGTTGCTGTCAGGGTTGATCGTGTTGATCTGCCGGACCAGATCTTTGGGCAGGCCACGTTCTGCCTCAAGCCGATTGAACGCTTCGAACGGGGACGAGGTTATGACCCCGCCGAAATCGAAAATCACCGCTGCGTAGGCCATGCACCCTCCCCATTTTTCTGCGAAAAGCCTTAACCGCACAATGAATGCGGGCAAGCTGTGATTTTCCATATGATTTGACGCAGATCATGGCCGCGCGCATGATACGGGTGGAGAGTCGGGGGGCCTGAGAACGGCTTGAAAACACAGGAGATCCCCATGCGCTCCATCCTCTGCCCCATCGATATTTCGCAATCGCTTGATGATCGCATCGAAACCGCGCTGGCTTTGGCGCGGGCCTGCAATGGTCATGTGTCGTTCCAGATCGCCACGCCCTTTGCCCAGATGGCGATGTGGGAGCCGTTCGGCGGAGTTGCCGTGTCCGCCTATGCCTTGAAAGAAGCGCAGGAGGCGAACGACAAGCTGGCCAAGAGCCTTGATACGCGGTTCGCTTCGGAAGACGTGCCGTTTGATATCGAAGTGCTGGATCAGGAACGGATTACCGCAGCGGCGGCGGCGGCGCGCTTTGCCGATCTGGTGGTGGGCAGCCTGAACGACCCGACGATCGAGGAAATGGCATTCAGCTTGCGCTGCCCGGTGCTGGCGGTGCCACGCGGCAAACCCATGTTGGGGTTTGACAAGCCGGTGCTGGTAGCGTGGGACGGTGGGCACGAAGCCGCCAATGCCCTGCGTGCGGCACTGCCATTGCTGCAGATGGCGGGCAGCGTTCACTTGCTGACGGTGCGGGAAAAGGACGGCACGTTCCCTGCCGCCGACGCCGCGCGCTATCTTTCACGCCACGACATTCACGCCGAAACGCATGAAAAGGAACGCAGCGGTTCCATCGCCACCACGCTGGAGGCGTGTGCTGCTGAAGTGGGAGCGGGGCTGATCGTCATGGGTCTCTATGGCCACAGTCGCCTGCGCGAGCTTTTGCTGGGCGGTGTTTCGCGTGAAATGCTCGACCGGTCGCAGATTCCGCTGTTGCTGGCGCATTGATCTTGGCGAAAGGGGGAGGGCGGGGTGTGAGCTGGGCGCCATGAAAAGCCTGCACCCTGTTCTTGCGGCAGCCAGTCTCGTGCTCGCCGCCTGTTCGCCCCAACCCGAAGCAACGCCATCTGTCGCAGCCACACCCGAGGCGGAACCAGCGGCCAGCGCGTTGCCAACCGTATCGCCAACGGCATCTGTCACAATGGAACAGACACTGCCCATTCCCGCCAATCTGCGTGCGCTGGGTACGGAACCGTTCTGGTCGGCCAAAATCGCTAATAGCCGGATGATCTACAGCACGCCCGAAGCGCCCGATGGCGCGACATTTCCCGTCAGCCGCAAACCTGCAGGCGATGGCGTTGTGTTTACAGGCGTGATCGATGGCAAGCCGATCGAACTAGAGGTGAGCGCTGCGCGCTGTTCTGATGGTATGTCGGATACGATCTATCCTTTTGCGGTCGTTCGCCGAATCGGTCCCGATATTCAGCGGGGCTGCGCGCGCTGATTCGCTCCATTCTGGATATTTTGCAGCGCAGCATTCAGTTGGGACAGGTCGAACTGCAAACCATTGTGAATGGACCAAAGCCGTATCGTTTCGTATGCAACAACTGCAAAATTGCATAAAATCATCAACTTGTGGTATAAAATGCAAAAAATGCAACTTAAATTACATATTTCGCATTTGCACAAAATTTGTGCGTCCGACATACAGATCCTGCCTTTCAGGCATCCTCTCCCAAAACTTTCCGGCCTGGCTGGCAACAGCCGGGCCATTTTTTTGCCTGAAATCCGCAGGACTTCTCTGGCGCTTGCCGTGCGGTGCGCAACCAACCTTTCCTGCCCGCGTTTGAAATCCCGTTGCCCGGTTCCCACATCGGTCCCGTCGGCAGTTGAAAAGGGACGGAACGCTCATGGCAGATGCAGGCGCGGCAACCCAAGTGCGCAGTGATGATGGCACGGTTCGCCTTCAGGTGGCGGGCGCGCGGCAGGAAGAAAGCGGCCACGGCATTGCCCGTATCAGCCGCCATATCATGTCCCGCCTGGGTGTGACCGAAGGCGATGTTATCGAAATCGTCGGCAAGCGTTCAACCGCCGCGCGGGTGGTGTTACCCTATCCCGAAGACGAAGGGCTGGAACTGGTCCGGCTTGACGGGTTGCAGCGGGCCAATGCCGATGTCGGTTCAGGCGAACACGTTCAGGTGCGCCGCATCGAATCGCGTGCCGCCCAGCGCGTGGTGTTCGCACCCGCACAAAAGGATTTGCGTCTGCAAGGCCCCGCCGCAGCGCTGAAGCGCAACTTTGCGGGCCGCCCTCTGGTCACCGGTGATTTGGTGGCCACCGCAGGACAGCAGCAGGTCAACCGCACCGACATGCCGCCGCAATTGCGCCAGATGCTCAATGCGCCTGCCTTTGCGCTGACACAGATTCGTCTGACCGTGGTGTCCACCAGCCCCAAGGGCGTGGTCCATATCGATGAAAATACCGAGGTGGAACTGCGCGCGGAATATGAAGAACCGCGGTCGTCGCGCGCAGACGTCAATTACGATGACGTGGGCGGCATGGGCGATACCATCCGCCAGTTGCGCGAAATGGTCGAGCTGCCCCTGCGCTATCCTGAACTGTTCACGCGCCTTGGCGTCGACCCGCCCAAGGGTGTGCTGCTGCACGGCCCGCCGGGCACCGGCAAAACTCGCCTTGCCCGCGCCGTGGCGAACGAAAGCGATGCGTCGTTCTTCACCATCAATGGCCCCGAAATCATGGGGTCGGCCTATGGCGAAAGCGAAAAGCGCCTGCGCGAGGTGTTTGAAGAGGCCACCCGCAACGCGCCGTCCATCGTCTTCATAGACGAGATCGATTCGATCGCGCCCAAGCGCAGCGAAGTGCATGGTGAGGCGGAAAAACGCCTTGTGGCGCAGCTTCTCACCCTGATGGACGGGTTGCAGGCGCGTTCAAACCTTGTCGTTATCGCGGCCACCAACCGGCCCGATGCGATTGATGAAGCGCTGCGCCGTCCCGGCCGGTTTGACCGCGAGATCATCGTCGGTGTGCCCGATGAATCGGGCCGCCGCGAAATCCTTGGCATCCATACTCGTGGTATGCCTCTGGCTGAAGACGTGGACCTTCAGGAACTGGCGCGCACCACCCACGGCTTTGTTGGGGCCGATCTTGCCGCCCTCACGCGCGAAGCGGCCATCGAAGCGGTGCGCCGGATCATGCCGCGCCTCGATTTCGAACAGCAGACCATCCCGCAGGATGTGCTGGACTCGCTGCGGGTGGAACGCGATGATTTTGTTGCGGCGCTCAAGCGCGTGCAGCCATCGGCCATGCGCGAAGTCATGGTGCAGGCTCCGACCATCGGTTGGGCCGACATCGGTGGGCTGGACGATGCGCAGGAGAAACTGCGCGAAGGCGTGGAATTGCCGCTGAAGAATCCCGATGCCTTCCACCGTCTGGGCATTCGCCCGGCCAAGGGCTTCCTGCTCTATGGTCCGCCCGGCACCGGCAAGACCCTGCTGGCCAAGGCTGTTGCCAAGGAAGCGGAGGCGAACTTCATCGCGATCAAGTCGTCAGACCTGCTTTCGAAATGGTATGGCGAAAGCGAACAGCAGATTGCCAAGCTGTTTGCCCGCGCGCGTCAGGTGGCACCTTGCGTCGTGTTCATTGACGAGATCGACAGTCTGGTTCCTGCGCGCGGCAGCGGGCAGGGCGAACCCGGCGTCACCGCCCGCGTGGTCAATACCATTCTGGCGGAGATGGACGGGCTGGAAGAACTCCAGTCGGTCATTCTTATCGGCGCCACCAACCGGCCCAATCTGGTCGATCCGGCGCTGTTGCGCCCCGGCAGGTTCGATGAACTGGTCTATGTCGGCACGCCCAGCATCGCCGGGCGCGAACACATTTTGCGCATCCATACCAAGGCAATGCCGTTGGCCAGCGATGTGGACCTTGGGCGGATAGCAGCTGCAACGGACCGCTTTACCGGTGCCGATCTGGAAGACGTCGTGCGCCGTGCCGGCCTGAACGCCATTCGCCGTGCGGGCGGTAATGTGGATCAGGTCAATGGGGCAGACTTCGCCGATGCGCTTGAAGATTCACGCGCCACGGTGACCGAGCAGATGGAGGACGAATACGGCCGGATGAAGGGCGAGCTGAAGAAGCGCGCGATGAATCCCGGTCCGCTGGGCTTCATCACGCCGGGCATGGTGCAGCCCCGGCGCGAATCGAAGCACTGATACAGTGGTGAGCGGCGGCAGGGCAGAAGCCCTGCTGCCGCTTATTCCGCGCCGTCCAGCGCGAATTCCATTTCCACCACAATACCGCGTTCGGCAAAGCGCCGGGTAATCGTGCCGCCGATCTGGCGTTCCGAACTGCGGATCAGCGCCGAACCAAAGCCTTCCCGGCCGCTGTGTTCGGCAGGCACGGTGCCATCTGCGCCGATTTCTTCCCACATTACGCTGGCCCGCCCGCCCTCGCGCGCCCAACGCACCCGCAGCAGTCCGCCCGGCGATGACCACGCGCCATACTTCACTGCGTTGGTCACCAGTTCGTGCAGCACCAGGCCCAGCGGTACGGCATGCTTGCCCGGCAATACCAGTTCGCCGCCGTCCAGTTCGCACCGCTCGCTGCTGGACTTGTAAGGCGCGATAGCCTTGCCGATCAGATCTGCGAAATCGACGGTCTGGTCCTTGCCCGCCCCTTGCGTCACTTCATGCGCAGTCACCAGCGCGTGAATGCGCTTGGCAATGCGGTCCACCGCCGGGGCGGCAGCGGCATCGCCGCGCGCGCTCATCTTCACGATGGCCAGAATCACCGCGAACAGGTTCTTCACCCGGTGGTTCAGTTCCTTGGCCAGCAGGTCGGCCCGGTCGCGCGCCTCGGCAATGGCGGCAGCACCTTCGGCCAGCGCCTCGGCCTCAGCCGTGCGAATCGCCTGCCACAGCCCCAGCGCTAGCGCGCAGACGATCACCACGAACAGCGCCGCCAATGATGGCAACATGCGCCCTTCGGCCACTGCCGCGCGCTGGGCGGCCTGCTCCAGCCTTACCCGCTCGATATCTTCCAGCCGCGCTACCGAACGGCGCAGGCCCTGCATCGCCAGCTGTCCTTCATCGGACAGTAACCGGGCGTGCGCATCGGGAATGCGGCGCTGTTCCACCAGCATGACCACGCCCGCCATTTCGGCCCATTTGGCATCGCCCAGCCGTGCGATTTCGCCCAGAATCTGCCCCTGCTCCACCGGCAGGTCATCACCCATCCGTTGGCGCAGTTGCGTCATTTCGGCCAGATAACGGTCACGCCCTTCGCGATAAGGGGCAAGGTAGCGGGTGTCGCTGGTGATGAAGTAGCCACGCTGCCCGGTTTCGCCGCTCATCGTTGCGCGCACGATTTCGTCCAGCGAATCCAGAATATCGCTGGTGCGCGCTGCCTGTTCTCGCTGGGTGCGCTCAGCCTCGACCGTGGCCAGAATCAGCGCGAAAGTGCCGAGCAATGCCGCTGCCACCACTGCAAACAGCGCGAGCGTGGGAATGCGCGGGGCGCGTTGCCACCAGCGCCTGGCACGGTGCGCGGGTAAGGATTCGCTTTCCTTTTCCATGGCGCGGTGCCTATCCTTTCCCGCAGGCTGCCGCAACGTATTGAAGTAGCTTGTCCTTATTGCGCAGGGTTGACGCATCGCAGGGCTTCGCCTATCGGCCACCCCCTGATTCCGGCTCGTCGCATGCGGCGCCGGTTATGCATTCAATGATTCTTGGAAGAAGAGAAAAGCGATGAAGCGCACTTTCCAGCCCAGCCGTCTCGTGCGTGCCCGCCGTCACGGCTTCCGCGCCCGCACCGCCACCGTTGGCGGTCGCAAGGTGCTTGCCGCTCGCCGTGCGCGTGGCCGCAAGAAGCTGTCGGCCTGAGCCTTCCGGCTCAAAAGCCTGACAGTATAGTTCCGAATTGCGTGGCTGCGGGCATGCCCCGAATCGCCACCATTCGGAAAAGGGCGGACTTCGTGGCCGCCAATCGCGGAATCCGGGTCGCAAGGCCCGGATTCGTGCTGTTGGTGAACCTTGAAGTGGTACCTGCGACGGAAGCGGACCTGCGCTTTGGGGTTACCGTCACCAAGAAGATCGGCAACGCTGTCGTCCGCAACCGGATGAAGCGCCGCTTTCGCGCGCTCCTGCGCGAAGCGCTTCCCACAGACGGCATTCCCGGCGCTGACCATGTGCTGATCGGCCGCGAAGGCGGGGTGGAGCGTGATTTCGCCCTGCTGCGCGATGAGCTGGCGGTTGCCTTGTCCCGCGCAGCTGCGGGCAAGGGCGATCCGCCGCGCAAACGCCATGGTGACAGGAAGCCGCGCAAATGAAGCGTGTGATGATTCTGGTCGCCCGCGCATGGCAACTTGGCCCGTCGCGCGTGCTGCCGCCAACCTGCCGTTACAGCCCGTCATGTTCGCAATATGCGATTGAAGCGCTGGAAAAGCATGGCGCGATTAAGGGTGGCTGGCTGGCGGCGAAGCGGCTATTGCGCTGCCACCCGTGGGGCGGGTGCGGCTACGATCCCGTTCCCTAAAACCAATTTTACGAAGACCGCCTGCGCGCGGCATTTGACTGACAGGACGCGAACACGGTGCAGAATCAGCGCAACGTCATCTGGGCTGTGGTCCTTACCGGCCTGCTCCTTCTGGGGTGGGAAGTTGCCATGCGCTGGTTCTATCCCGAACCTGCGCAAAAGCCGCAAGCCGCCGCCAGCGCGCCTGCCGTGCCCGGTGGAACGGCCAAGCCGACCCGCGAAGGCGGCCTTCAGAGTGCGGCCGATGTCGCGCTGGAAAAGAAGGATCTGGCAGCCGAGCTTGCTGCAGGGCACCGTGTCGCCATCGATGCGCCGGGTCTCAAAGGCTCGATCAACCTCAAGGGTGGGCTGGTCGATGACGTGACGCTGGCCCGCCACCGTGAAGCGGTCGAAAAGAACAGCGCCCCGGTGAGGCTGTTTTCGCCCGCAGGCACACCTGCGCAGCATTACGCTCAGATCGGCTGGGTAGGTGAAGGCGTGGCCACGCCCGATACCAACACCATGTGGACTGCCGACGGCGCAAAGCTGACGCCGCAGACCCCGGTGACTCTGCGCTGGAGCAACGCGACCGGCCAGACTTATTCCATCCGCTATGCCATTGACGCGGATTACATGATTACCGCGACGCAGACTGTCGCCAACACAGGCGCTGCGCCGGTGGTGGTCAAGCCGTTCGCGCTGGTCAACCGCACGGACAAGACGGCCAGCCTCGATTCCTGGCAGCTTCATTCCGGTCCGATTGGCGCGTTCGATGGTTCGGTGAACTTCGACAACAACTATTCTACTGTGGCCGAAGCGCCCGGCGGGGTTGTGCCGTTCAAGGGCACCGCCAACTGGGTCGGCTTTACCGACATCTACTGGCTGTCAGCGCTTATCCCCGATGCGGGGACCAAGGCCGAAGCCAGCTTCCGTTCGATGGGGCAGGGCCTTTTCCGTGCAGACCTGATCTATCCCGCCATGTCGATTGCCACAGGCAAGCAGCAGACACAGACGCTGCGACTGTTTGTGGGCGGCAAGGAGAACGCCGTTCTTGAAAAGTACGAAGCGGCCGGCGTACCCAACTTCACCCTGTCGATCGACTGGGGCTGGTTCCGCTGGTTCGAAAAGCCGATTTTCTGGCTGCTCGATTCGCTATTCACGAAGATCGGCAACTTCGGCGTCGCCATTATCCTGCTGACGCTGATCGTGCGGGGCGTGATGTTCCCCATCGCCCAGCGCCAGTTCGCGTCGATGGCGGCCATGCGCGCGCTTCAGCCCAAGATGAAGGCGATTCAGGAGCGCTATAAGGACGACAAGCAGAAGCAGCAGCAGGAAATCATGGACCTGTACAAGCGCGAGAAGGTCAATCCTCTCGCCGGTTGTCTGCCCATCTTCCTGCAAATTCCGGTGTTCTTCGCGCTGTATAAAGTGCTGACGCTGACCATCGAAATGCGCCATCAGCCCTTCGCGCTGTGGATCAAGGACTTGTCCGCGCCCGATCCGCTGCATGTGCTCAACCTGTTTGGCCTGCTGCCGTTCGATCCGCCCAGCTTCCTTGCCATCGGCGTGCTGGCCATCCTGCTGGGCATCACCATGTTCCTGCAGTTCAAGCTTCAGCCCGCGGCCATGGACCCGGCGCAGCAGCAGATCTTCTCGATCATGCCGTGGATCATGATGTTCGTCATGGCACCGTTTGCCGCTGGCCTGCTGATCTACTGGATCACGTCGAATATCCTCACCATCGCGCAGCAGAAGTATCTTTACAGCAAGCACCCCCAGTTGAAGGCGCAGGCTGACAAGGACCAGATCGACGTGGATCGCGTCGAGGCGCGCGAACAGAAGGGCAATCCGCCCCGGAAGCCGAAAACGCGATGACTCCCGAAGAACAGGCCGCTCAGGCTGAAATGATCGAACGCGCGCGCCTGTTGTTTGCAGGCCGCGTGGAGTTCATCAAATCGGCTCCGGCGCTAAAATTCCTGCCCGATCCCGATGTGCCCGAAATCGCCTTTGCGGGCCGCTCCAACGTCGGCAAATCGTCGCTGCTCAATGCACTGACCGGGCGCAAGTCCATTGCGCGCACATCGGTTACGCCGGGCCGCACGCAGGAACTGAACTACTTCGAAGTGGGTGAACCCACCCGCTTGCGTCTGGTTGATATGCCCGGCTACGGCTTTGCCAAGGCCCCGCCCAAAGTGGTGGAAACATGGCGTCGTCTGGTGCGCGATTATCTGCGCGGGCGCGTGGTGTTGAAGCGCACCCTGCTGCTGATCGACAGTCGCCATGGCGTAAAGCCTGTCGATTCCGACATGATGCAGATGCTGGATGAAGCAGGCGTCGGCTATCGCGTGGTGCTGACCAAGGCGGACAAGATCAAGGCCAGCGAACTGGAACGCGTGACCGAAGAAACCATCGCTGCTGCGCGCAAACGGACGGCTGCCTATCCCGACATCATCGTCACCTCGTCGGAAGTGAAGATGGGCATTGCCGAATTGCGCGCTGCCGTCCTGCAAGACAGTGAAGGCTGATCGTTCAGCCTCGACAGCCTGTTCCTGAACGGCTACGCGCCCACCAGAACGCAGCAGGGCAGGCGGCATGAAGCTGATTATCGGCAACAAGAACTATTCAAGCTGGTCGCTGCGGGGCTGGCTGGCCGCCAAACAGTCCGGCCTTGCGTTCGAGGAAATCACCGTTCCGCTTTACGGCGATGAATGGGATCACTTGCGCCGGGGCGATGATCTGGCCCCGTCATCGGGCAAAGTGCCGATCCTGTGGGATGGCGAAGCGGTGGTGTGGGACAGCCTTGCCATCATCGATTACCTTGCCGACAAGGTAGGCCGTGACCGGTTCTGGCCCAAGGACGATGTGGCCCGTGCCATGGCCCGGTCGATGGTCGCAGAAATGCACTCCGGCTATCTGCCGCTGCGCCGCAGCCTGCCGATGAACATCCGCAAGCGGGCAGAAGGCGTGGAAATCACCGCCGAAGTTCGCGCCGATATTGTCCGCATCCTGACGCTGTGGGCCGAAGCGCGCGCCCGCTTTGGCAAAGGAGGCCCCTTCCTGTTCGGCACGTTCTGCGCTGCAGACATCATCTATGCGCCGGTCGTGTCGCGCTTCATGACTTATGGCGTGCCCGTGCCCGGTTTTGCCATGGCCTATATGGAATCGATGTGGACACATGACTGGATGCAGGCCTGGATCGACGCTGCTGAAAGCGAAGACTGGGTGATCGAACAGTTCGAGGAGCCCGCCCGATGACCGTACCTGATCCTGTCGTTCTGGCCGAGCGCCTGATCGATTGCCCCAGCATCACGCCCGCCACCGGCGCAGTGTTCGATTGCCTTGCCACCATGCTCGAACCCATGGGTTTTACCATCCACCGCTTCATTGCCGGTGAAGCGCCCGATGGCCCGGTCGAGAACCTGTTCGCCATTCGCAAGGGGCCAGAAGGTTGCCGTCATTTCGCCTTCGCCGGGCACCTGGATGTCGTGCCGCCGGGCGAGGGCTGGACCTCTGGCCCGTTCCAGGCCGAACGGCGCGGTGAACTGCTTTACGGGCGCGGCGCGGTCGACATGAAAGGCTCCATCGCCTCGATGGTGGCCGCTGTGGCTGATATTCCGGCGGAGGCAGGCACGATCAGCTTCATCATCACCGGTGATGAAGAAGGCCCTGCGCGCTATGGGACCATTCCGTTGATCGACCTGATCCGCGAACTCGGCGTTGCACCCGACCTGTGCCTTGTGGGCGAACCCACGTCGGTCCACCGCCTCGGCGACATGGTGAAGATCGGACGGCGCGGTTCGGTCAACATGTGGATCAGTTGCAAGGGCGCGCAGGGCCATGTCGCCTATCCGCACCTTGCCGACAACCCGATCCCCCGCCTGATCGCCTTGCTGGCCGAACTTGACGCTGTGGTGCTGGACGGCGGAACCGACTGGTTCCAGCCGTCGAACCTTGAAGTGACCGATCTGGAAGTGGGCAACCCCGCCACCAATGTCATTCCGGCAGAGGCAAAGGCCCGCATCTCCATCCGTTTCAACGACCGGCACACCGGCGCGGAACTGGTGGCCATGGTGGAAGAGGTCGCCCGCCGCCACAAGGGTGAAGTCCGCGCGGTGATTTCGGGCGAAAGTTTCATCACGCTGCCCGGCACCTATTCCACGATGATCGCCGATGCGGTGAAGGCCGAAACCGGCCTTGATCCCGAACTGTCGACCAGCGGCGGCACGTCCGATGCCCGCTTCCTGCGCGCGGTGTGTCCGGTGGTGGAATTTGGCCTGTGCAACGCCACGATGCACAAGAAGGACGAAGCGGTCGCTATGGAAGACCTGCGCGTGCTGCAGCGGATTTACCGTCGCATAACCCTCAGCGCGCTTTCCTGAGCACGATGTAAACCGCCCCGGCCCCGCCATGCCGCTGTTGGGCGGGGCGCACGGCGGCAATGTTGCTGGCGTGGGAGCTGTGCGCCAGCCAGTCCAGCAACTTGGCGCGAATTGCCCCGCGCTTTGATCCGCGCAGGTCGTGTTCATCATGCGGGCGGTGCTTGCCCGCAATCAGCAGGATCACCCGCGCGCCCATGGCCAGCGCCTGCGCGATCCCGCCGGTCAGCCGCGCGTGGGCCGCATCCAGCCCCAGTCCATGCAGATCGATGGTTACATCAGGCGCAATCGCCCCGCGCGCCAGCTTACGGTCCCAGCTTGAATCCAGCCCGTCCCGCTCCAGCGGGCGCTTGATCGGTGTGGGCGAAGGGGCGGGCGTAGGCGGTGGCGGCACGCGGCCTTTCACCCGTTTGGGCGCAGGGGCTGGCGCAGAATGGTCCATCGCCACTACAATCGGCACCGGTTTGCGCACCACTGGATGAAGCGGAACGATCGTCGCCGCCACCTTGTTCCACAGCTCCGCCTCTTCAGCGGAAAGACCCCGTGGCGCGCGCATCAGCGCGCTCCCAACCGCGCCAGCGTTCCCTTGGGCAATAGAATCAGCGCCTGTCCGCGCGCGGTCATACCACCGGCAATGCGCCGGGCCTCGCTGCCCGCGCCCCAGAACGTGTCAAACCGGTTCGCGCCCTGAATGGCCCCACCGGTATCCTGCGCCACCCACAGACCACTGGCATCCTTGTGGTCAAGCTGCAGCCACACCGGCGCGCCCAGCGGCACAAAGGCGGGGTCCACCGCCACCGTCGTCCGCGCGGCGACAGGCACGTTCAGCGCGCCCACAGGCCCTGCCCCGGTCAGTTCGCGGAAGAACACATAGCTGCGGTTCTGCTGCATCAACGCGCGGCCTGCTTGCGGATAATCGCGCAAGTATTGCTGGATGCCCTGCATCGAGCCGGAATACTGCCCCGGCCCGCTGCCGATCAGTCCGCGTTCGCGCATCAGCGATCCGATTCCGGCATAGGCATGGCCGTTCTGCCCGGCAAAGCCGATACGGATCACGCTGCCGTCGGGCGCACGCAACCGACCAGACCCCTGAATTTGCAGGAAAAAAACCTCAACCGGATCGGCCGCCCAGCCAATCTCAAGCCCTTTGCCCGACAGCACGCCCGCATCAATCTGCGCCCGGTCGTAATAGGCTGTGAACACGCCGGCATCGTCATACCGACCCAGTGGCATCCGCCCATCAGGCAGGGGCGGCGCATCACCGGGCCTGGCGCGTACCAGATCGGATGGCTGGGCATAGATCGGCACGTCATATCCCGCCTGACGGGTGCGGACGCCTGCAATTTCCGGCTCGAAATATCCGGTGACAAAGGCATTGCCGCCCGCCACTTCGGCAGTTTCGAAATGGGTGGCAAAGAACTGTGCGGCCTGTGCATCGGGCCAGCCTTTGGCGGCGGTGCAGGCAGATGCCCAGTCTTCTGGCCGGGTAAGGCCCGAATTGTCCGCCCGCTTGGTCAACCGGGGGCAGGACGTGATGAACGAACGCAGCGCTGCCACCGCATTGTCGCGGCCAAAGCCCAGTCCCGCTGCCATCGGCCCGCGCGACAGCCCCGCCAGCGCCGCTGTGGGCGACTTTACTGCTGGAGTTGTGGGCGCAGGAGAAACCGGACGGGTGGGAACAGGCAGCACCGTTGCCGGTCCCGCAACATCCGGTACCAGCCGTACGCAACCGCCCAGCAGGGCCAGCGCGACCATTGGCGCGCTGGCAAACCGCCTTATTCCTGCAACCGCCACAACGACAGCCTCAGGCTTCGTCAGTTTCGTCCAAAAGCCAGTCGGGGTCTTGCGAGTTGAGATCGCGGCGGAACGTCCACAGATCGCGTGCTTCGATGGCATCGTCCAGCGATCCGGCGATCACCTGTCCTTCGGCATCGCGGGTGACGGACGAGACATCGGCCAGAAAACGCACCACGATGCGCGCCGTGCTGCCTTCGATCGAAGCCCCCACGATGCGCGTTTCATCAATGCGGATCAGGCGCGCGTCGATGGTTTCCCCCGCGCTAACGCGGGCATCGATGGCGGTGGCAAAGCCTTCGTAAACGTCGGCATCGCACAATTGCGCCAGTTCGTCCTTGTCGCCGCGCCAGAACGCTTCAAGGATCATGGCATAGGCGCCCTTGGCTCCGGCCAGAAACAGGGCCACGTCGAAGCGGCGGTCGGCAGCGATGATCGCGCGGACACCGGCTTCGGCGCTGTTGTCGAACGTGTTCGGTTCAGGCGCGGCAAGTTCGCGCGCGCGGTGGGCAACATTGCCGGCATCGACTGCGCGCGGAGCAATGGGTTGCTGCGCGCCCGAACCGTTCTGGCCCCGGTTTTGTGCCGAAGGATCAGGCTGTTCGATCCGGCGGCGCATTGGCTCTTCATCGCGTTCGGGGCGGCGGCCCAGAACCGAATAAAGGCGAAGGCCAAGGAAGGCAGCGATCATCGCCAGGATCACAATTTGAATAATCACGCGCAAGGTTCCCGAAACAGGCCGTGAGTCACAAACGGCACACACGGCGTCATTCCAACGTGCCTCAAATAAGTACGAATTACAAATGAACAACAGGTGCATGGCCCTTTGGGCGGATCACTTGCGCCCCGTTTCGGGCGAAATGTGACGGCGGCGGTCACCGTGGCACACACAAACAACGCGCATTGCCGCGCGAAAGCCATGGTGCTAGGCGCGCGGCAAAGTATTTACACAACATCGAAAGCAGCCCGCATCATGGCCGAAGAAGGCAACATCATCTCGAACCTCAATCTCGATGGCCCTGCCGCAAACGGCGCTGACACCAGCCCCGCCATCGGCCTGATCTCGCAGTACGTGAAGGATCTCTCGGTCGAGAATCCGAACGCACCTGAAAGCTATCAGTGGACTGAAGCGCCCGATATTGCTGTTGATTTCAACATCTCGGCCCGCGTGATCCAGCCCGAAATCCACGAGATCGAGCTGAAGATCAACGTCACCTCGAAGGGTGCTCAAGGCACTGCCTTCATCGTCGAACTGGTCTATTGCGGCCTTATCGGCATGCGCAATGTGCCCGACGATCAGGCGCATCCGTTCCTGTTTGCCGAAGGCCCGCGCATCCTGTTCCCGTTCGCGCGTCGCATCGTTTCGGATGCCGTGCGCGATGCCGGTTACCCGCCGCTGATGCTCGAACCCATCGATTTCAACGGCCTGTATATGCAGCAGCTTGCCCAGGCACAGGCCACCGCCGAAGCCACCCCGGCAGGCGAAGCTTGATCTGAATACCTGATCCCGGTGGCCGAAAGGATGCGGCAATGAACCTCCTTAAGGCCACCGGTTCCATCGGCGGACTGACCTTGCTCAGCCGCATTCTGGGCCTTGTCCGCGACAGTCTGTTTGCCCGCTTCGTCGGGGCCAGCTTCGCCTCGGACGCCTTTCTGGTGGCGTTCCGCCTGCCCAACATGTTCCGCGCCCTGTTTGCCGAAGGTGCCTTCGCGGCAGCCTTCATCCCCATGTTTAACAAGAAGGTGGCCGATCCTGAAGGCAACGGCCTGAAGGACGGGCTGGCCTTTGCCGAAGCCGCGCTGGCCATGTTGCTGCCGGTCCTTCTGGTGATGACCGTCCTGCTCGAAGTCTTCGCTTGGCCGGTCACGTTCGTCCTGTCAGGCCGGTTCAACGGGGCCAGTGCCACGCAGTTTGCCTATGCGGTGGAACTGTCGCGCTGGACCATACCCTACCTGATGCTCATCAGCATTGTTTCGCTGCTGGGCGGCATCCTCAATTCGCTGCACAAATTTTGGGTCAATGCCGCTGCGCCGATCCTGCTCAACGTCACCTTGATCGTGGCTCTGCTGGGGTTCCATTCGGACGATCCGCTTGTCACCGCGCGCAATCAGGCGATTGCCGTTTCGGTGTCTGGCGCGCTGCAACTGGCGTGGCTGGCATGGGCCTGTCGCCGCAACGGAGTCAGCCTGAAACTGCGCCGCCCGCGCCTGTCGCCAGAGGTGAAGCAGCTCCTGAAATTGATCTGGCCCGCTGCCGCAGGCGCTGGCGCAGTGCAGATCAACCTGGTCATTTCCACTGCGCTAGCCGCCTCGCTGCTCGACCATGGCAGCGTGACCTATATCTACATGGCTGACAGGTTGAACCAGTTGCCGCTGGGGTTGATCGGCATCGGCCTTGGCACCGTGCTGTTGCCGACCATCTCGCGCCAGTTGGGCGGTGGTGACGATACGGGGGCGATGGAAACGCAGAACCGGGGCATGGAACTGGCGCTGCTGTTGACGCTGCCTGCCACGGTTGCACTGGTGTTGTGCGGTGAACCGATCACCGCCGCCCTGTTCGGCTATGGCAAGTTCGATGCCATGGACACGCACTTCACCGCGCAGGCGCTGGCCGCGTTTTCCATCGGCCTGCCCAGCTACATTCTGGTCAAAGTGCTGACGCCCGGCTTCTATGCCCGGCAGGACACCAAAACACCGGTGCGTTATGCCACGATTTCGATGGTGGTGAACCTTGTCGGCAATCTTGCGCTGATCGTTCCGTTGAAACACATGGGGCCGCCGCTGGCCACCGCCATCGCTTCCAGCATCAACGTCTGGATGCTTTATCGCACGCTGGCAAAGCGCGGCCATTTCGTGGCCGATGCACGGCTGAAGCGGCGGGTGTGGCGTCTGGCGCTGGCGGCGCTGGCTATGGGCGGCGTGTTGTGGGCGGGGCAGGGGCTGGTGATGCCTTATGTCCACGGCACATGGACCCTGCGCATCGCGGCCATGGCCGGGCTGGTCACGTCCGGGGTGGTGGTCTATGGGCTGGCCGCCGTCCTGACCGGGGCTTTCCGGGTGGACGATTTGAAGCTTCTCCTGCGGCGTCGCCGCACCAACTGAAGGCACGGTAAATGCGTATCGTTTCCGGTATCCAGCCCACGGGCAATCTCCACCTCGGCAATTACCTGGGTGCGATCAGGAACTGGGTGCGGATGCAGGATGAATGGTCGGCCAAGGGGGGCGAATGCCTGTATTTTCTGGCCGATCTTCACGCCATTTCCATGCCGCACACGCCCGCAGACCTTGGTGCCAACACTCGCGAAATGGTGGCCGCGCTGGTTTCGTGCGGGATTGATCCCGACAAGTCGATCCTGTTCAATCAGGCACAGGTGCCCGCCCATGCCGAAATGCAATGGCTGCTGAACGGCACCGCGCGCATGGGCTGGTTGAACCGCATGACGCAGTGGAAGGACAAGGCGGGCAAGAACCGCGAAGGCGCCAGCGTCGCCCTGTTCACTTATCCGGTGCTGCAGGCCGCCGACGTGCTGCTTTATCAGGCAACCCACGTTCCGGTGGGTGAAGATCAGAAGCAGCATCTGGAGCTGGCGCGCGACATCGCCCAGAAATTCAACAACGATTTCTGTGCGGAAGATGCGCCGCTGTTCACCCTGCCCGATCCGATCATCCCGCCCGAAGCCGCGCGCATCATGAGCTTGCGCGACGGATCGGCCAAGATGAGCAAGTCCGACCCTTCGGACATGAGCCGCATCAACCTGACCGACGATGCCGACGCCATCATGCAGAAGGTGAAGAAGGCCAAGACCGATCCCGAACCGCTGCCCGGCACGGTTGAGGGGCTGGCGGGCCGTCCCGAAGCCAGTAACCTTGTCGGCATTTATGCTGCGATGGCAGGTATTTCGGCGGCACAGGTGCTGGCGCAGTTTGAAGGTCAGGGCTTTGGCCAATTCAAGCCCGCGTTGGGTGAAGTGCTGGTGGAAAGCCTTGCTCCCATGGCCGCGCGCTATCGCGAACTGCGTGAAGACCGGGCGGCGCTGGATGCCATCCTTGCCAAGGGTGCGGAAAAGGCGCGGGCGCTGGCCGCGCCGACGCTGAACCGCACCTATGACGCGCTGGGTCTGGTAAGGGGCTGATCCTCAAAGGGAACATTGCCGGGTGATGGCGCGTTTGCAACTTATGTTGCAGGCGCCATTCAACGTGCATTCAGCACCTCCCGTCCAAAAGAACGGCATGCTAAGCAACCACTGTGTCCGGTAAACAGGGGCGGCGGACCGCACGCAAGGAGTCGCAACAATGAAGAACTTTCTGCAGAACAAGCGCCGCCGGATTGTCGGCATGGCTGCTGTTCCGCTCCTGCTGGTCGCGTTGAGCGGCTGTGCCTCGTCGTTCAACGCCAACGTCAAACGCTTCCAGAGCCAGTTGCCTGCGCCGCAGGGGCAGACGTTCGCGGTTGTCGCCGAAGACCCCAAGGATGCCGGTGGCCTCGAATTTTCCCAGTATTCCTCGCTGGTTGCAGGCCAGATGCAGAAACTGGGCTATACCCCTGCCAGCCCCGAAGCCGCCGACATGATCGTGCGCTTTGACTATGGCGTGGATCAGGGGCGCGACCGCATTCGCCAGACCGGGTTCAACGATCCGTTCTGGGGACCATGGGGTGGTGCGGGTTTCTATGGCGCATGGGGCCGTCCCGCCTATTGGGGCCGTCGTGGCTGGGGTTACGGGTGGTATGACCCGTTCTTCTTTGGCGGCGGCGCAGGCTTCAACAACGGGGTTGATGTGGTGACGGTGTTCACCAGCGGAATCGAACTGAAGATCGATCGCCGCGCCGATGGCCAGCGCCTGTTCGAAGGGAAGGCCGAGGCCGCTTCGCAGTCGAACCGGCTGTCTTATCTCGTGCCCAATCTGGTGGAGGCGATGTTCACCGATTTTCCTGGAAACAGCGGAGAAACCGTAAGGATTTCAATCGCTCCTGAGAAAAAGACGGTCAAAAAGGTTAAGTGACCTTAACGGCACCTAAAAGCACCTAAGCAGACAGAAAGGGGCCTTGCAGCGATGCGAGGCCCCTTTTTCTTACCCCTGAAGGGCCGCAAGCCCACCGGTTGATCCGAACCCGCCTTCACCGCGCGCGGTGGCGTCCAGTTCATCAACTTCCAGCCATGATCCGCGCGTGACCGGTGCCAGCACCAGTTGCGCCACACGGTCCCCCCGGCGGATCGAAAACACATCCGCCCCCAGATTTATCATGATGACTTTCAGTTCACCGCGATAATCGCTGTCGATGGTGCCCGGCGTGTTGGGGACGGTGACTCCATGCTTGAGCGCAAGGCCAGAGCGGGGGCGCACCTGAATTTCGTAACCCGCTGGAATCGCGATGGAAAGACCCGTGGCAACCGCGTGACGCGCGCCGGGAGCGAGGTCCACATCTTCTGCCGCCACAACGTCCATCCCGGCGGCACCGTCGGTGGCATAGGCGGGCAAGGGCAGCCCTTCACCATGGGGCAGGCGCTTTACGAGAACGGGGACTTCAGGAGAGGACATCGGCAATCTTTCTGACAAGCGCGGCAGCCGCCGCGTCCTTTGGCATTTCGGGCAGGCTGTCGACGCCAGCGGCGCTGACGATGTGCAAGGCGTTGATTTCCCCGCCCATTACGTGGGTGGCGACATCGTTGGCGACAATCCAGTCCGCCCCTTTGCGCGCCAGCTTGGCCTTGGCATGGGCCAGCACGTCGTTGGTTTCCGCCGCAAAGCCCACAACCAGCGCAGGGCGGCGGTCTGATTTGCAAAGCGTGGCCAGAATGTCCGGGTTTTCCACCAGATGCAGCGGCGGCACCTGCCCCGATCCATCCTTCTTGATCTTCTGCCCCGCCGTATCGGCACTGCGCCAGTCGGCTACGGCGGCGACCATGATGGCGACATCTGCGGGCAGCGCGGCGTCCACCGCCGCTGCCATCTGGCGCGCGGTTTCCACATCGATGCGGGCGACGCCGGGCGGTGTGGGCAGGTTGACCGGGCCTGCGATGAGCGTGACCTGCGCGCCTGCCTGTGCGGCGGCGGCAGCGATGGCGAAACCCTGCTTTCCGCTGGAGCGGTTGGCGATATAGCGCACCGGATCAATCGGTTCATGGGTGGGACCGGCGGTGATGAGGACGTGTTTGCCGGTAAGCGGGCCGGGGCTGGCTGGTGCCAGCAGGCGGGCGATTTCAGCGCAAATTTCAGGCGGTTCTGGCAGGCGACCGGGGCCATATTCGCCGCAGGCCATTGCGCCTTCGTCGGGTTCCAGCACGGTTATGCCATCGCCGCGCAGGGTGGCGACGTTTCGGACCGTGGCAGGGTGCTGCCACATGCGCACGTTCATGGCGGGGACGGCCAGCACCGGCTTGTCGGTGGCAAGCAGCAGTGTGGTGGCCAGATCATCGGCAATGCCCGCCGCCATACGCGCCATCAGATCAGCCGTGGCGGGGCAGACGACAACCAGATCGGCGGCGCGCGATAGCTGGATATGGCCCATCTCGACCTCGTTCTTGAGATCCCACAGCGTTGTATGGACAGGATTTTCGCTGAGCGCCGCCAGTGTCATGGCGGTGACGAAGTGCGATCCGCCTTCGGTCAGGACGCAGGTGACTTCGGCCCCGTTTTTGCGGATCAGCCGCACGAGTTCGCAGGCCTTGTAGGCCGCGATGCCGCCGCCGATGATGAGCAGGATGCGCTTGCCGTTCATGGCCGCGCTTGTGCAATGGCTGGGGGGCTGGCGCAATCCTTTTGCGCGGGGGGCAAGGATGATGCAGTCTGCGCGCAGACCATAACAGGGATGCTTCATATGCGACTGATCCTGACCGCGCTGGTGTTTCTTGCGGGCCTTTTCGACCTGTTCCTTGCCATCGGCTTCCTGACCGGGCCGGAACAGGCGGCCACCGGGTTCGGCATTGTCGCAACCGGGATTGGCGGCATTTCCACCATCCGCGCGGACTTTACTTCGTTCTTCGGCGTGGCGGCGTTCTGCATGATGTGGGGCGCGTGGCGGCGCAATGCCGACCTGATGCTGGTGCCCGCGTTGTTGTTCGGCACATCCTTCGTGGGCCGCGCGATCAATCTGGCGGTGTCCGGCACCTATCCGGGCTGGCCGATGCCGATGCTGGTTGAGGCAGGGCATGTGGCGCTGATGCTGGCGGCGTGGCGGATGTTGCCGCACCACAAGCTGGGCGAGATTGCAGGATGATGACCAAAGCCTATCCTCTGGGACCCTGGTTCGCGCATTTGGCCGGGCCTGAGCGGTGCTTGGCTGTGGAGGTGGACGCGGCATTCTGGGAAAGCGGTGTGCAGGCCCTGCCCCCGGGCCGGCTTGTCAGCATGTTCGAAAGCGCTGCGGACTGGCAGGTGTGGGAGTGTCATCCCGAAGGCGAGGAACTGATCATCCAGATCGAGGGCGAACTCGTGTTGGTGCTCGACCGCGATGGTGCCGAGGAGCGCGTGAGGCTGAAAGCCGGGGAGTTCGCCATCGTGCCGAAGGGTGTCTGGCATACCGCCGATGTGCCGGTGGCCGGGCGCGCGATCTACATCACACCCGGTGAGGGCACGCAAAGCCGCGAGCGTTAGGCCCGCGCCTTCCACCGTCCCCATAGCGCGAACACTGCGCGCTGGGCGGGGCGTTCGAACTTTGCGTGGCTGATGAAGCCTGCTGTGATAGCGAGAGTGAAGTAGAACAGCAGGAACCATGGCTGGCGGGCGATGTCGCGGCTTTGGCCGGTGCTGTCGATCAGCAGGACAAGCGCGAGCTGGATGGGGATGTGCCACAGGTAGATGCCATAGGAGGCATCGCCCAGCTTCTGGCCAAATTTGAGGCGGCCCTTGGCATCCGACAGGTCTATGGCCAGCGTCAGGAACAGGGCGGCGAACGTGCCCGCCACGGTGGCGGCGTCTCCGGCGCGGTATTGCGCTTTCAGGGCAAAGGCGATGGCGACGAGCGCCATGCCCAGCGGCAGGAGGCTGGCGGGGCGGAGCCAGCCTTTCAGCGTGGCGGCATAGGCCGCGCTGCCGAGGAAGAAATAGCCGACGCAGGACAGCACATCCTTGTTGGGACCGCCTGCCAGCATGATCCATAGCAACCCGGTGCCGAGGACGAAGGCGACGGCCAGCGGGGCGCGGCGCAGCGCGGGCAGGGCCATCCAGAACACCAGATAGGCAAGGATTTCGGTCGAGAGCGACCATGATGGGCCGTTGAACGACTGGTTTTCCTGCCAGCCCCAGTATTGCATCAAGGGGATGGACAGGAGGAAGTGCTTCAAGTCGTTGGTGTGATAGATGAATTCGGTGCCAGATCGGGCGAAATACAGCCCTTGCAGCAGCGCCATGATGGCCAGTGTCAGCAGGTGCAACGGCCACAGTCGGGCCACGCGGGCGGGCCAGAAGCGGGCATGGGCGCTGCGGTCTGCCAGATAGACGTGGGCAAAGACGAAACCGGATACCGCCCAGAAATACTGCACGGCGACATGGCCGTGATTGTAGAACCAGCCGAGCGTCTCATACCATGGCTGGATCGCCCGGTCGACGTTGACGTGATAGGGTACAGGCGGCACGAAGATGTGCTGATAGTGCCAGAACAGCACCATGATGGCCGCCAGCAGGCGCGACAGGTCGAGCGCGTGGAAATGGCGCTGCGGCAGGCGCAGGTGCGAGAAGTCTGGCGCGGTGGTCAAGGTGATGCCTTAACCGAGCCAGCCAAGCGCGTTTGCCGCCGCAACCGCTGCGCCGCCTGCGAGGAAGGTGACGATCTGGCCCGGCCATGTGCGGCGGGTGCGGCGCTTGCGCTTTCTGCCGCCGATGATGAGATCGATTTCGGGCAGGGGCGGGGCTTCGGGCGCGCCGCCCTTTGGCGGGAAGCGGTCTTCGATGCGACGAATCAGGTCTGGCAGGCGCAGCAGGGTTTGCGAGTCTTCGCGGATGCGATCGGCAATCGCGCTTTCCGGGCCGAGTTCGTCGCGTATCCAGTTGCGCACGAACGGGGCCGAGACGTCCCACATGTTTATCGTGGGGTCGAGCTGGGTGGCGATGCCTTCCACCATGACCATGGTTTTTTGCAGCAGCAGCAGGTGCGGCTGGGTCTGCATGTCGAAATCGCGGGTGATGGCGAACAGACCGTCGAGCATCTGGCCGACCGAGAGTTCGGAAACCGGACGGCCGCGCATGGGTTCGCCCACGGCGCGCAGGGCGGTGGCGAATTCATCGACCGAATGGTAGCTGGGCACGTATTGCGCTTCGAAATGGATTTCGGCCACGCGGCGGTAATTGCCGGTGGTGAGGCCATAGAGGATTTCGGCCAGCCACTGCCGGGCGCGGCGATCGATGCGCCCCATGATGCCGAAATCGATGGCGACGATGGTGCCATCGGCTTCGACGAACAGGTTGCCCTGATGCATGTCGGCATGGAAATAGCCGCCGCTGATCGCCTGCGTCAGAAAGGCGAGGACGAGGCGGGATGCGAGCGCTTTGCGATCATGCCCGGCGGCGTCGAGCGCGGCCAGATCGCTGATCTTGACGCCGTCGATCCAGTCGAGTGTCATCACCCGGCCATTGGTGCGGTCCCAATCGATGGTGGGCACGCGGTAGCCGGCGTGGGCGTGCATCTTTTCGGCCAGTTCCGAGGCCGATGCGGCTTCGCGGCGCAGATCAAGCTCGCGCACGGTCCAGCGTTTGAAATTGGCGATAACCATGCGAGGGCGCAGGCGGGCGGCCTCTTCGCCAAAGGCTTCGAGATGGGCGGCGGCCCATTCGTAGGTTTCGATATCGCGGGCGAACTTTTCACGCACGCCGGGGCGCAGGATCTTGACCGCGACCGGGCGGCCTTCGGTGGTCGTGGCGCGGTGGACCTGCGCGACCGATGCCGCGCCCACGGGCACGGGATCGAACGTGGCGAACAGGCTTTCCAGCGGCTTTTCGAAGGTGGTTTCGATTTCGGCCCGGATCAGTTTGAAGTCCACCGGGGGCAACTGGTCTTGCAGGGCAAGCAGGTTGTGCGCGGCCTCTTCGCCCACCAGATCGGGCCGGGTGGCGAGCGTTTGGCCGAGTTTGATGGCGGCAGGACCGATTGCGCGGAACGCGCCTGCGTAATCAGGCTGTTGCGGCTGGCGCGTGCCGAAGCGCAGGGCGCGGCAGATGGTACGGACCGGGCCGGGGGCGTTAGGATCGCGTTCAATCCCGCGCAGTGCGCCGTGGCGGGCAAGCGTGCGGCCCCAGCCGAGCAGGCGGCGGATGTGGGTGGCGGGAAGGGTCAAGCGATCAGACCTTCCACCCCGAATGGATCGCCACGAGGCCGCCGAGGATGGGTTCCACCCTGGTCCGGGTGAAGCCTGCGGTGCGGATCATCTTTTCGAACTGCGGCATGGGCGGGAAGCGGCGGATCGATTCGATCAGGTAGCGGTAGGAATCCGCGTCGCCTGCGATCATCTGGCCGATTTTGGGGACCAGCTTGTGCGAATAGACGTCATAGACATCCGAGAAGATCGGCCATTCGGTGGTCGAAAATTCAAGGCAGAAGAAGCGGCCACCGAATTTGAGCACGCGGTGCGCTTCGGCCAGAGCCTGATCGATGTGGGTGACATTGCGGATGCCGAACGCGATGGTGTAGGCATCGAAGCTGCGGTCGGCGAAGGTCAGTTCTTCGGCATTCTGGCGCGACCATTCAAGGCCGGTGATGCCGCGTTTCTGCGCGCGTTCCATCCCGACATTCAGCATGTCCTGATTGATGTCCGACACGGTGATGTCCGCGCCCGATGGGGCCATGCGGAACGCGATGTCGCCCGTGCCGCCCGCCATGTCGAGGATCGCTTCGCCCGAACGGGGACGGACGCGGCGGACGAACTTGTCCTTCCACAACCGGTGCATGCCGACCGACATGGCATCGTTCATCACGTCATACTTGGCCGCCACGCTGGAAAAGACCGCGCCGACGCGGGCCTCTTTTTCCTCTGCCGGGATTTCATCATAGCCGAACGATGCGGTTTCAGGAGTCGTCATGGGGAAGGCCTTTAGTGGGGAATTGCCCGGACGGCAAAGGCTGTTAGAGGTGATGGGGTTATGCCCGAATTGCCCGAAGTAGAAACGACCGTCCGTGGCCTTGCAACCGTGCTTCATGGGCAGGTGATAACGCGGGTGCAGGTGAACCGGCGCGATTTGCGGCGGCCCTTTCCGGTGGATCTGGCACAGGCGCTGACCGGTGCGCGGGTGACCGGCATGGGGCGGCGGGCGAAATATGGACTGATCCATACTGACCGTGACCGGACGATGGTGTTTCACCTTGGCATGTCCGGGCGCTGGCGGATCGACCCGGAAGAGATGGGCAAGCATGACCATCTGGTGCTGGAAACGGGCGAGGGTCGCGTGCTGGCGCTGAACGATGCGCGGCGGTTCGGTTCGGTGGATCTGGTGGATACACCCGCGCTGGAGGCGTGGGGGCCGTTTGCCGCGCTGGGGCCGGAGCCGTTGGGCGAGGGGCTGAGTGCAAAGCATCTGGCGGCGGCGTTCAAGGGGCGGATCGCGGCGGTGAAGCTGCTGTTGCTGGACCAGCGGATCGTGGCGGGGCTGGGCAATATCTATGTTTGCGAAGCGCTGAACCGTGCCGGGATTCACCCGGAGCGCGAAGGTGGGAAGGTGAGCGCAAAGGCGCTGGAGCGGCTGGTGCCGCTGATCCGTGACGTGCTGGAAGAATCGATCGCGGCGGGGGGATCGACCCTGCGCGATTATGCGCGACCTGATGGCGAACTGGGCTATTTTGCCAAGGACTGGCGGGTTTACGGCCGTGAGGGCGAGGTTTGCGCCTGTGGCGGCACGGTGAGCCGTGTGGTGCAAGGCGGCAGATCTACCTTCTTTTGCGCCAAGTGCCAGAAGTAAGGCGTAAGTTTTTAATTGAAAATGATTCTCAATAGCGTATTTGACGTTCTCCCAGCAGGAGAGCCGGATGTACGCCTTTGTCGATCAACCCGTTGAAAGCCTGAGCAACGACGGCAGGTTCCTGCTGTGGGCGATGCGCGGCTGGGCCAGTGCCATTGCGCGCGGGACATGCGCGCCGGTGGCGCTGTGGCGCGGCTTTGCCGGGGTGGGTGCAGCAGCAGCCCTGCCGCATTTCCACACCGCCATGGCATTGCTGAACCGCGATGCGCTGCACCCGATCGCGCTGGCACCCATGGGCTGCAAGGCCGTGTGCGAGGATGAGGCGGTGCTGCTGGGCCTGTGGGCCACGCTGACCATGGGCAATGTCGATGCGGTGCGCGCCACGCTGGCCTTGATGGCGCCCGACCATGTGGTGGCGCCGGTGGTGCGCGCGATGACGGCGGCAGGTGCCGCGCTGGTGCTGGCGGGCTTTGGCCTGTCGAGCTTGACCAAGAATGTGCAAAGGGAATTGAAGTGATGAGCGACCGAATTGCGGCCAAGGCGGGGCTTGCCCCATCGGCCACGCTGAATGTGGAACAAGTGCGGTCGGTCCGCCACTGGAACGAACACCTGTTCAGCTTTTCGATCACGCGCCCGCCCAGCTTCCGCTTCCGGTCGGGCGAGTTCGTGATGATCGGTCTTCCGGGTGGCGAGGGGCGACCCCTGCTGCGCGCCTATTCCATCGCCAGTCCGGCCTATTCGGACGAACTGGAATTCCTGTCGATCAAGGTGCCCGATGGCCCGCTGACATCGCGGTTGCAGAAGGTGCAGCCCGGCGACGAGGTGTTTCTGGGCCGCAAGCCTGTAGGGACGCTGGTGGCCGATGCGCTGAAACCGGGCAAGCGGCTGTTCCTGCTGTCCACCGGCACTGGGCTTGCGCCGTTCCTCAGCCTTGTGCGCGACCCGGATATCTATGACCGGTTCGACCAGATCCTGCTGGTGCATTGCGTGCGCCGGGTCAGCGACCTTGCCTTCCGCGATGAACTGGAAAGCCAGTTGGCGGGCGATCCGCTGGTGCAGGATCAGGCGCTGTTGCAGTTCCACTATCTGCCCACGGTCACGCGCGAGCCTTTTCGCACTATGGGCCGGATTGGCGCGCTGATTGACGATGGACGGCTGTTCGATGGCAGGCTGGCGGGGCCGAAAGCGTTGTCGCCTGAAACCGACCGCGTGATGATGTGCGGATCGATGGCTATGATCCGCGATTTGCAGGCGCGGTTAGAGGCGCAGGGCTTTGCCGAAGGATCGAATGCCGCACCGGGAGACTTTGTGATCGAGCGGGCGTTTGTTGATTGAGGGAAACTGATCCGGGGCAAATGATAGGCCATCGCGATGCGATGACGTTGTTTGTCTCTGGATTCCCGCCCGCGCGGGAATGACGAGGGGTTGGTGGGCGTCTCTGTCTGCGTGCGCCCCTATGCCTCGGCCCACTGCCTTAGCAGGTTGTGGTAGACGCCGGTGAGGCGGACGATGGAGGGGTTGTCCTGGCCTACTTGCGTGGCGAGGGTCTGGATTGACTGGTCGAGGTCGAACAGACTGGTGCGGGCCATGTCGTCGCGCACCATGGATTGAATCCAGAAGAAGCTGGCTACGCGGCAGCCGCGCGTGACCGGCTGGACCATATGCAGCGAGGATGAGGGGTAGAGGATGGCATCGCCTGCGGCCAGTTTGACCGACTGTGCGCCGAAGCGGGTTTCGATGGTCAATTCGCCGCCGTCGTAATGGGCGGGGTCTTCGAGAAACACGGTCATCGACAGGTCTGATCGCACGCGCCAGTCGGTGCCTGCCTTTACCCGCACGGCATTGTCGACATGCAGGCCATAGGTCTGCCCGCCCGAATAACTGTTGAACATGGGCGGATAGATTTTGTGTGGCAAAGCGGCGGCGATGAACAGCGGGCTGCTGGCAAGGGCGGTCAGCACGATCTGCCCGGCCTGCTGTGCTGCTGCGCCGTCTTCGGGCAACTGGCGGTTGTTCTTTACCAGCCGGGCCTGATGGCCTGATGTGGCATTGCCGTCTTCCCATGGGGCGGCGTCGATGATGGCGCGCAGGGCGGCAACGTCTTCAGGCCCGATCAGGGCCGGGATGGGAAGCAACATAGGAAACGCTTCAGGCCGATTGCAGGACGAAGGGGATTTCGACCACGCCCTTGACCTTTACCGGTGCGCCATCGCGCGAGGTGGGCGCCCAGCGCCAGCGACGCACGGCGCTGAGCGCGGCTTCGTCAAGCCGGGCAAAGCCGCTGCTTTTGGCGACCGAGATGGCTTCAACCGCGCCGTCGACGCCCAGAATCAGCATCAGTTCGACGGTGCCCTGTTCCTTCTTGCGGCGGCTTTCCAATGGGTAGCGCGGCGGGCTGCCAGCAACCATGCGCGTGCCCAGCGCGTTCGAAGTGACCATGGATGGCGGCGCAGGCGGGGCTGGCGGAGCCGGGGGGGCAGGTGGCGCGCTGACGGCGGCAGGCTGAACCTGCGGGGCGGAGTCTGTCACGGCGAGGACCAGCGGTTGCTGGACCGGTGTGGGAATCTGGATCAGCGGGGGCTGGACGGTGGTTTCCAGCTTTTGTTCCTGCGGCGGCGTTTCGGGCTGGGCGGCGGGCGGCGGTGCGGGCGGCGGGGTG
Organism: Novosphingobium sp. SL115; assembly: GCF_026672515.1. Taxonomy (GTDB): domain Bacteria; phylum Pseudomonadota; class Alphaproteobacteria; order Sphingomonadales; family Sphingomonadaceae; genus Novosphingobium. The sequence continues at coordinate 407,176 of NZ_JAPPRG010000002.1, read as the reverse complement.
AGGTTGACCGCGACGAAGCGGTCTTCCTTCTTTGCCGTCGCCTGATAGCCGAGGCCGAGCAGCACGGGCACGATCAGGATGTGGACGCCCACGGCCAGCGCGATACCCGATATGCTGGATTTGCGCCCTTCGCCATAGCGTCCACCCGCTGGGACATAGGTTGGTGTGGGGGCTAGTGCTGGGGCAGTTGCTGCGGCAGGTGCAGCGCGATCAAAGTCCGCAAACGAACCGCTGTGGCAATCTGCCGCTACAAGGTTTTCGCGTTCCAGAAACATGCCGCACTCCAACTGCGAATCACTGGCAAAAGCAAGCTCTATTTGCAACGGATTCGCATTATAGGGAATTGATCCCGGTCAATTGGCGGCAGTCCGAATTGGAATGCCGATGCAATCTGCGCTTCACAGGTTGAAGGCGAGCGCTTTGAGTGCCGGTTCGGTGCGGTTTTCCAGCCAGTTGCGCACCTTGTCCATGAAGTCCGCCGTGGCGCAGGCGGGCAGTTTGTTCAGCCATGCCGTCGCGCCGTCGATGTCACCCGCATCGATCAGCATGCGCGCATGATTGAACATGCCGCGAAAATCGCCTCCTTCGGCAGCGCGATGATACAGCGCGGCGGCGGCCTTCATGTCCTGTGCCACAACCCAGCCATCTTCATGGAAGCCGCCCAGCATGTTGAGCGACTTGACATGGCCAAGTCCGGCAGCCCGCGCAAACAGGTCGTGCGCCTTTTGATGATCGAGCGCTACGCCGCGGCCAAGGCAATGCAACGTTGCCAGATTGTACATCCCCCAATCTAACCCTCGCTCCGCCGCCACTTCATACCACTTGGCGGCAAGGGCGGCGTCCACGCGGGTGCCCCAGCCATGTTCGCAGCATCGCCCGACCATATTCATCGCCATGACGTGCCCTGCATGGGCTGCGTCGGAAAAACGGCGGAGAGCTTCGGCGGGATTTCGGGCGACGCCTTTCCCGTCGAGCAGCATCTGACCGTAGAGCGCCTGGGCGTCGGCAAGGCCGCCATCGGCGGCTACTTTCATGATCTCCGCGATCTCTTCGTCGGACGAGGAAAGCCGCTCGCTTGCCTCCTGGCTGGTCCAGCGCAGAATATCTTCGAACTTCACCGGCATGAAATGGCTTTCCTTAAACGGCGAATGCCCGCCCCCCTAAGGGAGCGGGCATTGTTTGCCGGTCTGCGACGCGGGATCAATACTTCAGCGAAAGCGTGGCGAAGGCCGAGCGGCCAGCCGCGATCGTGGCGTAGTGCGTGGTGTAAGTCCGGTCGTAGTACTTCTTGTTCGTCAGGTTCTGCACGTTGACGCGCAGCGAGACATTGTCGGTTACCGTAAGCGCGGCCGTTGCATCGAAGCGCCAGTAACCGGGGATGGAGCGCACGATGGTGCCGGTGGTGCCATCGTCCAGAACCACCGTGCCGAAGCTGCCATACTGCTTCGAGTTGTGGATCGCGCCGCCGCCGATCTGCAAACCGCCGGGGATATCGAACGTGGTCCACGCGGTGAAGCTGTGCTTGGGCGTGTTGGGGAACGGCTTGCCGTTGTTGACGTTCCCGACGCCGGCATTGCGGATTTCCGAATCCATGTAAGTATAGCCGCCGAAGATGCTCCAGAACGGCAACGGCTTACCGTTGAAGCCCACTTCAACGCCCTGAATGCGGCGTTCACCGACATATTCGGGCAGACCGTTGGAGCCGGTGGTGCGGGCGTTGGTGGTTTCGGTGCGGAACACGGCAAGGCTAAGGCCCAGTGCGGCATCCATGAATTCCCACTTGGTGCCGACTTCGTAGGACTTCGTTTCTTCGGCCTTGAGGTCGTTGAGCGTGGTCAGGGCGATGGCGTTGCCTTCCTGCCCTTCACCCACCATGCTCCCTGCTGGCGTGGTCGACTTGGCATAGGAGGCATAGATGCTGCCGTTGCTGACCGGCTTGAAGGTCAGGCCCGCCTGATAGTTCAGGAAGCTGTCGTCGAGTTTGAGCGCGGTGGTGCCGGTGGTGGCGATGGTCGAGGCCGTGGTCTTGTACCAGTCCTGACGCAACCCAAGGTTGAGCAGCAGAGCGTCGGTGATCGTGATCGTGTCGAAGGCGTAGATCGCGTAAGTCGTCGCTTCGGTCCGCGCGGTGGTGCCGGACTTGGTGATCGGAACGCCGACCGTGCCGTTGGCGGGGATGTTCTGCCAGTTGTCATACGGGTTGGGCGCGAACAGGCTGGTGCAGTTGAACGCAGCCTGGTTGGCGGCGCTGCAACGCTGGGCCGTGCTGGTGCTGACGTTGGTGTTCACCGCAAAAGTGCCGCGATCCGACTTTTCCCAGTTGGCTTCGACGCCAGCGGCAAAGCTGTGCTTCAGTCCGCCGGTGTCGAACGTGCCGGCAAGATTGATCTGCCCTGCCATGGAGTCGACATCGCTCCAGCGCGTATTGGCACGGCGCCAGACCAGACCGTTCTGCACGTTGCCCTGACTGTCGTCGGGCTGGGTGATGATATAGGCCTGTTGCGCATTGGCATACTTGGCCGTGGCGCCAAGCCGGATGCGGTCGGAAAGGTCGCGTTCGAAGCGCAGCAGCAGTTCGTCGACGTTGGTTTCGCGGAAATCGCGGTTGGCAAGGCCGTAAAACGTGCTGCGATCGACGGCGCGACCGTTGATGACTTCGGCGGGGCCGATCTGGAGATCGGCGGTCGTGTTGACTTGCGTGGCGTTGCCCGCGCGTTCGAACGGGATGCCCGGATCGGGGATATCGTCGCTTTCAAGGTGGTAGTAGTTGATGAACGCGCGTGTCGCGGTGCCAAGGCCGAAGGCAAGCGACGGCGAAACGCCCCAGCGGTTGTAGGTGACGACATCGCGCCCGGCGACGTCGGCATCGTGCCACATGCCATTCAGGCGAACGGCAGCCGTTTCACCGATCTGATAGTTGGCGTCGAGCGTGGCACGCTTGTAGTCTTGTGTGCCGTAAGCAAGATCGGCGCGTGCATCGGTGCCCAGATGCGGCATCTTGCTGACAAGGTTGAGGCTGCCGCCGGCGCTGCCGCGCCCGCCCATGGACGAATCGCTACCCTTGACCACTTCGATCTGTTCGATGGCGAAGATTTCGCGCGACTGGCCGCCGACGCTGCGAATGCCATCGACGTAAGTGCTGCCCTGCGCGTCGAAGCCGCGGATGAAGGGGCGGTCGCCCTGGGGGTTGCCACCTTCGCCCGCGCCGAAGGTGATGCCAGGCACGGTGCGCAGCGCCTCGACGAAGCTGGTCGATCCGCTTTCCTGAATGACCTGCGAGGGAAGCACGACGATGGAGCGCGGCGTATCGAGCAGCGGCGCGGTGTACTTGGGCGAGGCGGCGTTATCCACCTTGTAGCCAGATTCGTCGAGCGCGGTATCGGTCACCGTCATCCCGCCAAGGCGCTGATTGCCCTCGGCTTCCTGCGCCTGCGCGGGGCCTGTAAAGGTCATCGCGCCGACGCAGCCAAGCGCCAGGAACGATGGGATGGATCTGGAAGCTGTCATGTATTCCCCCATTGCGGAAAAGACGTAGCAATTCGTAACGGGTCGCCAGCTATTGAGAGTCACTCGCAATGTCAACACGGGGCTGCGACAAAATGTTACTCTTGATTATCGTTCGCAATAACGCGATAGGCCTTTGGTAAGGTGATGGCACCTGCGCCTGTAGGTTCGCGCATCGGGAGGCTTTTGTTGAAAGTTGTGGAAGGCATGGCGGGCGGTGAAAAGGCCAGTGTGGCCGAGCGTGGCGATGCCATTGCGCAGCCGCATGTGCGGGCCAACCCGCGCAAGAATCGCAAGGCCAAGCAGTTCTGGCTGAAGCAGCTGCATGCATGGCACTGGATCAGCGCGGCGATATCGCTGGCGGGGATGTTCGTCTTTTCAGTGACGGGCCTGACGCTGAATCATGCAGCGACGATTGCTGCTGAACCGAAGGTGGTGACCGCGCAGGGCGAATTGCCCGCATCAATGCTGGGTCTGTTGCAGCGCGAAGCCGGCGCGCAAAACACGCCGCTCCCCGCGCAAGTGGCTGATGAAGTGCAAAGCCTTGTCGGCGTAAAGGCGGCAGGGGTGGCGGCGGAGTGGTCCGATGCCGAAGTCTATGTCGCGGTGCCGGGGCCGGGCCGGGACGCCTGGGTCAGTATTGACCGCGAAACCGGCGCGATCGAGGCCGAACGGACCGAACGTGGCTGGGTGTCGTTCTTCAACGATCTCCACAAGGGCCGCAACACCGGGACGGCGTGGTTCTGGCTGCTCGACGTGCTGGCGGTGGCCTGCGTGGTGTTCACGTTTACCGGCATGCTGCTGTTGCAACTTCACGCCAAGAACCGGCCTTCAACCTGGCCGCTGGTGGGGCTGGGGACGGCGATCCCGCTGATTATCATTCTGTTTTTCATGCATTCGTGATTTCCAAACGGGGACGAACCCAGATGAAGAAAAGCCTTGTTCTTGTCGCGAGCGTGATTGCCGCGCCCGCATCTGCCGGGACGGTGACGGTCACCATCCCGCGCATCAATGTTGCCGAATACCATGTGCCCTATCTGGCCGCGTGGATCGAACCGACCGCAGGTGGCCCGGCGCGCACGCTGGCGGTGTGGTATGACGTGGACAAGCGCGGCAACGAGCCGGGGACCAAGTGGCTGGCAGACCTGCGGACATGGTGGCGCAAGGGTGGCCGCAGCCTGAAGCTGCCCGCCGATGGTGTGAGCGGCGCAACCCGCGCACCGGGCGTCCACCGCATCGCCATCCCCGCCAACGTCAAGCCGGGGGCATACACCCTGTTTGTCGAAGCCGCGCGTGAAGACGGCGGGCGTGAACTGGTTTCGGTGCCGCTGACCGTGCCCAATGGCAATGCAAAGGCCAGCGGCAAGACCGAACTGGGCGCGGTTGTCGTTTCCGCCCGTTGATTTTCAAGCTGAAAGGTCAATTTATGATCCGCAAGACTGCTTTGCTGGCCGCTGTGGCGTTCGGCTTTATTCAGCCTGCCAGCGCGCATAACGCATGGCTGCTGCCTTCGACCACGGTGCTGTCCGACACCAACCAGAGCGTGACGGTGGATGCCGCCGCTTCGACCGCGCCGTTCGAGGCGAACCATCAGGCGCTGGGCGCGGACATGGTCAAGGTGTGGGCGCCCGACGGCACGATGGGCAAAGTCGAAAATCCGTCGCGTGGCCGTTATCGGTCAACCTTTGACGTGAAGATCGACAAGCCGGGCACATGGCGCATCGGCATGGAAAACAGTGGCGTTTCGGGCACGTTCAAGGTGAACGGCGAAAGCTGGATGGTGGGCCGTCGTCGTGGTCCGCCTGCTGGTGCGCCCGGGGCTGGTGGTCCGGGTGCTGGTGGTCCGGGCGCTCCGGGTGGTCCAGGGCAGGGCGCGCCGGGTGCGCCGCCCGCTATGGCTGGTGGAAACCCGCCTGCACCGCCTGCTGGCGCACCTGCCGGTGGCCCGCAGGGTGGTCCCGGTGGCCGTCCGCAAATCGACCCCAGCCATATCGTTGCCACGGTTGACGAAATTCCTGCCGGGGCAACCGATCTGGACCTGACCGAAACGGCTGGCCGTAACGAATTCTTCGTCAGCGCTGGCGAGCCTAGTGATGCGCTGTTCAAGCCTGTCGGCAAGGGGTTGGAATTTGTGCCGGTGACGCTGCCGACCGATCTGGTGTCGAACGAGCCGGGCCAGTTCCGCTTTCTGGTGGACGGCAAGCCTGCCGCTGGCCTTGAAGTGGAAGTGATCCCCGGTGGCCGTCGTTATCGCGAGGCGGACCAGACGCAGAAGCTGAAGACCGATGCGCAGGGACTGTTGACGGTCAACTGGCCCGGTGCAGGGTTCTATTGGATGAACGCGAGCCTGACCGATACCAAGCCGGCCAATCCGAAGGCAACCAAGCGCCGCATGAGCTATACCGCGACGCTGGAAGTGCTGGCCCCATGAATCAGGCGATTCCGGCACCGCGCATTGCGGTGCCGGACGCTATTGACGAAGAGGCGCTGCGGGGTTTTGACCCGGCAGCGCCTGTTGTCGTTCTGCAAGGGCAGACGATGGGCACCACATGGCAGATCATGGCCGCCGTCCCTGATGCGCTGGGGCTGGATGCGCAGGCGTTGACAGCACTGGTGCAGGCGCGGCTGGACCGGATCGTGGCCGAGATGAGCCACTGGGAGCCGGGATCGCATCTGAGCCGCTTCAACCGGGCGGCGCCGGGGTGTCTGACCGTGCTACCCGCCGATTTTGCGCAGGTGATGGCCTGCGGTTTGCGCATTGCCGAGGCGTGCGGTGGTGCGTTCGATCCGGCACAGGGGCGGTTGACCGATGCATGGGGGCTTGGCCCGCGCAAGGTTGCCGGAGAGCCTGACGCAGCGACTATTGCCGACGCCATCGCCCATTCAGGCTGGCGACGGCTGGCGTTTGATCCGCAAGGGCGCGTGCTGCGCCAGCCCGGCGGGGTGTGGCTGGACCTTTCAGGGGTTGCCAAGGGCTTTGCGGTGGATGCCGTGGCCGACATGCTGGCGCAGCATGGCGTGCGTCATGCGCTGGTCGAAGTGGGCGGCGAATGTGCAGGGCGCGGGATGCGGCCTGATGGCGATCCGTGGTGGGTGGATGTTGAAGCGCCCGCGGGGATGGAGGTGCCGCTGTTGCGCGTGGCCTTGCACCAGTTGGCCATAGCGACATCGGGGGACTATTTGCGCGGCGCGCATACGCTGGATCCCAAGACCGGGCGACCGGCGATTCATGATACGACCGCCGTGACGGTGCTGCACCGGACCTGCATGGAAGCCGATGCATGGGCGACCGCGCTGGGCGTTCTGCCGCCTGCGCGCGCGCGCAAGCTGGCGCAGGAGCGCGGGCTGGCGGTGCGATTGCTCGCACGGGACGGGGCCGAATGGATCAGTCCGGCGCTGGCGGCGATGTTCTAACCTGCATCAGGGTCGTTACAATCAAAGACCAAACAGTGCAGGCGCGGCAAAGTGCTGCGACATGCGCATGGCAAATCCCTGTCATCGAAAGTGTGATGACAGGGATTGAACATGATGGAATTCGGGGCTGAATTTGGGGAAAGCATTCTGGGTGCGGCAGGCGCGCTGGTGGCGGTTTTGACGCTGGCCATGGGCACGGCGATCGTATCGACGCCAGCCACAGCGAAAGTCGCGATGGTTGGCGCGGAGCAGCCGGTGAAGCTGGCGCGGGTTACGATTACTGCAACACCTTTGCCGGAAATGCCGTGGGCCTGATGGACCCACGGCGTTCGCGCAAGATCAGAAGAACTGCTTGCGCAGGCTGATCGATACGGTGCGGCCCAGCGGGTCGCGGTAGGCAGGCAAGTAGGCGAAGGGCGTTGCGCCGGTTTCGTCGCGCACGGTCTGGCGCGTGTTCAGGATATTGTCGACCGACAGGCTGATGCGGGCGCCGCGTAGCCATGTGTTCTTGCCCATCTGGCCGGGAAGCTGCGACGGGTTGACGAAAGCGCGCAGCGAGAACGTGGCCAGATCGCCAAAGCGCAAGTCAGATGTGCCGGTGCTGCTAGTGTCGACAACGCGGGTGGCGCTTTGCCATTTGCCGGTGAAGCGCAGGCCCACGCCGCTGCGCGATGCGCCAAGCTGCATTTCCACCTGATGGCGTGACGTGCCCGATCCACCGCCCAACGATCCGCCATCGAGCAGGTCGATGCTGGGAAGGTTGGAATGAAGCTGCACTTTGTCCTGAAGTTTGATGGTGTGGAATACCGCGACGGTCAGGCGTCCGCCGGGGCCACCCGGCCCGCCCGGCCCGCCGGAACCGCCGGGACCACCACCGGGGAAACCGCCCCCTGCGCGGCGTTCACCGCGTTCACCAGGAGGCGGGCCATCGGGCGGGCCGCCTTCGCCATCGGGGCCACGCGGCATGTCTTCACCCGCAGCGCGTCGGGCTTCGCGTTCGGCGCGCATTTTTTCAAACATGGCGCGCATCGCGTCGACTTCGCCCTGTGGCAGCGACAGGCGCTTGGAGAAGTTGAAGCCCCAGCGCAGTTCGCTGCTGCGCTGGCTGGCGATGTTGATGGGGGTGGCGTCCACCGCGATCAGCGTGCCATCGGCGTCGCGGATGAAGCGGTCGGGGAAGGCGTCTTCGGTTTCGGCGGTAAGGCCTGAGATCGCGCCGACGCCGTTGCGGGTATCGCTGCGCGCATAGGACACTTGCAGGGTGAGATCCTGCGCGGTGAACGGTTTGACCGTCAGCCCCAGCCGCCAGTTGTCGCTTTGCGCCTTTCGCAGTGTGGGGTTGCCGCCGCTGGTGCGGGTGACGAGGACGCTTTGCCCGGCGGTGAAATCGAAGATCGGCACCAGCGGGGTGACGATCTGCGGCCCGCCAAGCTGGACCATGCTGGGTGCGGTTTCTTCTGCCGCGTAATTGGCGGTGAACGTGATCGGGGTGATCGGCGTCCAGTTCAGCCCGCCGCCCCAGTTGGTCAGGCTGCCGAAATCGGACAGGTCGCGCTGTTCGACATTGCCGTTTACCGAAAGACGGCCGATGCCCGGCGTACCGCTTTTGAACAGGGGAACGTCGATATTGGCCGATACCAGCCCGGTGCGCCGGTCAAGATCGGCGCCGGGCGTTACGTCAAGGCTGCGGGTTTGTGCGCGGTAGCCATCGATCGTGCCGCCGACGTGGGTGGACAGCGACACTTTGCCCGCAGGCAGGCGGAACAGGGTGCCGTTCAGCAGAAGGTCGGCGTTAGCGGTGTCGGTCCAGCTTTGCGCGAGTTCGGCAGGGGTGCCGCGCACGGTGATGGTGCGGCCTTCGGTACGGTTATAGCCGCCGGTCAGGTTGGCGTACCATTTGCCAAGCTGGGCGTTGACCGTGCCGCCAAGCCGCAGCGAAAGATCGTCTGCGGTGCGGGTGAAGGCATCGCCGGTGGAGGAGCGCCCGACCAGCGAATCCGAACGGTCGGTGATCACTTCGCCGTTGATGCTGGACGATACCTTGGGCGAGAAGGTGCGGGCATAAGTTGCGCCGATGGTAAGCGTTTCGCCGCCTGCACGCAGCGAACGGCCCGTGGCGCTGCTGTTGGCGGCGGTGATGCCGCGCTGGCTTTCTTCCAGCAGATCGGCCTGTTCGTATTTGACGTTCAGGTTCAGCCGGTGATCGCGGCGGATGGTGAGGAAGCCGGTGTCGAGCGAGAGGTTGTTGGCATCCCATTGCGTGGTGATCTTGTCGCGTCCTTCGACCGTGATAGCCCGGAAACGCTGGCGCAGAACGATGTTGAGCACTTTCTGGTTGGCGGAATAGCCATAGCGCAGGGCGACTTCTTCCGACAGGATTTCGGCGCGCTGGATCGCTTCTGCCGGGATCGTGGCGATTTCGCGGAAGCTGGAAATGCGCCGTCCTTCAAGCAGGACGACCGGATCGCCGCCGCGCGTGCTGGTAAGGTAGCTGGACAGTTCGGACAGCAGTTCGCTGATCGATCCGACGCCCAGCGCGCGGACATCGCCGCCGTTGAAGGTCATTTCGGGTTCGGCATCGCCAATCACGCTGCCGCGCGGGCGTTGGCCGGCAACGACGATTTCTTCTTCTTCCGCCTGTGGGGCGGCACTGGGTGATTGATTTTGAGCCAAGGCAGGCTGGGCCAGAGAGCTGGCCGAGGCGAGCAGCAGGACGGTGCGCAAAGCGGTATTCACATGACCCCCATGATTCAAGGTGGAGCAACATCGACTGGATTCCCGTCCTATCCGATGTTGCAAATCATTATCGTTCGGCGCACCATTAGGGACAGGTCGTGACGGGTTCACCCGAAAGTTCGTCGCAAATTGTCACACTGTGTCTCTGGCCTGAAGGATAGCGCGCCCAATGTTGCCTCCGCTTGAACAGATCCCTGCCGAAATCGCGGCGGTGGCGGATTACGAGCGGTTTGCGCAGGAACGGATCGCGCCGGGGGCATGGGCCTATCTGAATGGCGGGGCGGGCGATGAATGGACGATGGCGGAGAATGTCGCCGCCTTTGCCCGCCAGCCGCTGCGCGCGCGCGTGCTGCGGTCCATGCAGGGTGCATCTACGCGGATCAATCTGCTGGGGTGCGATCTGGCCGCGCCGATCCTGATGGCGCCCACCGCGTTTCAGACGCTGGCGCATCCGGACGGCGAACTGGCCAGCGTACTGGCGGCAGGCGCGACGGAGACGTGCATGGTGGTGAGCACGCAGGCCAGCATCCCGCTGGAGGATATTGCCGCCGCCGCGCATGGGCCGCTGTGGTTCCAGTTGTATATTCAGCCTGACCGCGAATTTACCGAACGGCTGGTGCGGCGGGCCGAAGCGGCCGGGTATCGCGCACTGGTGGTGACGGTGGATGCACCGGTGAATGGGGTGCGCAATGTCGAGGCGCGGGCAAGCTTTGCCCTGCCGCCCAATGTGCGGGCAGTGAATCTTGATGGAATGCGTCTGCCGCCGCCGGGCGATGCGGGGGCGCTGCTGTTTGGCACGCCCTTGCTGGAAAGCGCGCCCGATTGGGCGGATCTGGACTGGCTGCGCAAGATTACGCGGCTGCCGATTGTGCTGAAAGGGATTGTCGATCCTGACGATGCGCGTGCGGCGCTGGATGCCGGGGCCGATGGGCTGATTGTATCCAACCACGGCGGGCGGGTGTTGGACGGCGTGCCCGCCGCCATCGATCTGTTGCCGGGCGTGGCCGACGCGGTGGCGGGACGGGTGCCGGTGTTGATGGATGGCGGTGTGCGGCGCGGGATCGATGTGTTGCGCGCGCTGGCGCTGGGAGCCGATGCGGTGCTGGTGGGCAGGCCGTTTGTCCATGCGCTGGCTACGGCGGGCGCGCTGGGCGTGGCCCACGCCATTCGGGTGCTGCGCGCCGAATTGGAACTGGCGATGGCGCTGACGGGGTGCGTGAACGTGGCGGCGATTGACAGGGGCGTGCTGATCTGACGAAAAAGGCGTGACGGCAGATGAGGGTCTGCCGTCACGCGCGCCCGCCCTCAGGCAGGGCGTTGAGGGTTATGCCGGTTCGTACTGGGTGGCCTTTTCCTTGCGCACGGTGCGGCTGCTGCGACCGTCGATGCCGACTGGCACTTCGCCTGCAATGGTGGCGCGGCGCAGGGTGCGGCGTTGCAGGCCGAAATCAGCCACGGCGCGGTGCTGGGTCGACTGGTTATCCCAGAATGCCACGTCGCCCGGCTGCCAGCGCCAGCGCACGACGTTTTCAGGCCGGGTGATGTGATCCTGAAGGATCTGGAACAGGCGCGAGGAATCGGCCTGGTTCAGCCCGACGAACTGCTTGACGAAGTGGCCCAGCAGCAGGCTGCGCTGGCCCGAAACCGGGTGGACGCGGACGACCGGGTGTTCGGTTTCATACACGGTCGAGGCGAAGACGTTCTTCTGGAAAAGCTGGCGGTCCTTTTCCGCCGCATCGCCCTTGGGTGCGTTCGACAGCACGGCGGCGTAGTCGTAAAGGTTGGTGTGAACCGCCCAGAGGTTGTTCACCAGTTGGCGCAGCGTTTCGGGCAGGCTTTCATAGGCGGTTTCGCCATTGGCCCAGACGGTGTCGCCGCCCGCTTCGGGAATGGTGATGCCGCGCAGGATCGATCCCTTGGGATAGGCATCGACGAAGGTGACATCGGTGTGCCAGCTTGATGCGGCATAGCCTTCCTTGCTGTCGAGTTCGAGCAGGTAGCGCGAACCTTCGGCCACGGGCACGGTGGGGTGGGCTACCGGATCGCCAAACAGCGCGGCGAAGGCTTCGTGGCGGTCATCGGTCAATTCGGTCTGGTTGCGGAAGAACACGACCTTGTGGCGGACCACGGCGTCCTTGATGGTCTGCACGGTCTGCGCGTCGAGATCACCCGACAGGGTAACACCCCGGATTTCGGCGCCGATGGTGCCGGTGATCGGCACGATGTCGAGCGGGCTGTCGGGTGACTTGGCATTGGCATAAGTGGTGATGGCATTCATGGCATTCACTCCTTGAAAAGCTGAGGGAACTTCAGGGGCGGTTGGGGGATCATTCGGCCGGCTGGAGCGCGGGATCTTCGGCCGCGCCCAGACGAAGGCGAATTGCGATGTGGTCATCGGCATCCAGCGCGAAGCCGGAGACGAAGGCAGCGGAAACAGCGTGGGCCAGCGCCGGGCCAAGCGCGAAGACCAGCAGCAGGCCATTGAGGGCTTCCGGCGTGTTCACGGTGGCCTTGGGGTCGAAACCCAGCCATCCGATCAGCGGCAGGGCAATACCTGCGGCCAGCGCGCCGCCGATCTTGTCGGCAAGGGCGAAAACAGAGTAATACAGGCCAGCGCGTTCCTCACCGGTTTCGGCGCGGTGCTTGTCGGCAACGTCGGCGACCATCGAGCGCAGCATGATATTGCCCGATCCTTGGGTAAGGCCTTGCGCAAAGGCGAGGGCGAGGACCAGCCAGAACCGATCGGGCGTGGTCAGCACCAGCGCGAGGTTGATGAGCGCCTGAAGCACTTCGGCAAGAATGGCGGCGTTGCGTTTGCCAAGGGCGATGCCGATGCGCTGCCAGATGGGCGCGGACAGGATGCCGAACGCATATTGGAACAGGAACAGCCCCGCTGCCCATTCGGGCCGCCCCAGATAGAAGGTGACGTAGAACAGCAGCAGCGCGGTGCGGACACCTTGCCCCGCACGGACGGCGGCGTCGGACGCCAGCACGCGCAGCAACAGGCGGTTGCCGATGACCGCGCTGAACGTGGCGCGCAGCGATTGCGGCGTGGCCTGGGTGATCGCGGCGCGCGGGGCATCCGGGTTGGACAGGGTGAGCCACAGCGCCGGGATGGCGGTGGTGATAGCCAGCAGGCCAAACAGCGTCAGTTGCAGGCGACCGTCACCGGGCGCGAGGTGTTGGGCCAGCGCGGCCAGCGCCAGTGCGGCAACCAGTGCGACCGACTGGATCAGGGTGAAGGTTGAGGCCACCCTTGTCCGATCGTGGTAATCGGGCGCCAGTTCGCCGCTCCATGCCAGTAGCGGCGTGGAGACGAACGACAGGCCGATGTAATAGGCCACCAGCGCCACGGCGAGCCATGCCGTGCCGACCGCTGCTGGCGGGAAGAACAGCATGGCCGTGCCTGCAATGAACAGCACGCCGCCCGCAGCAATCCACGGCCTGCGTCGCCCGAACCGCGATTGCGTGCGGTCGCTGAACGCGCCGACGACTGGATCGAGCACCGAGTTGAGCAGTTGCCCGACCAGATAGAGCGCCCCGACCAGCGCCAGCGGCACGCCGAAATCGCGCGAGAGGATGGCGGGGAGCCATGCGGCGACCGGCTGGGCCGCGGCGACGAGCGGCACATAGACGGCGCCCAGCCTGAGGAATTGTGCGGTATTTGCAGGTCGACCCGTCATCACCGTTCCTTTCACAGCCGGGTGCGCAAGGTGACGCCGTAAGTGCGCGGCTCACCAATTTGCGACGTGACCGCGCCGGTGTTGGCGGCGGAGAGGTTGAGGAAATAGTCTTTGTCGAACAGGTTCTTGGCCCAGAGCGACAGATCCCACAGGCCGTCATCGGTTTTCAGCCCGATGCGTGCATTGGCCACGCCATAGCCCGGCACTTGCGCCCATGCGGAATTGGTGGCCGAGGTATTGAAGCTGGACCGGTGGGCGTAATCGGCATGGGCGTAGAGGCCGATTTCGCGCCCGCCCAAATCGCCCAGCGGCGCATTGGCATCGGCCCCCACCGACCACGCGAATTTGGGCACGCCCGGCAGCGGTTTGCCCGACAGATCCTGAATGCCGCCAAGGTTGAGGTATTCGACCGCTTGCGGGGCATTGGCGTAATCGACGTAAACAGCGTCGGTATAGCTGGCCGAGGTATTGAAGGCGAAGTTATCGGAGAGGCTGACCGACAGGTCGCCTTCGACCCCGCGTGAGCGCACTTTGGGGATGTTGGCGATGTATTGCCGGGTGTTGACAGAGTTGGCGAGCTGTTCGGTGATGGCGGTCTGGTAATCGCGGATTTCGGTCCAGAAAGCGGCAGCGTTGAAGGTGGCGCGGGAATCGAGGAACTGGGATTTGAAGCCGAGTTCGAAGGCGTCGACCTTTTCCGGGCGCACTCTGGCCTGATCGGCGGTGAAACCGGTGGGCAGGTTGGTAAGGTTCAGCCCGCCCGATTTGTTGCCGCGCGAATAGCTGGCATAGACATTGGCGTCGGGCGAAATCTTCCAGCCCAGCGTGACGAGGCCGGACAGGCTGTTGTCGGAAAATCGGGTGGAGAAGCTGGTGACCGGGTTGAACTGGCTGCGGATGGCGGTGACGGCGGCAAGGTCTGCAGCCGATGGCGTGGTGCCCGCCACCCAATATTGGCTGAATGCGCCTTCCTTTTTCTCATGCGTCCAGCGCAGGCCCGTAGTCAGTGTCAGGGTATCAGTCAGGTGGAGGTCGGTCTGGCCGAACAGGGCAACCGTGCGGGTTTGCGGGTTGGACGTGGAATTGGCTTCGAACCCGTCAAGCGCGGTGTTCCACTGCGCCAGCGTATAGGGCGAGGTGCCCGGACGGTTCCACAGCGCGGCGGCAGAGCCATAGGCTGATGCGCCATAGCCGCGAATAACCTGCCAGAAGTAATAAGCGCCGACCACGTAATCGAGCGTGCGGTTACCCTTTGAGGCAAGGCGCAGTTCCTGGCTGAACTGGCGCTGGCGGTTGGCCTGCTGCGCCTTGGTGACGACGGGCAGCGATGTGCTGTCGCCATCGTTGGCGGGGTTCCAGTCCCACCAGCGATAGGCAGTGATCGAGGTGAGCGCGGCGTTGCCGAAATCCCAGTTCACTTCGCCCGAAACGCCATATCCGGCCATGTTCGACTGGTAGTGGCTGTCAGCCTCGCCCACACGGTCAAACGGGCGGAACGATGGCAGTGTATAGCCGGGATAGCGGGCGGCGCGCTGGGCGAAGTTGTTGGCGATGGTGGCGCCGTTGGCATAAGTGGTGTGCAGATCGGCAAAGACGTTCAGCACATGGTCCTGCGTCTGTTTGGCGTAATCGCCGATGATGCGGACTTCGAAATCGGGATCGGGCGTGAACAGCAACTGGCCGCGCACGCTGGCGTTGTAATAGTTCTGCGCGCGCTGGTTCGTGGTCTTGTTGAACAGGAAGCCGCTGTTCTGGCTGATCGCGCCGGACACGCGCACGGCCAGAAGATCGGGCACGATGCCCGCCGATGCCGAGGCACGGAGCTGATAGAAGCCGTAATTGCCAAGGCTGGCCTCACCCGAAGCTTCAGGTTCGAAGCTGGGCTTTTTCGACGTGATGTTGATGACGCCCGACGTGGTGTTCTTGCCGAACAGCGTGCCTTGCGGGCCGCGCAGCACTTCGATGCCCTGAAGATCGACCAGATCGAACTGCGACAGCCCGACGCGGCCGTAATAGACGTTGTCGATATAGAAGCCGACGCCGTTCTCCAGCCCATCGTTGGTCAGCGCGACGTTGGAGCCAAGGCCGCGGATGTTGATGTTGGTGTTGCGCGGGTTGAAGCTGAAAACCTGAAGGCTGGGCACTTGTTGCTGGATCTGGCCAAGCGTGTAATCGCCGCGCCGTTCCAGCGCGGCGGCGCTGATGACGCTGATGGCGACGGGCACGTCCTGTACGTTTTCATCACGGCGGCGCGATGCGGTGACGACGATGGTATCGCCGCCGCCCGCATCTGCTGCGGCTTCCGGCGCGATGTCATCGACCGGCGCGGGCTGGGTTTGCGCAAGCGCGGGCTGGGCACCGACCAGAGCGAAAAGGGCAACGCCTGCGAGGACGCGGTGACGCTGGGCGAAAGAAACGGACTTCGACATTTGCAATATTTCCCTGAACCTTGAAGGTTTTTGGCCGCCGATTATCGGCGCGGACGGTGATGGGATGTGGCGGGAACGGGCACGGCCAAGCGTTCGGTGCCGCCGGGGGCGACGCCGCAAAGTGCAACGATGGTCTGTTGCAGGGACGCAGGATACCGAGCCAGTTCCGCAAGATCGGAACTGGTTAGCGGGCGCATGACGCACTCCTTCCGGCGCAAAAAGCCTTGCGGCCCCATGCGCGATGGATTGGCGCTATGAAGGGATAACCGGCCTTACGTTTCCGCGCCTGTGCAGGGTGGCGGAAGGACGAAAAAGGGCGGTGGTGTGCGCGTCAGGCGCGGGTCATCATGATCTGCATCGTATCACCTCTTGGTTGAGGGAACACGATGCCTGGCGCTGTCGCCCCAGCATCGCGCGCTTTAGCGGTTGGTAACGCGGAGCAAGCTGCTTCCCGATCAAATGCCGCGGATCAGGCCCTTAATGCACGGGCGGCCTGATCTCCGTTGAGCCGTGCGGGTTAATCTCTACTTATATGGTTGAGTCATTCAGGTCAAGCCAGAGCTTCTCTTTTGGCCGTGAAAGCAGAGCTTTTCGGCGGGCCCATCAAAAGTCTATTCAAATGATAGACTTTGCAGATTGCCAAGCTAGGATCGCGCCGCCTTATGCGACCACGCGCGGGCATGGACGTATCAGCACGCAAGGATTTCCGCATGACGGACAATGAAGATTCGTTTCGCATCACCCGCCGCGCCACGATTGGCGGGGCCGCGGCAGCGCTGGCCACGGCGGCTGTTCCCGCTGTTGCGCGCAGTCCGCGCCGCCGCCCCAACATACTATATATCATGGCCGACGATCTGGGGTATGCGGACCTGTCCTGCTATGGCCGTCGCGATTTCGAAACGCCGGTGCTGGACCGACTGGCGACAGAAGGCCTGCGCTTTACCAATGCCTATGCCAACAGCGCGGTCTGTACGGCCACGCGCGTTGGCCTGATTACCGGGCGCTATCAGTATCGCTTGCCGGTGGGGCTGGAAGAGCCGCTGGCGTTCCGGCAGAACATCGGTCTGCCGCCATCGCACCCTACGTTGCCGTCGCAACTGGCGAAGGCGGGTTATCGCACATCGCTGATCGGCAAGTGGCACTTGGGCAGCTTGCCCGACTATGACCCGCTGAAAAGCGGATACCAGACCTTCTGGGGCATTCGCAGCGGCGGGGTGGATTATTACACTCACCAGACCAGCGGCGGGCGTCCCGATCTGTGGGATGGGCCGACGCCGGTGGAAAAGACTGGCTATATCACCGACCTGATCGCTGACCGCGCGATCGAGGAAATCCGCGCCGCATCGGCGGCCAGCGCGCCATGGTTCATGAGCCTGCATTTTACTGCGCCGCACTGGCCATGGGAAGGGCCGGGGGACGAGGCGGAATCGGCCCATATCGCGCAATCGAAAGACCCCAAGGCGCTGTTCCATTATGATGGCGGCACGGCAGCGACATATGCCGCGATGGTGCGCCGTCTGGACTATCAGGTCGGGCGTGTGCTTGAGGCCTTGCGCGCGGCGCGGGTGGATGGCGATACGATTGTGGTGTTCACCAGCGACAATGGCGGCGAGCGCTTTTCCGACACTTGGCCGTTCAGCGGGCGCAAGACCGAGCTGCTGGAAGGCGGTTTGCGCATTCCCGCCATCGTCCGCTGGCCGGGCGTGACCAAGGCGGGCAGCACCAGCGACGCGCAGGTCATATCAATGGACTGGCTGCCCACGTTCACTGCCGCCGCCGGTGCCGCGCCCGACGCGCAATTCCCCAGCGACGGGGTGGATATTGCCCCGGCGCTGCGCGGTGGCGCTCTGGGCGAACGCACGCTGTTCTGGCGATACAAGAACCATGCGCAGCGGGCCGCACGGCGCGGCAACCTGAAGTATCTGAAGATTGGCGAGAACGAGTTTCTGTTCGATGTGGCCGCCGATCCGCTGGAACGGGCCAACCTGAAGGACCGCAATGCGCCAGCTTTTGCCGCGCTGAAAGCCGAGTGGGAGGCGTGGAACGCCACGATGCTCCCGCTCGACCCGCAGTCCTATACTCATGGGTTCACGGCCAGCGAACTGGCCGATCACATCGGTGTCGACGACTAAAGCGCCGATGCCACTAGCCCGGCAGCGGCACACAGGCCCAGCACCGGGGCAATGCCAAGCTTGAACCGGAAGATCAGCAGGCCAGCCATTGCCGCGATAACCCCGACCCGCCAGTCCACGCTGGCGGGGACGGGAAATTCCATGGCGAGGGGACCAAAGCTGGCCTGCGTGGTCGCGCGGAACAGGACGTGGATGGCAAACCATAGCGTCAGGTTGGCGATGACGCCGACGATGGCCGCCGTGACGGCCGCCAGCCCGCCTTTCAGTTTGCGCGCGTTGTCCAGCCGTTCGATCCACGGCGCGAAGGCGAAGATCCACACGAAGCAGGGGACGAACGTGACCCATGTGGTCAGCGCCGCGGCAAGAATGCCTGCCATCAGCGGAGTAAACGGATCAGGCGCGCGCAAGCCCGCGATATAGCCGACGAACTGCGTGACCATGATGAGCGGTCCCGGCGTGGTTTCGGCAAGGCCCAGCCCATCGGCCATTTCGCCCGCGCTGAGCCAGCCAAAGCCCTGCACAGCCTGCTGCGCCATATACGACAGCACCGCATAGGCCCCGCCGAACGTGACAACAGCCAGTTTGGAGAAGAACAGACCGACCTTCCACAGCACATGATCCGGGCCAAGCAGGCCCAGCACCAGCGCCAGCGGTGCGGCCCAGATTGCCGCGCCGACGATGATGACCCTCAGCGTGGCCGCCCATGGGCGCGGTGTGGTGGGCGGCGCGGCTTTTGCAGGCGCAATGCCCAGCAGTTCAGGCTTCACCGCCGCCGCAGCCATGCCCATCAGCCCCGCGCCCAGCACAACCAAGGGGAACGGCAACGAGAATACCGCAAGTGCGATGAACGCCGTCACGGCCAGCGCCTTTTTCAGCGACGTTTGCAGCGCGCGGCCCGCAATGCGCAGCAGAGCCTGCGCCACGATGGCCAGCACCGCCGCCTTGAACCCCAGAAACAGCGCCTCGAACCAGCCGACATTGGCGGCAAAGCCATAAAGCACGGACAGGCCAAGGATCACCAGCGCGCCGGGAATGACGAACAGCAGCCCCATGGCAAGGCCACCCTTGGTGCCATGGAGTTTCCAGCCGATCCATGTGGCAAGCTGCTGCGCTTCTGGCCCCGGCAGGAAGTGGCAGAAGTTCAGCGCGTGAAGGAATTGCTCTTCGCTGACCCAGCCGCGTTCCTCGACGATTTCGCGGTGCATCAGCGCGATTTGCCCGGCCGGACCGCCAAAGCTGAGGCAGCCGATCCGCGCGGAAACGCGCACCAGTTCATCAAACGAGGGAGAAGGAGAAGACGTCTGCATGCATTGGCCCAATACCTGCGGCCCGCAAAAGCGGGCGAAACAGGCAACGCTTGGGCCGTGGACCAGCCTGACCGGGAGGTTGCTTTGCCCCGGTTTTCACCTGCGTCGATAACGCGGGTAATCGAGGTTGAAAAGGGGAATAGGCGCGTTCAGGCCGCCATCGGCAGGCGCAGTTCAAAGGTTGCCCCTTTGCCCGGCGATGCAAGGTGCAGCGATCCCTTGCGATTTTCCACCAAGGCGCGGGCGATGGGCAGGCCAAGTCCGGTGCCACCTGCGCTGCGCCGGGTGGTGAAGAACGGGTCGAAGATGCGGTCCCGGTCAGCGGCGGGAATGCCGGGGCCATCGTCGGCCAGCGTGATGCAGCCCAGACCTTCGGCAAGGCTGGCCGCGATCATCAGATGGCCTGCCCCTGCCTGCCGTGCGTTTTCGATCAGCGTGGCCAGCACCGTTTCGAGCGCTGCGCTTTCGATGGCCAGCAGCGGCATATCGGCGGGACAGGACAGTTCGATGGTGAAATCATCGCGCGCCATGCCATCGGCCAGCCGGGCAAGGATGGGGGCCAGCGGGGCCGGGCCTTCCACCGCGCCGCCGCGCATGTCGGCCTGCGCCATTTCCATCAACCGGCTGACCAACCGCGAAAGGCGGTCTGCATCGCCGGCCATGTTGGCCAGAAAACGGTTGCGCTCCTGCGCAGTCATGTCTGCGCCGTGATCCTGTAACAGTTCTATCCCGCCGCGCAGTCCCGCCAGCGGCGTCTTGAATTCATGGCTGAGCGAGGCGGCAAAATCGCGCAGGTAGCGCGACCGGCGGGCAATGCTGGCGGCCATCGTGGCGAAATCATCATAGAGGCTGCGGATCTCGCGCACTTCCAGCGTGGGACGCCGGGGTGAGGCATCCTGCCCGGAAGCCAGCGCGCGGGCGGCGCGGCTCAACCGTTCAACCGGGCGGACGATGGCCCGCGCCAGAACCGCGCTAAGCGCGATCAGCAGGCCCAGGATGGACAGCGTTCCGGCGGCAATCTTGCCCGCATCTTCCCACATGCCGCGAAACAGCGCGGCGGGGCTGCGCGAAACCAGCACCCCGCCGACGACTTTGCCGCCGACCATGATGGGCCGTGCATGGTGCAGGCGGATCGAGGTGCCCCGACTGATCCATTCCAGCGGCGAGGACTGGCTGTAACTGTCATTGTGGCGCAGCACGGTGGTTGCAGCGCCGGTCAGCGCTGCGCGAACTTCAGGCAGGGCGGCAAGGCTGCGCCCCGCCTCTGGCCCGCCCAACAGCACGCCATTGCAGTCCACCAGCAGGATTGCAGCCAGCGTGGTGCGCTTGGTTTCGGCAATGGCGGGGGCGATAATGTTGGCCACGATCTGCGCCGTGGCATCGGGCGCGGTAGCCGCCTGCACCGCAGCCGGACGCGATGGCAGGACGGGCGAACTTCTGAGGTCGATCCCGGTAGGCGCTTCTTCATAGCGTTCGCCGGAATCCGGGCGGGCGGATGGCGCTTCAGGCGGCGCGATGCCTGACGGAGCATCGGGCCACAGCAGCGCTGCCATGGCGGCAATCGATGCGGCCTGCGCGCTGACTTCTGCTTCGGTGCGGCGCACCAGCGCGTTTTCATAAACCCTGAGGCCCAGCGCGGCAAAGCCCGGCAGGGCAGCGACGAACAGCAAGGTGCCGAAGAATATCCAGCGCAGGCGCATGACCGGCCAGAAGCGCCGCGCCAGTGTGCGGACCGGATCGATCAACTGCCGCTCTCATCCCGACAAGCGCCAAGCCGATAGCCGATGCCGGGCCGGGTTTCGATCAGATCACGGCAACCGGCGTCGGCAAATTTGCGGCGCAGGTTGCGGATGTGGCTGTCAATCGTACGGTCGGTGACGGCAAAGCCCGGACCGTGCAACTGATCGATCAATTGATCGCGGGTAAAGATGCGCGCCGGGCCTGAAGCCAGCGCCTTTAGCAAGGTGAACTCTGTCACGGTCAGGTCCACCGCAGCGTTCTGCCAATGCGCGGTCCACGCTTCATGGTCGATCATCAGCGCGCCGTGCCGGAATGGCTGTGTCGGGGCCATGGGCGGTGCAGCTTTCGCTCCTGCCCGGCGCAGGATGGCGCTGGCGCGGGCCACCACTTCGCGGGGGGAAAACGGTTTTACCACATAGTCATCACCGCCCAGTTCGATGCCAAGAATGCGGTCGATCTCTTCATCGCGCGATGACAGGAACAGGATGGGCACATCGCCCGATGCGCGCAACCGGCGACATACCTCAAGCCCGTCCATGCGCGGCATGTTGATGTCCAGCACCACCAGATCGGGCGGGCTTTCGGCCACGCGCGCCAGCGCTTCCTCGCCATCGGCCGCATGGACCGTGCCAATGCCCGCCTTGCCAAAAGCGAAGGCCAGAACATCGCGGATATGCGGATCGTCATCGACAAGAAGGACCGTGCGCGGCATCGCGGCGTTGTTCAACGATCCTCTCCATCAGTCAACTTTGCTGCTGGAACGGTTTGCCCTTCGACCGGCGGTGGCGCGAGAGGCGCCGGTTGCGGCGGGAAAGGCAGGCCGTTGCACATCATGCCGCCCAAGGCGGGGCGAGGGCCGATCTTGCCGCCCAGCATCCGCTCTGCCGCGTTCAGCCGCCGCTGCGAAAGCCAGTCCCATTCGCCTTGGGCGACCTGATCGATCAGCCGGTAATGCACCGCCAGGCGCACATGACGGACCTGATCGTGCAAAGGGGCGGGCAAGGCCTGCCCTTCCAGTTCGATCAGCGGCAGCAATGCCGATCCGCCAAGGCCATCAAGGTAACACAGGTCCAGCATCGCGCCATCGCCATCCACTTCGCGGGCATGGGCAATGTTCCACCGCGCGGCGACGGTGCGCAGATCAACAAAGCAAGCCATGGTCAGCACCGCAGCCGCAGCGGCAAGGTTGGCGTTGATGAGCCAAGCCGCGCGCTTGCCCTTCAGCATTCGCCACAGCACCAGCACCAGTCCAAGCGCAACAAGCCCCATCCACAACAGCGCGGAAATGCGCAGCACAGTCAGAGAAAAGGCTTCGACATAATCGACGGTGCGCAGCGCGGCGTTGTAAACCAGAAACAGGTTCTGCGCGATCCACAGCATCACCAGCCGCCGTACCGCCGGGATGGCTGCGGGGGCTGATCCGGGGCGCAGCGCCACTAGCACGAACAGCGCGGCCAGCAGCGCGGTCACCACCAGTGGATAGGCGCCGCGATGGGCATATTCTGCCAGCGTCATGCCTTGTGGCAGGGGCATCAATCCCCACAGCCACGCTGCGTCCATGCCGTTCTGCACAACGAACAGGGCGTTGAACAGGACCAGCGACAGCAGGACCGAAGCCGGGGAAATGCCGGGGATGGACGTGCTGCCATCGCCATCGAACGTGCCAAACACGCGCCGGGCCATGTGGGGGCGCAGCAGTCCCCATGCGAACCATGTCAACACCGTCCACAGCAGCGCGCGCAGAACCATGGTTGCGTCGATACCGGGGGCGTTCAGCGTTGCCAGCCAGCGTTCGATCACCGGGTTGGCGGCGGCAAACAACCAGAAGAACATGGCCGTGCCGATCAACGGCAGGATCAGCACCGGAACCACATCGCGCAGCCCGGCGCGCCGGTGCCCCCGCCGCTTTACCGCTCTGGCCCGTCGCCAAAGATCGGGGACAGGCCCGGCCAGCGCGACAAGGCCGTGGTAGGCCAACCGCTGAAACCAGCGCCAGCCATCGTCAAATCCGTGGGTGCGCGGCAGCAGCGTGGCCATGCCCGCCGCTGTCCAGAACAGCAGCCACGCCAGCGGGCCGGGGCTGAACGCCATGGCCAGCGCATAGACCGCCGCGAAGCCCAGGGCGATTGCCGCAGGACGTTGCGCCAACACCGCAGGCTGCGCGAGTGCCAGCGCCATCAACAGCGCCAGCCCATAGAACCCGAAAGTCCCCCCAGACAACTCCAGTTCGAAAAACAGCACATCGCCCAGCGCGACAATTCCTGCCACCACAACGACCTTGAGTGTCCACGCGCCCCTCCACCGCCTGCTTGCAAACGCCACAGCCCAATCTCCATCCCGGTTGTTTCAGGCGGTGTTGTGGCAGCAGGCCATCAGGCGACGATGGCGGAACTGGTCAAGATTCCATGCCGATCATGTGCAGATTATGTGCAGAGCGCCGATAGCGCTGGGACGCAGCAAAGTGGGCGCCCGAAGGCGTTTTTCTTTCGCTATCAGCTATTTGCAGAAAATGGTGCCCAGAAGAGGACTCGAACCTCCACGCCCTTGCGAGCGCCAGCACCTGAAGCTGGTGCGTCTACCAATTCCGCCATCTGGGCACGGAGCGAGTGAGCCGAAGCGCTGCTCGCCGGGTAGGAGGGCGCCTCTATGGGATGGGGGGCGGGGTGTCAACGGGGCAATTTTCACTTTTATGAGTCTTTTTGTGAAAGACGGCGATCCGCGGCTGTTCGGCATTGAAAGCGTGAGGGGTGCTGTGCCAAAGGCGGCGCTGGATTTCCGCGCTTGCAGTGCGGGTTTTGGACTTTGACCATGGGATTCGGGTTTATGGCAAACGGCAGGGCGCGCGATCTGGATGGCATGCTGGTGGCGCTGGTGGGCGGTAGCGGCTTTTTGGGCACGCACATTGCGCAAGAGTTGCTGGCGCGTGGCGCGCGGTTGCGGGTGTGCAGCCGCCATCCTGAACGGGCTTTCCGGCTGAAGCCGCTGGGCGGGCTGGGGCAGACGCAGTTTGTGGCGGTCGATGTGCTGAAGCCGCAGACCGTGGCCAAGGCGCTGGTGGGCGTGGACGCGGTGGTGAATCTGGTTGGCGCATTTGCAGGTGACCTTGATTCGCTGCAGGGCGCTGGCGTTGCCCGTGTGGCCGAAGCGGCGAAGGCGGCGGGCGCGGTGGCGTTTGTGCATGTTTCGGCGCTGGGAGCCGATGCGGGGTCCGATGTGGCCTATGCGCGGACCAAGGCCGAGGGTGAGGCAGCGGTGCTGGGCGCGTTCCCGGCGGCGACCATCCTGCGTCCGTCGATCCTGTTCGGCGAGGATGACAAGTTCCTGAACATGTTCGGCGCGCTGATGGCCAAGCTGCCGGTGCTGCCGGTGTTCGGGCCTGAGGCGAAGTTGCAGCCGGTGTTCGTGGACGATGCGGCAGAAGCGGTGGCCAATGTGCTGGCGGCCCCTGCCGCGCATGCGGGCAAGACGTATGAGCTGGCCGGGCCGGAAGTGGTGACCATGGGCGAGCTGAACCGCCGGATTGCCAAGGCGGCGGACCGTTCGCCGGTGCTGGCCGAATTGCCCGATGCGGTTTCCGGGCTGATTGCGGCGGCGACCGGGTGGCTGCCGGGCGCGCCGATCACGACCGACCAGTGGAAGTTGCTGGTGGCGGGGAATGTGGCGGGCGGCGTGCTGCCGGGGATCGAGGCGCTGGGCGTTTCGCCGCGCCCGATGGGCCTGTTCCTGGACCGCTGGATGACGCGGTATCGCAAGTTCGGGCGGTTTGGGGTGAAGGCCAAGGCGGCCTGATTCGCCGCCGGGGGTTTACACTGTTTACACAGTCCAGGGGGAGAAAGCCGGACCCGGTTTTCTCCCCCTTTTTTGTGTCCGATTGCAAGGGGTTGGCGGCGTTTCAGCATGGCCCGGAGGGTAAGCCGGGGCGCACCTTGTAGGACAGCGCTTTTTCGCGTCCGTGAACAATTCGCCGTGTCAGGCCCTGACCCTAGCCCCCTCAGGCGTTTACGTCGGCGTAGTGGCTGGGGGGCTGGATCACGTCCATGCGTTCGGCCAGCAGGGGGCGGAAGCTGGGGCGGCTTTTGAACACCGAATACCACCCGCGCGCCTGTTCGTGGCCCGACCAGTCGATACCGCCAAGGTAATCCGCCACCGAAATCTGCGCGGCGGCGGCAAGGTCGGCAAGGCTCATGGTGGACCCTGCCAGCCATGGGCGGTTGTCGATCAGGTAATCGACATAATCGAGATGTTCGTCGGCCAGCCGCATGGCTTCGCGCAGGCGCTTGCTGTCGGGCGGGCTGCGATAGACGAGGCGCTTCTTCATCCGCTCTTCCAGCAGGGGCGCGGTGACATCGGCATAGAAGCTTTCATCGAACAGCGCGACAAGACGGCGGATTTCGGCGCGGTTGACCGCCGTGCCGTTTATCATCGGCGATTTATCGACCGTTTCTTCGAAATATTCACAGATCGCCCGGCTGTCCGCCAGACTGATGCCGCGTTCGGTGTTGTGCACCGCAGGCGTGCGATAGGCCGGGCTGAGATGGCCAAACCCCTCACGCCGATCCCACGGATTTTCGCGCACAAGATCATAGGCCACGCCCTTTTCCGAAAGGAGCAGGCGCACCTTGCGGCTGAACGGGCACAGGGGGAATTGATAAAGCTGCCACATGGGGAGGAGTCATTGCGCGGGCTTGGGGGCGAAGTCTAGTCCTTGCGGGTGTTTTGCGGTGAGGTGGGTTTGGTGGGTTTTACTGCTGGGCGTGGGATTCGATAACATTGGCAAGGAAGCGCGCGAACACCTGCACCCGCAGCGGCGTTGCCCGATGCGATGGGCGCACCAGCCAAATATTGCCGCGAACGCAGTGATGGTGTGAAAACAGGGGGACGAGTTGGCCCGACAAGAGCGCACTCCGCGCTGTATAGTCGGGCAATTGCGCAAGCCCCATGCCTGCAATCGCGGCCAGAACGACCGCTTCGCTATCATTGAACGTCGGGCCAGATCCGAGTTCACGATCAAGTTCCCGGCTATCAAATACCCAGCGTTCAAGCAGGCCCGTGGAGGGATAGCGGAACCGGATGCAGCGATGCCGGCCCAGTTCATCTGGTGATGCAGGTTCGCCAAAGCGGTACAGATAGGACGGTGCGGCACAAAGAATGAAGCGATGTTCGGAAAGTTTGGTGGCAATCAACCCGCTGTTGTCCAGCGATCCTGTGCGAACGGCGAGATCGAACCCGCCTTCGACCAGATCGACCTTGCGGTCATCCAGCCCGATATCCAGTTCGATGCCAGTGTGGTCTTCGCAGAATTGGGCAAGGCGCGGAAGCACCACCATGCGGCCAAGCGCGGCAGGCAGGCTGACGCGCACGCGGCCTACCGGAGCCTGTGCCTGATCGCCCAGCATGGTTTCAATTTCGCGTAAGTCATCGATCAGGCGCGTGGCGCGGGCGTATAGTTCTTCGCCTTCATAGGTCATCGAAAGGTGGCGGGTGGTGCGGATCAGCAATCGCACTCCCAGACGTGTTTCCAGACGGGCAACCGCTTTGCCCACGGCTGATGCCGAAAGGCCCAGCGTCCGGCCCGCAGGCGCGAAGCCGCCAGTATCGACCGATGTGACAAAAGCGGTGAGCCCTGAGAGGGATTCCAGACTAAATGCGGACATAATGTCCGCATTATTCGGACGAATGGCCCAATTCCGTCAAGAAGTGATTGGTGGCACAAATGCGGCCAAGCCGATCCATGGCATTTTCAAGGATTCCTCCGTGCGCCATTTTGCCCTTCTTTCCGTCCTTCTGGCCAGCGCCGTGCCGCTGGGGGTGGCCCATGCCGCTGAAGCGCCTGCAGCGACGGCTCTGCCGCCTGCGGCGCAAGTGGCTGTTGACGCGATGATCGCCAAAGGCACGCCGGGGGTTACCGTGGTGTTCGGTGGGCCGGGGCATGAAGCCGTGCGGGCCGATGTCGGCCAGATTGCTGCCGATACCCGGTATCCCATCGCATCTGCGTCAAAATGGCTGGTAGCAGCCACGGTCATGGCATTGGTGGATGAAGGCAAGCTGACGCTGGACCAGCCGGTTTCGACATGGCTGCGCGGCGTGAAGGGAGCAGCGGACAAAGTGACGCTGCGGCAGTTGCTGGCGCAGACATCGGGCGTGGCGGGCGGTCTTGGCGAACTGTATGATCTTAAACAGGATCATCGCATCACGCTGCGCCAGTCGGCGGACGAAGTGCTGGCACGTCCGCTTGCCACAACGCCCGGTGTGGTGTTCAATTATGGCGGGCCGGGGTTTCAGGTGGTAGGGGCCGTAGCCGAAG
This sequence comes from Novosphingobium sp. SL115, assembly GCF_026672515.1. GTDB lineage: Bacteria > Pseudomonadota > Alphaproteobacteria > Sphingomonadales > Sphingomonadaceae > Novosphingobium. The sequence continues at coordinate 379,927 of NZ_JAPPRG010000002.1, read as the reverse complement.
CGGTGACCGGCCAGACATGGGAAGAGGTGTTCCAGTCGCGCATCGCCCGCCCGCTGGGCATGACTGGCACGCAATGGGCGCATCTGAAATTTGGTGATGCAATCCCGCCCGCAGCCGAAACGCGCAATCCGGTTCTGCAAGGCGGGGCGATAGGCACGGCTGACGATTATGTGCGCTTTGTGAAGATGTTGAGCCAGAAGGGGCAATATGAAGGCCGTCGCGTGCTTTCGGAAAAGGCGGTTGCCGAAATGATGACCGACCAGACGGCGGCAGCAAAGATGCTGCCGACGAACGCTGCTCTGCTGGAGAAGGCCCACTACGGTTTGGGCAACTGGTGCGAGACGTGGGACGCGAAGGGCCATTGCACCCGCAGTTCAAGCATCGGCGCGTTTGGCACATATCCGTGGGTCGATATGCCCACCGGACGGTATGGGCTGGTGTTCATCAACCGACAGACGGATTCCTTTGCGGTGTGGCCGGAAGTCCTTGCGGTGCAGGCTGCGGCGGATGCTGCGTTGGGCGAAGATACGGCCAAGGCTGGCGGTAAATGATGATGCGATGGTCTGCTGCGACTTTGATTTTGGCGGCTGGCATCCTGATGGGGGCAACACCGCCGCAACCAGAGCCGCATTTTACCGACTTCACGGTAAATGGCGTTGAATTGACGCAGGACGATGAAGGGTGGCGGGTCGCTCTTCCGCGCCTGTATTGGCAAGATCCTGCAAAGGCGCCGTTGGCGGATCGTGACTTCATGGCGCTGCTGCCGGTCGATTTTGCCGATGGCGTGATCGAGGTGGAAGTGAAGGGTGAACTGGCGCAAGGCGCGCCGGAATTTGCCCGTGCCTTTGTGGGGCTGGCGTTTCGTGTGAATGGAGGCCGGTTCGAAAGTATTTATCTGCGCCCGACCAATGGCGTTGCCGACGATCAGGTGCGACGCAACCATTCGGTCCAGTATGTTGCCTTTCCCGAATGGCGGTTTGACCGGCTGCGGCGGGAAAGCCCGGAACGTTATGAAACGGCGGCTGATATTGCGCCGGGGCGCTGGGTGAAGATGCGGGTGGAAGTGGTAGGAAACAGGGCGATGCTGTTTCTGGACAACCGGCCATCGCCGGTGCTGATCGTCAATGATCTGAAGCATGGGGCACAGCAGCGCGGCGGTATTGGCCTGTGGGTCGAGACGGGAACTGTGGCCCATTTCCGCAATCTGCGGATCATCCATCACGAGCGTTAGATATTCCCCTTCACGCTGAACGAGAAGATCGGGCCGATCAGGCGGTTGCGGTGTTCGGTGAAGGCGAGGGGGCCGGTGGGGCGTTCCGAAGCGGACAGCCAGCTTTGCGCGCCAACACCGTTCAATATGCAGACTGCCTGCGTTCCCTCAAGCTGGTCAGAACGAGCAGACAACAATCATGTCCGTTCAACATGATTTTGCAAACCCAGCCATATAGCAAGTTTTGGCGTGCGAGGGAGTACGAGCTTCTCAAGAATTGCCACGACCACGAGCGATACAGCAAGCAGCGGAAGCAGAACTGCGAGAATGAGAAGCACTGGCACCAGCTTGGCCATCACTTTTTCCTTGGGCATCGGTGGTGCGCCAAGGCCCTGATCGGGCTTGCGTTTGCGCCACATCACGAACCCGCTGATAGAAAGCGTTGCCAGCATCAGCGCGGTGAGCACGCCGATCAATTGATTGACCCAGCCGAACAGCTGCCCTTCGTGCCAGGCAACGCCATAGCCGACCACGCGATCGATGGGGTGGCCATCGGCAAACGTCTCTCGTGACAATTCGCGGCCGGTCTGCTTGTCCAGAGTGATGGTCGTGCGCAGGGGGCGGTTCTGGCTGTCTGATCGCAGGGTCCAGTTATCGCCACCCGCGCGTCCGAACCGCCCCGGCGCTCCGGGCGGAGTAATGATCGCGGGAAAGGCAAGGTGTTCACGCTGCGCCCGTCGGACCACTTCGGACAGGGTGATGGCGGGTGTCGTGTTGGCCATATCATGATCCATACCGGGCATTTGGCCATTCATGGCCATCATTGCCGCGTGATCGTGTTCGGCATGTTGTGCGTGTTCGTCAGATGCCGGAGCCGCACCGCCGATTGTCCAGTCCTGCTTTCCTTTCACCCAACCCATCTCGGCACGCACGGCTTTGAAGGCACTGCCCCAGACATCGGCCCAGGGCAGACCGGTGAGGAGCAGCACCATCGCCAGCCCGGACACCCAGAAACCGGTGACGGCATGCACATCCCGCCATGCCGTGCGCGACCCGGCTGACAGCCGCGGCCACAGCACGCCTGCGACACCGCGACCGCGCGGCCACCATAGATAAAGGCCGGTCAGGATCATCACGATGGCCCAGCTCGCCGCCAGCTCCACCAGCCAGCTGCCGCGCTTGCCCAGCAGAAGCTGGCCATGGATGTCGTGCGCGATTTCCATGATCCGCCATTCGGGATCGAGAACGCCGACGACCTGGCCTTGCGGCGAGACGAAGACATCGCGCATCGCCTTGGCCTTGCCGCCTTCAGCGCCGGATAGACCGACGTGGATCATGGCCGCATCGCCCGGCTGTTGCGGCAGGCGATAGGAATGGAACTTTGCACCTGGCAAAGCTGCGAGGGCAGCGCTCACTTGCGCTTCAGGAGTTACCGCGCCAGCCGTGGGTAATCCCTGCCACGCGCGCTCTTCCCAGCGTTCTACTTGCGGTTTGAACAGGTAGGCTGCCCCCGTCAGCGACAGGATCAGCACCATGGGCACAACGAACACGCCGGCATAGAAATGCCACCGCCAGATCGTGCGATAGAAGGCAGCCTTGTGTGAAGTCGGCTTATCCGGGGCCGGTGAAATCTGTGCTGAAGGGGGCATGGCCATTACCACTTCGTCTTGAGGTCGACCACAAAGGTGCGCTGCGGCAGCGGATGCGCAACGTAGGCCTTGTAGTTGAACAGGTTGTCGATCCCGGCGCTCAGCTCGACATTGTCGAGCACGGCCCAGGACAGGCGCGTGTCAAACAGCAGGTATTCGCTCTGGAAGCCGAAAGCGCGGCCACGGACCAGCCCGAACAGATCGGAATTGGGCCGCGAGCCGTAGCGCCAGCCAAGCGAGGCCTTGACCGGTTTGGCCAGTTGATAGCGGATATTGCCATTGGCCCGCCATTTCGGGATGCGCGGGAATTGCACGCCCTCTGCCGCGGGATTGGCATCGTTGCGGATCGTCTTGGCGCTGATCCACGCCACGTTGGCGTCGATATCCAGGCCGGGCAGGATGTCGCGGGCTTCCGCGATCAGCTCCAATCCGTACTGCTCCACCTCGTCCACGTTCTTGTAGCTGGAAATGACCGTGCCGAACTGGTTGAGGCCGTTGAAGCTGAAGATCGCATCATCGATCATCTGGTAGAACGCGCTGCCGGTGACCCGCACCTTGCCTGCGTCATAGCGGAGGATCAGGTTGGCATCCTTCGACTTTTCGGCCTTCAGGTTGGGATCGAAGCTTTGCGGATCAATGGCCTGCGCGATATCATCAAACCGGCCCTGGAACAGTTCACCCACGGTGGGGAAGCGTGTCGCCAGCCCGAGGCTTACCTGCACGTCAAGGCGCGGTGCCAGCTTGCCCTGCAGGCTGAGTTTGGGGCTGAAGCTGTCATCGCTACGGCTGGGATAGCGATCATCCTTGCGCACGCCGGCAAAGGGCTTGGCAATGCCGCCATCGAATGCCCGCCAGCGATCATAGCGTAGGCCGCCGGTCAGCACCCAGTCTGCGCCCACATCGATCGCGTCTTCCAGCCATAGACCCCACAGGCTGGTCTTCCCATAAGTTGCGGCGGTGAAGACCGGTGAGGTCGCCTCGCGCCAATTGGCGGTCGAGAAGGTGTCGGTCGAGGTTTCATAGAGGTTGGCATTTGCACCGAACGCCACCTTGTGCGCACCCAGGCGCCGTTCGATCACCAGATCTCCGGTGTACCAGCCCGGCGTGTTGCCCAGCGTATTGGTGCCCGCGCCATTCGCTGTGCCCGTGGCGTAGTTGGTCGATGTCCGACCGTCCTGATCGGGAATCCAGAACCGGGAAAGGTTGAGCGCCACATCCCAGCCCGCCAGCGGCCCGGCCAGTTTCAGCCCCGCAAGATATTCGGTCCGCTCCGATGTCGACAGGGTAAGCCCGGTCGCGTTCCAGGTCTTGCCCCCGAAGGTCACGCGGCCCTGATAGACCGGCGCACCCGTGGCGGCATTGACCAGGAAGCTGCGCGTGTCGGTCAGCACCTGCTTGCTCTTCCACAGGACGCCGAGCGCATCGATGTTCCAGCCACCGGCTGTTTCAAAACCCACGCGCAAGCGGACTTGATCCTGCGTGACATCAACCGGCGAGGCCGCGCCGAATACCGGCGTTGCCAGCCGCGGATCGTCAAACGCGCCCGTAACCGCTGTCGCCGCGCCGTTTCCGGTAGCGGCGGTCAGCAGATTGTAGGTCATCGACTGGCCGGTGTTTTCAAAATGCCGCCCGGATAGGCGGATCGAGAACGGGCCGTCCTTCTGCTTCCAGTTGATGCCGCCTTCGAGGCTGTAGCCCGTGAACGTCTGGTCGAAGCCATATTCCTTGAACGGCATGATAAAGGTCTGGGCACTGGCATAGGCCGAAGTCTCGGTCGGCTCCTGCGTGGTCACCGAAATTACCCCGCCCATCGAATTGCCGCCATAGCGGGCGGAATAGGGGCCGTAGACAATATCGAACTGGCGCACTTCGGCAGGGCCGACCACGTTCCATTTTGGCGGAAAGTCGAAGCGGTTGCCGAGGAAGTTGGAGACGACAAATCCGTCGACCATCACGATCGTCCGCGCGGATTGCACGGTGTTGGCCCCGCGCATCGCCACCACGGCATTGTCATCACCGGCGAAGCGTTTTCGCACGAAGAAGTTTGGCGTGTACTTCATCAGGTCTTCGACGTTGATCGCATTGATCGCATCGAAGTTTTCCTTGTCGAGCGAGACCGAAAGCCCGCGCGGCACAACCGTGATCGGTGCATCGGTCTGTCCTACTACGAGAATTGTCGCGCTATTGGCGTCATCTGCCGCAACCGCATCGGCAGGAGGCTGATTTTGTGTTTCTCCCTCAGCAGCCAAAGCGGGGGCTGAAACGGCCAGCGCTGCGGACAGCGCAATCCATGAACTTCGCATGAAGTTTTCCTTGAATATCAAACTGGTCTTGAAGTGTGAAAGATGCGCCACAGTCGCGCTCAGCCAACATGATGTGGTCTGTTGCAGACCCACGATGAGGGGGCAGTGACGGCGCATGATCTGTTGGCCCGCAGCAGCGGGTCAGATCATCAAGCCAGTGCGGGAGGCCCGCGCAAGGGAGGGTAGAAATAGGCTGGCCGCCGTGGGCATGCCACGCTCACCGGCGTGAAAGCGAGCGCCAGAATAAACGTCAGCGCCAGCAGCAGCAGGGCGGGATCGGCCCCTCCGATCAGCGCACCGTTGAGCGATGTGAACGGGCAGGTGCCCTGATGCTTGCCATCAGGCTTGTTCTTGCCACCCGACTTTGTCGGAACCACGATCTGCGTCTTGGTCAATGCGCCAAGAGAATCCTGACACACTTCGATGGTCAGGACCTTCGCATGCAGATCGATCATCATGCCCGATGGCACAACAACCTTCATGCAAAGCGCCAGCACGGCCAAGGCTAGGGCCGCGCCAGGGCACCGCAGAATCAAGGCTTGCATCGTTCGCACACGCGGCGCGCTAGTCGGAGGGCTTCAATTTGTCACGCCAATATCGCGTGCTATTCGGCAAGATGTTGGCGTCCGATTTGTGTGGCCACCGGTATCAAACCAAGCCGTTGTAGATATTTGCGATTGAGGCTCATCCAGCCAGCCTTTGCGGCCAGAGCCGCAAGCGCTGAGTGCCCGGTATTGGGGAAAAGCTCCCGCAGAACATGTTTTAAGGAAACGGCCGTTAAGCCCCAACCCAAGTCTTTCCGCCATTGCTACAGCGTGCTGAACGAACGGCAAGAATCGATCACGTCAAAATTGAGCGCATGACTGGGTTGATGGCGGCGTCTTCCGCGTCAATCAAGAATCGTGAATTGGAGATATTGCCCGTATTAACCTTCATGCGCCTTTTTGTCTTGACGCGGGGTCATGCCAAATATCTGGCCATGCCAGCGGGTAAAGGTCCTGATGGAACTGTAGCCAAGCAGTTCGGCAACATCATACCGTCTGCCCCTATTACCATGCGGTGCGCAGGAACATTGAGGTCCGCCTAGAGGTGACGACCGGAGCGTAATACGTTGCATACCAAGGCCCGGTTAGCCGTACCGCTGACCGGGTTTTTGCCTGTTATGTAGATCTCGCCCGTGCCAACTCACGCGCGTGATCGGCGAACACCTTGAAAGCCGTGGGCGGATTGCGGCGACTGGGGTAGTAGAGACAAAGCGGGGGCGAGCGGCGGCGTCCAGTCCGTCAGCAGCCGCACCAGCCTTCCTGCCGCGATATCCTCGCGCACGTCGGATTCCATGAAATAGCCGATTCCGACAGCGGCGAGCACCGCGATCCGCGCCAAACTGGCTTCGTCCAGCGTGAGCGGACCATCGACATCCACTTGCAGCGGCCTGCCTTCCACTTCGAATTGCCAGCGCAGCAGCGCGCCATTGGGCAGCCGAGTTCGAATGCAGGCATGGCGGGCCAGATCGGCAGGAACACGGGGTTTCGCCTCCAATGCGGTCGTTATCGACGAAGGCAACACGTATGCCGGGCGCGAGGCGATCCAGCAGTGGATTGCAAATGCCTCCACCCAATACACCTACACGGTCGAACCTTTCGCACTGGCGCAGCACGATGGGCGGATCATCGTCACAAGCCACCTTGTCGGCAATTTCCCCGGCAGCCTCGTAGACTTGCGCTACCTGTTCGCCATCGACGGGGACCAGATCGCCGGGGCACGGTCGCCGACTGCGTTGCAGCCTGCTGCATCTTACTCTGTGAAACCGCGCTCATTCGCGGCGTCGAACTTGCGGACCGCTATCTCGATCTTGTCGGCCCAGCCGCCTAGAACTGCGCCGATCGCGGGCAAGGCGAGGTGGGCGTTCAACGCGTCTTGGTCGCTCCAGCGCTCATATACGAGAATTGATCCGGCATTCCGGTCTTCGATGGCGAAGTGGTAGTCTAGGCAGCCTTGCTCCTTGCGCGTGTCCTCGAGCAGCGAGTCGAGAGCTGCGAGCAGTTCGTCGACAAGGTCGGGGCTGGTCTTTAGGTGGCCTGCGAGAATGATCATGAAGCGTCTCCAACAGTGGCGCTGCGAAGGGTAGGCGGGGGGAGCGCACCTTCTGCAAGGTAGTAGTCCACCCATTTGTGGAAGTATTGGTTGCCGAGCTCGTTACGGCCGAAGATGACATCGGAAAACGGCACGGCCGCAAGGCCTTGCTGCACGCGCAGGCCCATGTGGTAATCCTCGCGCTCGACGACGTCGAAGAAGAAGTCGCACATCTCGTCGAGCGACTTCAACGCTGCCTCATCGGCTGGTGCCTGCGGAAAGATGTAGTTCATCACCGTGACGTTGGTGCCGGGGATCTTGCCGGGAAAGAGCTGCGCGACCTGACACATCTCTGGAGCGAGAAACATCGCGAAGTTCGGGAAAAGCATCCGGATGAAGTCGTAGTTGAGATTCTCCCGCGCCCCCCATTCCTCGCGGGGCAGATCGCGCAACTCGACAATCCGGTGCTGCGGGTAGCCGAGCCGGATGTGCGGGCCGAAAGCCTCGTAATAAGCACGGTTCGAAGGGGTGCGCGGCGTGACTGTCTCGGGGTGCGCCGCCTGGAAGTGATAGCCTTCGAGAAAGCCGTCGTAAGCGACTTTCCAGTTCGCCCCTTCCATGCTCCGCGCTTTATGGAAGTACCAGTTCTCGAGCTTCAGGGCGGCGAGGTCCTCAAGCATTCCGCCGAGGAACGTAGCAACATCGATCGGGATCTCCGGCGTCAGGATGACGAAGATCATGCCCGCGACTTCCTGGCACGGAAGTTCGGTCAATCCGAGGACGCGCTTGTCCACCTCGCCGAAGGTGCTCGCCTCCGCCACCCCCAGCAGCCGGCCGTCGTTGCTGTAGGTCCAGCCATGATAGGGACAGGAGAAGCGACTGCAGTTGCCCGATCCGGGATCCAAAAGCTTCATTGCCCGGTGTCGGCAGACGTTGAGGAAGGCGCGCGCCGTTCCGTCACTGCCGCGAGCAATGAGCACGGGAATGCCCAGCGGTTCCATTGCCTTGTAGTCGCCGTTCGCCGGCAACTCGATGCTGAGCGCAAGCATGAGCGGCAGGCGCTTGAAGATCAGGTCGATCTCTTTCTGCCATTGCTCGGCGTCGAGGTAAGCCGAGGCGGGAACCCTCAGCGTTTCGCCGGTCTGGTCCGTGGTCCGCTCCTCGACAAATTCGAGGAGCTTCTCTGCGACCTTGCCGTAGGCTTCGGACATCGGATTCATCACGCGCTCCCGGGTGGCGGCTTGGCGGGACGTGCTTACCAGGCGGGCGCGTCGCCGGCGGGTACGGCAGGCCCGGTCAGCCAGTTGCCTGTAATGCCGATCTTGATCGTGCTGCCCTTGGTGACTTCGGTTCCGGCATCCGGGGTGACGAACATGATGCGGTTGGGAGCCCAGACCGAACCGATGATCTCTTCTTCGTCCTCGGACAAGATCAGCCCGACCGTATCGCACATCTGACGGGCACGTTCGCGCGTTTGGCCGCGTACCTCGGGGACATAGGCCTTGTCCGGATCAGGATGCATCTGCAGCACGCGAGCCGATTCCCGCTCGGCTTCCTCGGCGGCAAGCTTCTCGTCGAACTCCGGACCATGGTAGTCGATCTCCCAATCGAAGGAGATCATGTTTTCGAGAATGTCCGGCAGGTAGGGCGTCATCCGCAAATGCGACCAGTGCGACATGTAGCGGTCCATCGCCTCGTAGCTGTCGATGTCGCAGCAGTTGGCGAAGTCGAAGTCGCCCGAGTGGTAGCGCGTCTTTACGCACATGCCGTGGCTGTAGTCGCGCACTTCACGGTTGAGGTGCGAAAGCTTCTTCACCTCGGTCAGGAAGGTGTCGATCTTCTCCTGCGGAGCATCCTTCTTGAACTTGATCATGACCACGTGGCGGATCATCGCTTCTCTCCCGTGGGCACTGATGCGCCTTGGCTTCGTGCCAAGTGCGATGTGCCTTGTTGGAAGAGAACCTAACCCCGCAATTTATTTATGACGCCTGTCACATTAAGCAGGTCGAACAATTCAATTGTTAACGCTCAGAGCGGCGAGCTCGGCAGAAAAAACCGCTTTTATGCGGTTAGGTGTCCAGTCATCCGGGGCGAAACACGCTTCAAGACCGATTCCTGCGACCGCGGCGAGCAAACGGCGGGCAGCTAGATCCAACCATTCTTCATTCCAATTGGTTGTGCCGCTTTCGGCAAGCATTTCGCGATAGAGCGCAAGGCTGCTTTCTGCTGCTTGGCGTCGTTCCGCGAAGTATGTCGGATCAATGTGCGCACGCGCCCAGAATGCGAGCCAAACGCGCCAGTCGCGCTGCGATTCCGGGCTTAGCGGTAGTACACTCTCAAGTGCCTCCTTGACGCTTGCACCGCTTTTTCTTGCTGCCAGCAGCCGCTCTGTCGCACGCTGGTTTGCCACTTGGTATATGCAAAACAGCAGCTCGTTCTTGTTGCCGAAATAGTGCGAGACGATGGACGTGCTGCACCCAGCTGCAGCCGCGATTTCGCGAAAAGTGAGCGCCTCAATACCCCGGTCAGCGACCAGATCAAAGGCGATCGCCACAACCTGTGCTCGGCGTTCGTCTCTATCTACAACAATAGGCATGAAAGGCAGTTAGCGCGTAAGATGCTGGTCATGCAATCAGCCGTCGAGCATTGATGGCTTTCGCGGAGCGATGCCGCCTTACCATTTGGCAAAAATCCGCCCCTACCCCACACCTCAAATATTCCCCTTCACCGTGAACGAGAAGATCGGGCCGATCAGGCGGTTGCGGTGTTCGGTGAAGGCGAGGGGGCCGGTGGGGCGGGGGGCGGCGTAGACTTCGCGGTCCCAGCGTTGGCGGCCGTTGAGGAGGTTGCGGGCTTCGGCGCGCAGGGTGAGGCCGGCGACGTTCTTGTGTTCGACGAACAGCCCGGCAAAGACCGGGCCTTCGAAATCGCGGCCGCGTTCGTAGCGGCGGTGGTATTGGGTGGCGTGGTTGTATTCGTAATCGGCCCCGGCGGCCCAATCGGTGCCGGGGAAATCCTGCCGGAAGGTAATCGACCAGTAGCGGTCGGTCAGGAAGCCGTAAGGGATGGTGCGCGACGGGTCGAACGGGTCTTTCAGGCGGGTATCGGTGAGTTCGACGTAGAGGTCTGCGCGCGCGCCTTTCCAGCCCAATGTGTCGAACTGGACGGTGGTGGTGCTGATGAGCGCGCGTTCGCGGGCGCTGCTGACGTTGCCGACCGATTCCCCGAATGCGCCGATGGGGACGACGGTGACGTAATCCTGCACATTGCGGGCGACGAGGCGCAGTTTGGTTGAGCCGAGCTTGCCGAAATTGCGGTTGAGTTCGAGTTCGGCGGACCAGTCCTGTTGCGGCACGAGATCGGCATTGCCGGAGTTGGCGTTACCATCATCCAGAAAGCGGCGGGCGAGGAAATCGTAGAAGGAAAGCTGGCCGACCGAGCGCTTGATCTTGAGCGAGACGTCGAGGCGCGGGGAGGCTTTCCAGCCCAGCGAGAGCGAGCCTTTGGGGCGGAAGAAGCTGCGGCTTAGGGGTTGGCTCTGGGCTGCGGGAACGCCGGTCTGGCGCAGGGTGGACCATTCCGCGCCGCCGATGAGTTGCAGGGTGAGGTTTTTGGCCAAGGGGCGGCTGAACGACAGGCTGGTGTCGTAGCGGCTTTCGCGCACGCCGCCGGTGCCTTCGGCAAAGGGGGTTTCGATGAACTGGCCATCGGGATCGAGCGTGGCAAGCGTGGCGACGTTATCGAGCGCGTTGAACGCGGCTTCACCGGCAAGCTGCCAGTCGGCGCCAAGCAGTTTCCATGTGTATTCGGCCCGCGCGATGCGTTCGGAACTGTCGCCGGTTTCGGCGTAGCGGTCGCCGGTGGGGGTGGTGTTGGGAACCGTGGTGATGACCGACTGGCTGTAGGGTTTGTGTTCCTGCCGGTTGAGGCCGATGAGTTTCAATCTGCCGGGGCCGAGGGGAAATTCCCAATCGCCGCCGATTTCCCATTTGCGCGCGCTGGCGCGGTCATCCAGATCGCGGACCGAGGTGTTGCCATCGGTGTTGGTGCGCACGGAATGTTCGGTGAACTGGCGCGGGATGCGCTGGAATGATCCGTTGAGGTTGGCGGTGGAGGAGCCGGGGCCATCGATGGCGAGGCGGACGGCGAGCTTGGGATCATCGCGCCGGGCCTTTACCACATCATGGCGGGTCTGGATCAGGGTGCCGGTGCCATCGGTAATGCGGGTGGGGCCGCCCGCCGCGCCGCGATTGGAATTGTTGGTGAGGCTGAGGGTATATTCCAGCCAGTCCTTGCGGCCGGAGACGGAGATTTCGCCATTGGTCACGCGCGGGTCGGCGTAGTGGGCGCGGAATTCAGGGGACCAGCGGAACTGGCCGGAGAAGCTGGCTGTGCGGGCGATGACATTGGCGACCTGTCCGGTGAGGCCGGGGATATCGAGCGTGGCGCCATCGACCAGTTCGATCCGTTCCACGCTGGCGGCGGGGATGCGCGAAAGCTGGGTCAGGATATCGTCGGATTTGGACGAGAGGCGCTGTGAATTGACCAGCACGTTGCCGCTGGCCTGCCCCAGCCCGCGGGCGTCCTCTTCCTGACGGATGGCGAAACCGGGGACACGTTCGAGCATGTCGCGCGCGTTGCGGGGGGCGAAGCGGGCGAAGTCTGCCGGGGTGAAGCTGGTGGTTGAAGCAGGGGGGCCCGCTTCCGGTGCCGTTTCGGCCAGTGCCGGGTGGCTGGCGCAGGCCAGCAGCAGGGCGAGGAGGGGGCGGGTTGGTTTCTTTGGAAACGGCATTGTCTGCCGATGCGGTGAAACGACCGCGGATGCGCCCATGGCTCGACCAACGACATTGCGGGGCCGACCAAATGTATCAGCCCGGCCAGAATTGTCAGAGCGAGAGGCGCATCCGGTCGCGCAGCACGTCGATGGCGATGCGCTCGATCTCTTCGACCGGGCGTTCGGCCACCAGCAGGCGGCCCAGTGAGCGCTGTTTCTGGGCGATCAGGTCTATCGCCTGCAGCTTGTCCATATGCTTGCAGGCGATGTCCATGTCGACGCACAGCGCCGCGCCGAGAGCTTCGACCTCTTCGGCCAGTTCCTCTAGCACCACGGCGATCTGGCGGTGGGTGGCTTGTGCCATCGTGTGTCCCTTGCGCTGGATGCGGGGCGGATCAGGCGGCTTCGGCCACTTGCGCGCCTTCGGTCAGCGCGGCGAGATTCAGCACCATGACCATGCGGTCTTCGATGGCAGCAAGGCCTTCGAGGAAGGGGACTACCGTATCGCCCGATGAGGTGGGCGGGGGCGGTTGCAGCGCGTCGGATTGCAGGGTGACGATATCGCTGACCGCATCGACGATCCAGCCCGACACCTGCGCGCCCTGCTGCGTGACGATGATGGCGTGGCGCGGGGTGGCTTCGGTGGCGCGCCAGCCAAGGCGGGCGGCAAGATCGATCACTGGCAGGACCGTGCCGCGCAAGTTGACGACGCCCGCGACATAGGACGGCACGCGCGGCAGGCGGGTGGTGGGCGACCAGGCGCGGATTTCGCGGATGGCCATGATGTCCAGCCCGAAGAACTGGCCTTCCACTTCGAAGGTGATGAGTTCGCGCAGCATGGGGCTTGCTCCTTCTGGCAGGAATTAATGGGCGACGCGGCGGACCGCAGCGACGAGCTTTTCGGGATCGAACGGCTTGACGATCCAGCCGGTGGCCCCGGCCGCGCGGGCGCGGGCTTTTTTCTCTTCCGAACTTTCGGTCGTCAGCACCAGAATGGGCCGGTCACGATGTCGGCTGCCTTCGCGCAGGCGTTCGATCAGGCCGAAACCGTCCAGGCGGGGCATGTTGATATCGGTGATGACGACATCGACCTCGTTCATGGCCAGCCAGTCGAGCGCGGCCATGCCATCTTCGGCCTGTGACACGTCGAAGCCTTGCCCCGACAACGCATGGTTGAGAAGCGCCCGCATCGAGGGGCTGTCATCTACGGTAAGGATTCTGGTGAGAGTGTTCATGGGAAGAACTCGCTTTTCCGATCAGAACAGTTCGACATCGCCACGGGCAACAGCCGGGCGCGGGGTGGGTTGGACAGGGGGCGCGAACCGGTCTTCCACCGTGCGGAGGCGGACCTGGCCCGATGCCGGACGAAAATCGACACGGCGGGCCTGTGTCCCGCCAAGGTCTTCACGCATCAGGACAATGCCTTCACGTCGAAGGAATTCGCGCGCAAAGTCTGCGTTCATCGAGCCGATGCGCATCATGTTGCGGTTGACGTTGGCCCCGCCGTAAAGATGCGCCTTGAGCCGCGATTTGCGTGCACCCTTGGCCATCATTTCGTTGACCAGCAATTCCATCAGATAGACGCCGTAATGTTCGTCTATGTTGACGCCCGGCGTGTGGGCTGGCGGTTCTGACAGCAGGAAATGGTTCATGCCACCGACATGCGATTCAGGATCGTAAAGACAGGTAGCAACGCATGAACCGAGCACGGTCGAATATTCGAGACTGGGATTGCTGCTGGCCAATGCAAAGCCCTGCATCACGGTGACCCGTTCGACCGGAGGCGCGGTGGATATCTGGCGATCGATGTTCATGGATCAGGCCGCCTTGCTGAAGGCGTGGCGCGCAATCGCCCCAAGAGGTGCAACAATGGCGGCAGCGCCAAGGTTGATGGCGGCGCGGGGCATGCCGAACACGGTGCAGGTTGCTTCGTCCTGCGCGATGGTGTGCGCGCCCTTGCGTGCCATGGCGAGCAGGCCTTGCGCGCCATCAGCGCCCATGCCGGTCAAGAGGATGCCAACTGCGCGTGCGCCGACGGTTTCGGCAACCGAATGGAACAGCACATCGACGCTGGGCAGGTGACCGGACACCGGATCGCCGCTGCGCAGCTTGCAATGATACGGGCCGCCTGTGCCGCCGCCGATGGACAGATGGCGTTCATCGCCCGGCGCAAGATATACGTGACCCGGCTTCATCGGCATGTCGGGTTCGGCCAGCATGATCGTGGGCGGGCAGGAGTTGTCGAGCGTGCGGGCAACCGCCGGGGCAAAGCGGGCGTTGATATGCTGCACGATGACCGTGGGCGGGCAATCAGTCGGAAAACTGGCCAATACCGTCTGCAAGGCCTCTACCCCGCCGGTGGACGAGCCGATGGCGATCAGAGCGGGCCGTTCGGTCAGCGAACCGCGTGCTTCGTGGGCAACCCGCCGGGCAGCGGGCGCGCGGGCAGAGAACTGGACCTTGGCCGCTTCGCGTATCATCCGGGCCAGCCGCCCGCCGTCTTCAAGGCCGCCCCCGCTCGATTTGGCGTAGCAATCCACCGCGCCCAGCGCGAGCGCGCGCGCCGTGGCTTCGGCCCCTGCCTGGGTGGTGCCCGATACGATGATGACCGGGGTTGGCCGCAATTCCATGATCTTGGCAAGGAAATCGAGGCCGTTCATGCCCGGCATTTCCACATCGAGCGTGACCACATCGGGGTCCAGCTCGCGGATCATCTGGCGACCTTCGGCAGCGTTGGCTGCCGCGGCGACCACTTCGATGTCCGGTTCCTTGCCCAGCCGGTTCATCAAGATGGCGCGCATGGTGGGGGAATCGTCAACAATGACGACGCGAATGGTCATGCTGGCCTCTTGCGATAGATGGTTGGACCCATGGTGCCCAGAACGTCGGTGGCAGGGCCGGTGACCCGTTCGGAATGGCCGATATAGAGCCAGCCGCCGGGACGCAGCTTTTCAGCAAAGCGGGCCACCAGGCGTTCCTTGGTCGGGTTGTCGAAATAGATCATCACGTTGCGGCAGAAGATCACATCGAACTGACCTTGCATCGGCCAGTCGCCCAGCAGGTTGAGCGAGCGGAACCGGGCAAGCTGTTGCACTTCGGGCGTAATCACGGCCTCTTCGCCCGCAGTGCGGGTCCACAGGCGGCGCATGCCATCGGGCACGGGCTTCAGGTCATCGGCGCGATAGCGTGCGGCGCGGGCCTTTTGCAGTGCGTGGGTGGCAATATCGCTGGCGAGCAGGCGAATATCGCGGCGCAGCAGATCCTGCCCTTCGGACAGATCGGTGCCCAGAAAGGTCATCAGCAGCGACCACGTTTCTTCCCCGCTGGAACAGCCCGCCGACCATAGCCGCACTTTGCCGCCACGCCGCAGCGTATCGATAAAGCCGGGGCGCACGATCTGGGCGAAGTGTTCGAAGTGATGGGCTTCGCGGTAGAAGAAGGTGTGATTGGTGGTCAGTGCGCAGATGGTTTTCTGACGATCAACCGCATTTTCGCGGATGCGCGTGACATAGGCGCTGAAAGTGGCGCAGCCGCTGTCGCGCACCAGTGGAGCAATGCGCGAATAGACCAGCATGGCTTTGCCCGGCGGCAGGACGATGCCTGCTTCGGCATGGGCGATTTCGCTGATCGCGCGGAAATCGGCCGCGTCATAGATGCCTGGGCTGACGCCGGGCATGGACGCATCGAGGGCTTCCATCAGGCTCATGCGGCCTCTGCGATCTGGGGCGTGCTGGAAGCGAGCGTGCGCGACACGAGGCTGTCGACATCGACGATCAGCGCTACGCGGCCATCGCCAAGGATGGTGGCACCGGCCACGCCTTCGACCGAGCGATAGTGGGTGTCGAGGCTTTTGATGACGACCTGACGCTGATCGCAGATCGCATCGACCAGCAGTGCGGCGCGGCCTGCGCCTTCGGTTTCGACCACGATCAGCACGCCGTCCTTGGGCTGTTCCACCGCGCCGGCCGCGCCGACGGCGTGAGCCAGCGGGATGACCGGGATGAAGCGGCCGCGCACGTTGATCATGCAGCGGTTAGCGCCAAGGCCCTGAACTTCATTGGGTTCGGGGCGCAGGCTTTCAACCACGTTGGCCAGCGGCACGACCAGCGTCTGATCGCCCACATTGACGACCATGCCATCGGAAATGGCCAAGGTGAGCGGCAGGGTAAGCGTGAAAGTGGTGCCTGATCCGGGTTCGGATTCGATGGTGATGCGGCCGCCCAGATCTTTCACGTTCTGGCGCACCACATCCATACCAACGCCGCGCCCGGAAATGTTGGACACCTGTTGTGCGGTGGAAAAGCCGGGGGCGAAGATCAGAGCGTCGATCTCTTCCTTGGTTAGCACGGTGTCGGGCGGGATCAGGCCCTTTTCGACGGCCTTGGAGAAGACGCGCTCGCGGTCGATGCCTTTGCCATCATCGGAGATGCGGATGAGGATGCGGCCCGAGCGATGTTCGGCGGCAAGGGTGAGGGTGCCTTCGGGTGATTTGCCTGCGGCGATGCGTTCATCCGCCGGTTCGATGCCATGATCGACCGCGTTGCGGATGAGGTGGGTGAGCGGTTCGCCCAAGCGTTCGATCACGGTCTTGTCCAGCTCGGTGCTTTCGCCCGACACGTCCAGACGAACGTGCTTGCCGGTGGTCGACGCCAGTTCGCGCAGGATGCGCGGCACGCGGCTGAACACCGAACCGATCGGCTGGGCACGGATGGCCATGGCCGATTCCTGAATGTCGCGCGTAAGGCCTTCGATCACCGCCAGTTCTTCGGACACGGCAATGCCTTCGCCCGAAAGCCGCTGGGCGACCATGGCCTGTGCGATCACGAGTTCGCCAACCGCGTCGATCAACTTGTCGAGCTTGCCCAGTTCGATGCGGATCGACTGGCCGGGGCTGGGCGGAGCAGGCGGGCCACCGGGCGCGCTGGTGGCAGCAGGTTCAGGCGCAGCGGCAACCGCTTCGGCGGCAGGAGCGGGCGCAACCTGCGCAATGACTGCTGGTGCGGCAGCAGGCGCGGCAATCGGGGCAGGGGGGGGCGCGACGGCGGCGACCGGCGCTGCCGGGTATTGCACTGGCGGCATTTCGCCGTTGAGGCCGATGACGAGCGTGCAATCATCGCCCACGAAATCGAAGATATCGCGCACGGCGGCTTCATTGACATCGCCGGGAAAGCTGAAGGTCCAGCCCAGATAGCCGACGCCTGGATCGAGCGAATCGAGCGGCGGGATGGAGGAAATGTCGCAAATTTCGCAACGGCCGCCCAGATCGGCCATTTCGCGCAGCATCAGCAGCGGTTCGCTGCCGTTGCGCATGGCCCCGGAATGGGGGCGCAGGCGTACATCCCAGCGCGGCTTTTCCGCAGCGGGAGCGGAGGTGGCCGGGGCAATTTCGTCCAGCAGGGAGTCGAAATCGAGACCGAAATCGTCGTCGATCTCTGACGTGGTAGCGACAGGTTCTGCTGCAGCCGTTACTGCAGGCGCAGGTGCGGGAGGAGCGCCGGCGTTGGCGGCCATAGCGGCGGTGAGTTCGGCCTGAAGCGCTGCGTCTTCGGGGGGTTCGGTGCTGTCGCGGGCCGCAGTGACGTGATCGGCCAGCACGTCCAGCGCGCGCAACATCAGGTCGAGCAGTGGATCGGTGATGGCCACCGTGCCGTCGCGCACATCGGACAGCAGCGTTTCGAACGTGTGGGTAAAGCCCTGCAGCGCGATATAACCGAATGCACCCGCGCCGCCCTTGATCGAATGCACACCACGGAACACCGCGTTGACGGTATCGCTGTCCTGTGTGCCCGATTTGCAGGCGTCGAGGCCCTGTTCGGCTGCGGCCAGCGATTCTTCGCATTCGGCAAAGAAGATGGCCTGGATTTCTTCGGCGTTCATGCCTCGGCCCCTGAAAAGAGTTCATCGCCAAGGCCGGTGAGCGCAGCAATATCGCGCAGGGTGGGCGATGGAGTGATTATTGCGCCTTCGCCGGTCTGTCGCGCACTGACGAGCAATTGCAGCATGGCCTGGCCGATCTGCTGGCAGTCGCGTGCATCGATTCGCAGTGGGCCAGAGCCGAGAGCGGCGATCATTTCGGGCAGAAGCGCTTCGGCGGCGGCGCGATCGCAGCGGGCAGGCAGGGTGATCGACGACATGGAGCGGCACTTTCTCCGGCTGGACGGCCCTGACCGGAGGACCGGGCATGGCGATTACGAAGCCGGTGATAGTGCCGCGGTGCAAAGGTCAGCTTTCGCAGGGGTTAGGGTGAGATACGTAAGGGGCAGAACATGAATTGATCGGGCCTGCGCGCGTAAGCATGGGCAGGCGCCAAGCGCGCAAGATCAAAGGGTTTTCAGTAATGAACGAAGCACGGGTTCTGGTTGTCGATGATTCCGCCGCAATGCGGGCGCTGTTTTCCGACATTCTCGATCAGGCAAAGAACGTGACGGTGGTGGGCGCCGCGGCCAGCGCGGCCGAAGCGCGCGACCAGATCAGGGAATTGCGGCCCAACGTGCTGACGCTGGACGTGGAAATGCCCGGCATGAGCGGGATCGAGTTTCTGGAAGAGATCATGGGCAGCAACCCGCTGCCGGTGGTCATGCTGTCCAGCCTTACCCAGGCGGGCACCGAAACGTCGCTTAAAGCCTATGAGCTGGGCGCGGTGGAGTGCTTTCCCAAGCCGCTGAAGGCGACGCCCGAACAGTTCAGCAAGACCGTGGGCAAGCTGGGCAAGATCGTGCTGGCGGCGGCCAACAGCAATGTGAAAGACCGCAAGACGGTGCGCGAACACAAGGCACCCGAAGCCCATTTCGAATGGAACGGCTATGTCGTGGCGCTGTCGGCGTCGATGGGCGGCATTGACGCGCTGACCCAGATGCTGGCCGCGTTTCCCGAAAAGTGCCCGCCGACGGTGGTGGCGCTTTCGGCTGAACCGGCGGTGGTCGAAACCTTTATCAAGCGTATGGACAGCGAACTGAAAAGCTCGGTCAAGGCGGCCAAGGATGGCACGCCCTTGACACAGGGTACCATCCACATCGCTTATGATCCCGAACGCCATGTCGTGATTGAGCCGGGCAGCCCGGCCAAGCTGCGCCTGATTGATCGCGATCCTGTGGAAGGGATGCGTCCTTCGGCCAACCTGCTGTTCGGTTCCATCGCGCGCGGATCGGTTCCGGCGGCCGGGGCCGTGCTGACAGGCATGGGTGTGGACGGGGCCAAGGGCCTCAAGCTGATGCGGGATACCGGGTGCAAGACGTTTGCGCAGAATCGCAAGAGCGCGCTGGTTTCAGAGGCGCCCGCTGCTGCGATCGAGAATGGTGCGGCTGAAAGTGAGCTGCCGCTGGACGATCTGGGCGCGGCGCTGATCGCGTGCTGCAATATCGGCTGACGCAATCGAGATTGCCCGTGCCGCCGCCTGTCCCGGCGGTGCGGGCATAACGAAGAACCCGGAACCGCCGCTACCCCTTCGGCTGTTCCGGGTTCTTTATTTGTATCAAGCGTTTGCTGCGTAAGTGAATCAGGTCGCGCTGCGCAGCATGGCCTCGCGGATTTCGCTGAAATCCTGACGGATCAGCGCCAGCTTCTGCTTGTCGAAGCGGGTGACGCAATCGAGGATCGACCCGCGCGCGGCCTGATAAAGCTGGACCAAGGCAGCGGCCGTCGGGTTGGCCATGTCGACGCCCATCTGCAGTGCGGTAAGCGCCGAAATGGCGCGGGTGAGCGCGGCGCTTTTGGCGGCATTGTCGCCCCGGTCCTGCGCATGGATGGCGCGGCCAATGGAGGCGGTGACGTGTTCGAGACACAAGTCGACCAGTTGGCGGGAATCCGCACCGCGCACGCGGGCGTCGAAATCGACGCGGCGATAGGCTTCGGACGGATCGCGGCGGAAGTGCATCATCAGCTATCGCTCGAATTCCAGGCGTCGATCTGCGCCTTGAGAAAGGTGAGGGTGGATTGCGATGCGCTGACGTTGGTGTCCATCGCAGCGAACCGCGCGACCAGCCGCTGGCGCATATCTTCCTGCTTTTCGGTCAGCGTATCGGTCTTGTCGCCGGTCGTCTTTTGCAGCGCAGTATAGCGCGTGATCGAGGCCCCCAGCGAATCCCCGCCGGTGGTTGACGATGCCGCGCGTGAAATCTTGTCGATGGTGGAATAGACGCCGTAAAGGCCAGTGGTCCACATTGCGCCTACGGCTTCAGGGGCATCCTGCAGCGCTTTGGCCAATTTGTCGGCGTCGAGCGTGAAAGTGCCGTCGCGTTCCAGCTTCAGGCCGATGTCGCCCAGCGTCGACGGTTCGCCCGTGACGGCATTGGGCATGACGGTGGAGCCGGACAGACCGATCAGCGAACGGCGCAGCGCGCGTGCGCCGGAATCGTTGGCAAGATCCCCACTGGCCGGGTCGGTTGCGGAATTAAGCTGCGAGACGACTTCGTTGAGCGCTTCGACCAGATCGGTCATCGCGGTCGAAATGCCATCGGCAGGATCGCTGAACCCGATAGTGGTGGGGGAACCTGTGTTGGTGCCGGTCAGCTTCAGGTTGAGGCCCGGCGCTGCATCGTTCACCGTGTTGCTGTTGCTGGTATAAGCAACGCCATCAATGGAAAAGGCGGCGTTTTTGGCCGTGGCTTTCAACTGGCCGGCGTCGGTGGCGGGCGTCCATGCCAGATTGGCCAGGCCTTCCTCGCCCACGGTTTCGGTCGCTTCCAGAACGAAGCCGCTGGTCGCGCCTTCTTCGCCGCGCAGGACAAGCTGCGCGCCGGACGTGCCATTGGCGACATAGGCGGTAACGCCGGTGCCAGCGTTGTTGATGGCACTGGCGACATCGTCCAGCGTTGCGCCGCTGGCGATGGAGATATCAACCGCATCCTGCGTGGTATCGGCGGTGAAGCCCGTGCCAGAAACCGTACCGAAGCGCAGCGTCAGCGTGCCTGCGCCAACCGTTGAGGTGGACGAGGTGTAGGCCGGCGTGACCAGTTTTTGCGAACCGGCAAGGCTGGTGACTTCCAGCGAATAGCTGCCGCTGCCGGTGGCGGTGCCTTTGCTGACAGTGGCGACAGAACTGTTCGCAATGCTGGGCGTCACCGCCAGATCACCGGTACGGATTAGCGTGCCGATCGAGGATGACAGAGTGGTCATCAGCGACTTGAGGTTCGACGCGCTGGATATCTGCGCGGTCAGCTTTTCGGTCTTGGCGGTGAGCTGGTCGAGCCGTGTGGCGAACTGCGCGGTGGCGAGCTGTTCGGCCAGTTGGGACAGGTTGATGCCGCTGCCTGCGCCCAGAGTCGAGACGATCTGGGCAGTAGCCGATGTCGATGCGGTGGACGAGGTTGTAGCCATGGTTACTAGGACGGTTGCCGCGCGGCGGTGTTAAGCTGCACGACGGCTTCGGGGCGGCCATCGGCGTCAAATCGCATGTGGACCGGCAGGTCGATGGCAGGCAGTTGCGGGGTTTCGCCGCGTCCCAAGGAGAGAACGAAGGCGAGGACCGAGGCGACCGCAGCGTAGAGATCCTCGCGGATCATCTGGTTTTCGCGCGTGGTGAAATAGACCGAGCGTGCGAGCGGCGGGATTTCGAGCGTGGGCAGGCCCATTTCGGCGGCAAGTTGGCGCATGGCGAGCGCCTTTTCACCGCGTCCCTTTGCCAGCACGACAGGCGCGGGGGCGAGGTCTGGATCATAGGCCATGGCCACCGAAAAATGCGTCGGATTGGTGATGACGAATTGTGCCTTCTTCATCGACATCTGCATCGCGCCCATGGCGAACTGGCGCTGCTTCTGGCGAATTGCGGCCTTCTTTTCGGGCGAACCTTCGGCTTCCTTGGATTCGTCCTTGATCTCTTGCAGGGTCATGCGCAGCCGCAGGTAACGGCGCACCCACTGGATCGGGAAATCGATCAGCGCGATCACGGTCAACCCCGCGCCCAAAGCAAAGGCGAGCGATATGATGGTGTCCCATGCCAGCACGAGCTGGCCGTAGATATCGCCATGGCCAAGTCCGATCAGCTCTGCGATCCGGCCCGACGCCCAGCTATAGGCGATGGCACCCAGCAGGATCAGCTTGGCAAGGCCCTTGGCCAGTTCGATCCAGCCCTGCGGGCCGAACATGCGCTTCAGCCCGGACAGCGGATTGAGGCGTGAGGCCTTGGGCGCGAGGTTGCCTGCAATCCAGCGGCCATCGGACAGGCCGATTTGCGAAAATACCGATGCGGCAAGGATCATGCCGCCCAGCACGAAAACCGGAGGCAGCACCGCCACCATCGCGCCAATCAGCAGCTTGTGCGGGGTGAAGTCTTCGATGGCGGAGCGATCCAGCGTGAACGAGGCGCGCAGCGTATCCTGCAAGGCATCGAACAGCCATGGTCCGGCGAATTTCAGCCATGCCGCGCCGACCAGAACGCCGACAGCAGTGGCGAGATCCCTGGAGCGCAGGACATCGCCGTTCTTGGCAGCGTCCTGTTTGCGCTTTTCGGTAGGGGCAAAGGACTTTTCGCCTTCCTGTTCGGCCACGGCCCGCCTCCTATCGTGCGATCAATGCGGCGGCGTGGCCGACGGCGGTAGCGGAAATTTCGACCATCACGTCGGTCAGCATCGGGGCGGCTGCAATCATCCCGGCAAGGCCTGCCAGCACGCCTGCCGGAAGGCCGAGCGAGAACAGGTTGAGGCTGGGGGCCGAGCGGCTGATGATGCCGGTGGCGACCTGCACCAGCAGCAGGATCAGCGTGACCGGCAGCGCGATGAGAATGGCGGTGATGAACATGGTGCCGGCAAATTCGGTAATCAGGCCCATCCGTTCAGGCGCAAGCCACGGCGTTCCCGGCGGGAAGGTGCGATAGCTGTCAACGATCAGCGCAATCCAGTTGAGATGCGCGCCGGTGCCAAGGAAGATGACGGTCAGCACGACGGCGAAATACTGGCCCATGGCGGGCGAGCTGGCCCCGCTGACCGGATCGGCGGTGGTGGCGATGGACATACCCATGCCGCCGCCGATGATTTCTGCCGCAATGGTGGGTGCGGCGAACGACAGTTGCAGGGCAAAGCCCATGGCAAGGCCGATCAGCACTTCGTTGGCGACGCTGAGCATTCCGGGCAACGACAGCAGTGCGGGCGGGGCGGCAACCGGTGTCCAGCCGCAGACCAGCAACGCGACCGCGCCGGTGGCAATCACGCGGATTTGCGGCGGCACCGTTGCCATGCCGAACAGCGGGGCCGCCAGCATGGCCGCACCGATGCGCGTCATCACGAACAGGAAGCGCCAGAAATCTGCTTCCAGTGCGCCAAAGCCGAAGTCCAGCTGGATCACCTGAGGTTTCCTTACCGCCCAGTCATGGCGATCTGTTCGAAGATTTCCTTGGTGAAATCCCCGATCAGACCCAGCATGGCAGAGCCGAACAGCACCAGCACCAGCGCGGTGACGGCCAGCTTGGGCACGAAAGTCAGCGTCTGTTCGTTGACCGACGTTGCGGCCTGTATGACGCCGACGACAAGGCCGACGGCCAGCGAGGCCAGCAGGACGGGCGCGGCGACCAGCGCGGTGATCCACAACATGCGATCGGCAAGGCCGAGGAGGGAGGAGACATCTTCCATCGCGGTTATCCAAAGCTCGCCGCAAGACTGCCCATCAGCAGCGCCCAGCCATCGACAAGGACGAACAGCAGCAGCTTGAACGGCAGCGAAACAATGGTGGGGCTCATCATCATCATGCCAAGGCTCATCAGCACCGACGACACCACAAGATCGATCACCAGAAACGGCAGAAACAGCATGAAGCCGATCTGGAACGCGGTTTTCAGCTCGCTGGTGACGAAGGCGGGCAGCAGGATAGTGTAGGGCACGTCGGCGGTGCTGGCGAACTTTGGCGCTTTGGCCATATCGGCAAACATGCGCAGATCGGTTTCGCGGGTCTGGCGGATCATGAAGCCGTGAAATTCGCGCCCGCCGTTGATAAAGGCCTGTTCCGCGCCGATCTGCCCGGCGGAATAGGGCTGGATGGCATTGGCATTCACTTTGTCCAGCGTCGGTCCCATGACGAACAGCGACAGGAACAGCGACAGGCCGACCAGAACCTGACTGGGCGGCGATTGCTGAAGGCCCAGCGCCTGCCGCAGGATGCCCAGCACCACCAGAATGCGGGTGAAGCTGGTCATCATCAGGACCAGCGTGGGCAGGATGGTGAGCAGCCCCATGACCAGCAGAAGCTGGAGCGACAAGGACAGCGAGCCGCCGCTTTGTGCGCCCGAAAGCTGGCCGAACGCGCGATCCAGCGCACCTGAGAGCGCGGCAGGCTGCTGCGCGGGAGAAGGGCCACTGGCGACAGCGGCCATGGCATGATGGGGCAGCAGGATAAGCGCGGTCGTGGCCATGGACAGCAGGCGCTTCATGCTGCGACCTCCCCATCGGCCTTGGGCCGGGCAGGGGCTTCGGCGAGGCGGACGAGGCCGTTCTTGCCCGCCGAGACGAGGATTTCGCGGCCATGAAATTCAATCACGGCAAGGCGCAGCGTGGGTGACAGCATCTGGGTTTCGACCACGCGCACAGCCTTCGGACCAGAGCCTTGGGCAAAGCGGCCCTCCATGCGTTTGGCAAACTTCAGGCTCGCCCATGCAAGGCCGCCGATCAGCGGCAGCAGGACCAGCAGCTTGAGAATATACCACAACATCAGGCGGCATCCCCCTTGGCGCCCTTTTTGGATGCAGGAGCAATGGCTTCAGTCGGTTCGCCGCCGGCGATTTCGACGATGCGCAGGCCGAAGCGATCCCCCTGCGAGACGACTTCGCCGCGCGCGATCAGCTTGCCGTTGACCATCACGTCGAGCAGTTCGTCGGTCAGCTTGTCGAGCATGACGACCGACTCTTCGGTCAGGCCAAGCACGTCCTTGAGCTTCATCTGGGTGCGGCCAAGTTCGACGGTAAGGCGGACATCGACATCCTTGAGGAAATCAAAACCGCGGGGCTGGAAGGTCATCTGTCTGGCCTCTTTCGGAAATCAGGAAAGCTGGTTGAGCTGGATGGCGACGCGATCATCGAGCGCGCCGATGGTGCCGTGAGCATAAGTCTTGTCGCCCACCACCAAGGGCACGTTGCGCGCGATGGGCACCGACAGCACCTGTCCCACCGCAAGGGCGGAAATGGTGGCAAGCGGCAGGCGCATATCGACCAACACGGCGCTGACATCGATGGGTAGGTCGGCAAAAGGGAGGTCGGTGGGCTGTGACGGGCCGCGCGGCGAGCGGGCCGGGCGCTTGGCTTCGCCATGGGCAAAGAACTGGCCCAACGTCTCGAACGGGAAAGCGATGGAGATTGCCCAGGGCATACGGCCCTGTTCGACGACGTTGAAGGTAAGTGCGGCAACCTTGGTGGCATCGGGCATGGCCTGAAGCTGGGCGAGGCTGGCATCGCGGCGGACCGCACGGATTGCGCCTGCACCCGCGCCGCCAAGTGCGACGGTAAGACTGGCGATCAGCAACTGTTCGATCCGGCCGATCATCAGTTCGGCGGACAACGGAAATTCCTTGGGCAGCGAAGCGGGTGTGTCGCCGGGGCCGCCAAAGGCGCGATCGACCAGACGCAGCACGTTTTCGCCCTCGATGGTCGCCATAAACGGGGCCGAACCTGCGTGAAGCAGGCTGTTTGCGGCAAGGCGGGGGATTTCCGAACAGAAATCGGCAAAGTCGGTTTCCATCGGCTTCATCGGATTGATCTGCGGTTCCTTGCCTCCCAGCAGCGGGGACAGCGCGGCGCGCAGGGCCTTGGCCATGCGTTCGCTCATCCGTGTCAGCGCGGGCACAAGGTCTGCCGCACTGGGGCCGGGACGCAGCAGCGCCGCATCGTGCTGTGCCAGCGGTCGTTCGGCAATGAAGGCGCGTTCGGGTTTCATGGCGGCAGGAATGCTTCCGGAATTACTGGACGATGAAGGTCTTGAAGTAGACGTTGTCGACGCCGCCAAAGCCTTCGTTTTCAGCCAGAACCTTGTTGATCGTGGCGGTCAGGCGCTTTTGCAGGCGAGCCTTGCCATCGGGGCTCATCACGTCTTCTTCGGGCGTGTCGGCGATGGCGATGAGCAGGGCCGAGCGGATCGCCAGTTCGTGCTTCTTCATCCACAGGATCACCCGGTAATCGCGGCGGGTCGAGGCCGATATGTTGACCTGCAACAGGCCTTCGGAGTCCTTGAGGTTGGAGGTGAAATCTTCCGGGAAGTTGTAATAGATGGTGCGGAATTCGCTGCCGCCTTCGCCGTCTGTGTCGAGCGCGCTGGCTTCGCCTTCGCCTTCCTTGGCGACGGGGGCATATTTGTCTTCCTCACCCTTGCGGACGAGCTTGGGGTTGTTGTCCTTCTTTTCTTCGGCATGTTCACCGCCGCCGCCGATCACGCCTGCGGCCACAAGGCCGAACACGCCGCCGCCGCCGATGCCCAGCATGGCCACGGGAACAAGGATCTTCATCATGCCGCCGCCCTTCTTCTTGGCCTTGGCTTCCTTTTCGGGTTTGTCGCTCATCGGGTGTCTTTCAGAAATCGAGGGTCACGAAGGTCAGGCGTAAATGCCGCTGTCGGTGGCGGGTTCATCCTGACCGGGAGGCAAGCCTTGCGGGTTGCGGGCCGAAGTGGCGGGTGCGGCACGTTCGGCCTGCTGCGGGTTGTGCTGTTGCGATTGCTGGCGCGATGCATCGCCGCCTTGGGCCGTGGTGCCGGTTTGCGGCTTTGGCTGGGCGTCCTGCTGGGTATTGCTGGCATTGGCGGCTTCGGCGGTCGCCGTGACCGCGCGGGCAAAGCCGGGATCGGCGCTGGACATGGCAACCGAGAGGCCGCTGTCATCCTGATCGAAGCGCAGGGAAACCCGACCGAAATCGGTATTGGTCACCGCGACGTTGATCGAACGGGGTGAGGCATCTTCGCGGGCGCGGTTGAGGTTGTCGACCAATGTGGCGAAATCGATGCGTTCGGGCCGAGCTTCTGCGCCGACAGGTGACGCGGCTGGCGTTTTGTCGGGTGCCGTTGGCGCGGTAGCCGTGAAGGCAGGGGGTGCGGTTTCGGGTATAGCAAGGTCGGGTGCAGATGCGGCGTCGGCGGGTGTATCCTGCCTTTCGGCCAAGGGCTGTGCCGCAGCATCGGACGGTTCGGTGTGGGCAGGGACCGGCGATGCAATCGGGCGCGGGGCTTCAGCGGCTTGCTGGGGCGCGGCCTGTGCGGTTGTTGTCTGAGTGGTTTCCGTTTGTGCGTTTGCCGTCTGTGCGGTCGCTACGGGAGCCGGGGTTTCGGCTGAGAGTTGCTGTGCTGGCGACGCGACGAAGGCCGGAACCTGTTCGATAACGGCGGTGCGAGCGAGCGCGACGGTTGCAGCAGCGGCGGGTGTGGCAGCCTGCCGGGTCTGAGGCCGCAGTGTGATCTGGGGCGTGATCTGCGGTGCGCTTTGCGGTGCAGCGCTGGCTGGCGCGGGTGCCGAAGGCGCGGCGGCAAGCCGTTGTGGCGCGCCAAAAATGGCAGCGATCATCGCCGGATCGGGCAGAGCAGCGGCAAGCGTGGTGGCGGTGGTTGGCGCAGCGGCATTTTCCGTTGCGTCTTCCGTTGCGTCGGTGACGGTCGCTTCATCGTTAGCCGACGCTGCCGTCTGCGGCAGCAGGGCGGCAAGCGCCGTTGCCGGGTCCGGCAAGATCTTGCCGGTCTGTTGCAGGGCCTTTGCCGGAATTGCCGGAGGCGGGGGGGCAGGCGTTGCGTCGAGGGGTATAGCGGCTTGCAGGGCAAGCAGCGCATCGAAGCCGAGTGCTGTTGGCGTATCGCCCGATTCCGCCGGGATTCCTGCGCTGTCGAGCGGCTGTCCGGCCAGGGGCGCCATAGCAGAAGTCGCCACAGCAGAAGGCACTACAGCAGAAGGCGGGGGCAGGGCAGAAAGGCTGAACATCGGCAAGGCTCCATCGCGGGGGCGTTAACCTTGTCTATTCAAGACCCGTGCCAGTTGGCTTCTTGCCGGTGACGGGAATGGCCGATGCCGCAGTTTTGCGCGCGATCAGGCGGGCTTGCGCGTCGGCGCGTTCTTCCACGGCGGCGCGGCGGCGTTCGGCTGCGGCGGCTTCCTGCGCTTTGGTATCGGCCACGCGCTTTGCGGTGACGGCATCGGCGCGCGTGCCGGTGGTGATCCGGTCGAGCCCGGCCACGAATTGTCGCATCTGGTGCAGGGCATGGGCATCGGGCAGGTCGGTGCGCGCCGAATAATCGGCAGACATCTGTTGGGTGCGGTCGGCCAAGGCTTGCAACTGAGCGAGCGTGCCTTCGGCTTTGCCCGCTTCGGCCAGCGCCGTGCGGCGGGCAATGTCGCGGATGCGTTCAAGCCGTTTCAGCCGCGCAAGGCGGGCGCGTTCGGCTTTCATGAGCCGATAAGCTGGATCAGAGCTGCGGTCGCCTCATCCATCGGCACGATCTGGCGCTGGGGCTGGCTGATAAAGCCGGTCAGTGCATCGTGCATGGTGATCGCGCGATCAAGCTGGGGGTCCGCGCCCGAACGATAGGCGCCCATCAGCACCAGATCGCGGTTGGCTTCATAGCTGGCGATCAGCGCGCGGAAGGTGCGCGCGGCCTGCTGATGATCGGGTGCGGTAATGTCGTTCATCACACGGCTGAGCGATGCGGCAATATCAATGGCGGGATATTGCCCGCGCTGCGCCAGATCGCGCGACAGCACGATATGTCCATCAAGGATCGACCGGGCGGTATCGACCACCGGATCGTCCTGATTGTCGCCATCGGCCAGCACGGTGTAGAGGCCCGTAACCGAGCCGCCGCTTTGCGCCGAATTGCCCGCGCGCTCCACCAGTTTGGTGATCGTGGCCAGCGCAGATGGCGGATAACCGCGAGCCGCGCCCGGTTCGCCCAGCAGAAGCGCGATTTCGCGGCCTGCGTGGGCGACGCGGGTAAGGCTGTCCATGATAAGCAGCACACGCTTGCCCTGCGCCCGGAAATATTCGGCCAGAGCGGTCGCCATCATCGCGCCGCGAATGCGCAAATTGGGCGCGTGATCGGCAGGCACGGCGACGATGACGGAGCGGTTGCGTTTTGATCCCTGCATATGCCGTTCGACAAAATCGGACACTTCGCGCGCGCGTTCGCCAATCAGGCCGACGATCACGATTTCCGCTTCTGCGCCGTGAGCGATCATGTCCAGCAGGACCGATTTGCCCACGCCAGACCCTGCCATGATGCCGATGCGCTGGCCGATGCCGAACGTGGTCAGCGCATTCAATGCGCGCACGCCGGTGTCGAAGCTTTCGCGCACCGGTGACCGGTCGAGCGCGGCGGCGCGCACGCCGCCTGCGGGCCATTCGCGGCGGTGGGTGATCGGGCCAAGGCCATCGATCGGTTTGCCTTCGCCGTCGATGGCGCGGCCCAGAAAGACTTCGCCGACTGGGACCATACCGGGGCGGCCTTCGGGCCGGACTTTTGCGCCGGGCCGCAGCAGGACCGGATCGCCCAGCAACATCATCAAGGTGCGGCCATTGCGAAAGCCGACGGTTTCGGCCGTCAGCGAACCTGCGCCATGGGCGATGCGGCATTGCGTGCCGATGGGCACCGACAGACCGGATACTTCCAGCATACCGCCATCGCACGCAGCAAGCAGGCCATAGCGTGGCGGGGTGAAATCGGGCTGGCACAGGGTCATGCCATCCAGCGTCTGTTCCAGCAGGTTCAGCATTGGCGCAGGGCCTCGGCTATGGCGATGCGCCACTGTTCGGGACCATCTTCCACCCCGCCCGCCGCGCCTTCTACCCGCAGCGATCCGCGTTCCAGCGATGCATCGGGTTCGAAATGCCAGTCTTCGGGCAAGCGAGCGGCGATCAGCGCAAGGTCTTCGGGATGCAGGCGGATGACGCGGGCGTCTTCGGCGCGGGCCAGCATGGCGGCGGCGCATTCCACCCGGCGGGCAAGGCCATCGGGATCAAGCGCGGCGGGGGCAATGGCCGCTTCGCACAGGGCGATCACGGTTTCGCGCAGGCGTTCGGTCAGTTCAGCCTGCATGGCGGTGTCTAGCTTTGCCAGCGACAGTTCGATGGCCTGCAGTGCAGCTTCGCGTTCGGCAATGATTTGGGCGGCGGCTTCCTGTGCCTCGCCCATGCCGCGGGCGTAGCCATCGGCCCAGGCATCGGCCACCGGATCGTGCGTTTCCTGTTCGGGAGGCACGACCACGGGCGCAGGCGGTGCTTCTGGCACCACCAGTTCGCGGAAAAAGCGGCGGTCTTCGGCAAAGGTCGAGGCAAGGTGGCCCAGATCAGCCAGAGAAACCGCGCGCATCGGATCAGACATAATCGTCATCGCCCGCGCCGAACACGATCACGCCTTCTGCTGACAGGCGACGGGCAGCGGTAATCATGGCCTTTTGCGCTTCGATCACTTCGGCCATCTTCATGCGGCCACGCGCGCCGATTTCGTCGCGGATGCCATCAGCAGCGCGGGCGGACATCGCGCGGAAGAACGGTTCGCGCTGGTCTTCGGGAATGCCTTTCAGCGCGGCGATCAGCGCATCGCTATCGACTTCGCGCAGCAGTGCGCCCATCGATTTATCATCCAGCACGAACAGATGTTCGAATTTGAACATCTCGTTCTCGATGGCTTTGGCGAGTTGTTTGTCCTGCTTGTTGATTTCAGGCATGACCCGTTTTTCAACCGTGCGGGCCGATGCGTTGATGATGTCTGCCGCATCGCGCGGGCCGCCCATGGTGAGCGAGCCTTGCCCGTGGCATTCGCTGATGCGGCGGTTCAGCATTTCTTCCAGCATGGCAATCGCTTCGGGCGCGACCGGGCCAAGCGAGGCAATGCGGTGGACGATCTGGGGCTGAACTTCGTCGGGCATCCCGTGCAGCACGGCGGCGGCCACTTCGGGGTCAAGCTGGATCAGCAGCACGGCAATGGCTTGCGGGTGTTCATTGCGGATCAGCGGGATGATGACCTGCGGGGTCAGCCAGCGGGCAAGTTCGATGGTGGGGGTGCGCGATGGATCGTCTGGCGCGATGCGCTGCATCAGGCTGTCGGCCTTCACTTCGCCCACGGCGCGGGTCATCAGGCTGCGCACCTGTCCGACGCGATCATGTGCGATCAGACCAAGCCGTTCGGTCTTTTCGACAAACCCGGCGATGGCCTGGGCAATGGCGACCGGGCCGATTTCGCCCAGTGCGCACATCTTTTCGCCCAGCAGGCGCAGTTCTGCAGGTTCAAGCTGAGCAAGGATCTGCGCGGCCTGATCGTCTTCCAGCAGCATCACCATTACGGCGGCGCGTTCGGGATCGGAAATGTCGGTGCCATCGGCGGGCAGGATTTCGGAAAGCTCGCTCATGCTGCCGCTTCCTCGTTTTCAGGGTTGTTGAGCATCTGTTTCAGCGCGACCAGCGCGTTTTCAGGCTTTTCGACGACAAGGCGCTGGGCAAGGCTGACCTGCCGGGCAAGCGCTTCGGCATCGACCACGCCGGTTTCGGGGTCTTGCGCGGGCTGGAGCGCTTCGGCGAGGTTTTCCGATGTCATCGCCGGAGCTTGGGCTTCGGTTTCCGCGTCTGCATCGGCATTGACGTCGTCGGCCTGCTCTTCTTCTTCCTCGTCGTCGGCGACTTCGCCCTTCTTGCGCTTTTTGGCAGGCTTGGCGTCGGCTGCGGCAGGATCGCGGCGCAGGGCCTTTATCAGCGGTCGCACGCCCAGCAGCAGGACCAGTAGCACCGCTACAAGCGCCACGGCATTGCGCAGGATCGTGGCGAACCACGGGGTTTCCCAGAAGGGCGCGGGTTCGACCACGGCGGGCTTGAACGCGCGCACTGCCACCGCCACCTGATCGCCGCGCGTGGTATCGGCACCGACGGCGGCGCTGACCAGTTGCTTGATCTGTTCGATTTCCTGCGGCTTGGCCTTGGCCATCATTTCGGCGCTGAGCGCGACGGCCACGGAAAGACGGCGGATCTTGCCCGGCGTGCTGTTGGACACGGCCACTTCACGGCCCAGTTCATAGGTGCGCGACGATGCGGTTTCGCCGTTGGACTGAGGCGTGCCAGCGGCGGCGGGGGGTGTGCCTTGTGGCGCGCCGGGTTGCGCGGTGGTGGCAGGAGGCGGGGTATTGGCGGTGACACCGGGCACGCCCTGGGCCTGCGCTGGCGTAGCCACCTGCGATGCGCTTTGCGTTTCCGAGCGGACCACGCCCTGCTTGTCATAGCTCTCGCGTGCGGAGGTGACCTGATCCATGTCGAGGTCGATCTGGATTTCGGAAGAGAAATTGCCCTCGCCCAGCATCGGAGTCAGCAGTTGCGATACCTGCTGGCGCAGCTTTTCTTCCATGCGCTGTTGCAGTTCGAACCTGTCCCCATCCGCACCGCTGGTATCGGACAGCAGCGCGCCGTGCTGATCGACCACGCGCACCGCATCGATGGTCAGGCCGGGAACCGATGCTGCGACCAGATTGACGATGGCGCGGACCTGGCTGTCGGACAGTTGCCGCCCGCGCGCCAGCTTGACCATGACCGAAGCCGATGGCGGCAGGTTGTCGCGCACGAACACCGACTTTTCAGGCTGGGCCAGATGGACTCGCACCGCCTCTACCCCGTCGATTTCCATGACGGTGAGTTCAAGTTCACGTTCGCGCGCGGCCTGAAGGCGCTGACCTTCAAGGCCCCGGCTGGCACCCATCGGCAGCTTGTCGAGCATTTGCGTGCCGGTTTCGGGCGTGGCGATGGCCCCGTCCGATGCGGCGGCCATGCGCGCTTTGTAAAGATCATCTTCGCCCACGGTGATGGCGCCGCTGGCATTGTCGATCTGATAGGCGATGGCAGCCTTGTCGAGACTGGCGATCACTTCGGCGCGTTCGCCATCGGAAAGCTGGCTGTAAAGCATGCGCTGCGGGGCAGGCGACATGGCCATCCACACCACGGCGCTGATGCCTGCGGCAGAAACGCCGGCAAACCATGGCAGGGTGCGGCGCACTGGGGGGTGCGACAGAAAAGCCTTGGCTCGCGCGCCAAATCCTCCGGCGGCGGGATCGGTCAATGCACCAAAGGCTGACGGTGCGGCGGTGGGATCGGCGGTATCGGCCATCTAATCACACTCCCATCCGCATGATGTCCTGATAGGCATTCAGCAGCTTGTTGCGCACTTGCAGCGTGGCTTCGAAGGCAACGCCTGCTTCCTGCCGGGCAAGCATGACCTTGGCGACATCGACGACTTCGCCCTTTTCATAGGCTTCGCTGATGGCGCTGGCCTTTTGCTGGCTGGCGTTGACGCTTTCCAGTGCGCCTTTGAGCGTATCGGTAAAGCTGCCCGCCGGGCCTTGCGTGCCACTGGCCGCCTGCGCGGCGTCGGGTGATTTGACCTGTTGCAGCAGTTGCGAGCGTTCGACGATCTGCTGGCGCAACGCCATGATGTCCTGAATGCCCGACGCGCGGCCACCAATCCCGCCGATCCCGCTCATCGCACACCACCGACGGCCCGGCCGCCAACGGCAATGCCAGCCTCACGGAAGCTGGCAAGGCGGTAGCGCAGCGTGCGTTCGGAAATGCCAAGCTGGCGGGCGGCGGCAACGCGGCTGCCGTTGCAGGCTTCCAGCGTAGCGATGATGGCGCGCGCTTCCGACATCTGCACGATGTTAGACAGCTTGGCATCGCCTGAGGTCGCAGTTTCGGCAGGCGTGGTGCCAGGAGCCGCAACCAGCCGCGCCGGGCGATCGAACGCAATGTGTTCAGGGCCGATTACCGGGGCATTGCCTGCCAGCACCAGCGCGCGGCGCATCACGTTTTCCAGTTCGCGCACATTGCCGGGCCACGAATGGGCCGAAAGCATATCGAGCGCATCGTCGGCAATCCAAGGGGCATGGGCGGCGTGGCGCAGGACCATGGCGAAGGCTAGCGGGGCGATGTCGTCCGGGCGTTCGCACAAGGGGCGCAGCGCCAACGGAAAGACATTGAGGCGGTAGTAAAGGTCGGCCCGGAAGCGGCCTTCCTCAACCTCAAGCGGGAGATCGCGGTTGGCGCAGGCGATGACGCGCACGTCCACCTTGATCGGCTGGGTCGCGCCCAAGGGCACAACTTCGCCTTCCTGCAACGCGCGCAGCAGCTTTGCCTGAAGCGGCAGCGGCATTTCGGCAATTTCATCCAGCAGCAGCGTGCCGCCATCAGCTGCGCGGAAGAACCCTTCGCTGGCGGCGTTGGCTCCGGTGAACGCACCCTTCTGATGGCCGAACAGCAGCGCTTCGAGCATGGCTTCGGGCATGGCAGCGCAGTTGATGGCGACGAATGGCTTGCCCGCACGGGCAGAGCGTTCGTGAATGAAGCGGCTGAGCACTTCCTTGCCGGTGCCGGTGGGGCCGTTGATGAGCACGGGGATGTCGCTGGCGGCAATACGTTCGGCAAGGGCGAGGACGGACAGGCTTTCGGGATCGGCGGCAATCGGTGCGCCGGGGCGGGCGGCACAGGCAAGAGCGGCGGCAAGGGCGGCCTCGCCCGCACCATCGGCATAGCGCAGCGTGGCGATGCGATTGCCGGTCAGGCGTGCGATGGCGGGTGTGTTGCTACGCTCCAGCAGGATCGTGGTCTGGCGCGGGGCGGCGGTCATGCCTTCAAAAGCATCGGCCATCAGCACTTCACCGGGCGTGCCATAGGTGGAAAGCACCGATGCCGCGCGCTGAACCAGCGCTGCGTGGGCCTTTGCCGCCGCATCTGTGAACTGAAGTGCCCCGCAATCCCGAATCATTTTGTCGTCCCCGTTAACCATCGTGTCCGTGGCTCTTGTTTCGCGCGTAACCGACAAACAGGTTGAAACTTTAAGGGGTCGGGAAACCCCTAGGGCCACTACCTATGTCCGGCAGTCTTTTGCCGGGGGGTGGCTTAAAACCGGCGCGCCATTGCCGGTCTTTGTCTCGACAGCCGCGTCGATCCATTGACCCGGCAGTCCATTCGGGAACGACATCACTTACCGGAGACTGGAACAATGGCGGTTATCAACACGAACATCAGTGCCATCAAGGCAACCAATTCCTCAAACTCGGCCAACAAGATGCTGGGCACGGCGATGGAACGCCTGTCGACCGGCAAGCGCATCAACGGCGCCAAGGACGACGCCGCAGGCCTTGCCATCGCCACCACGATGACGGCGCAGATCAAGGGCATGGCCCAAGGCGTGCGCAACGCCAACGACGGCATCTCGCTGGCGCAGACCGCAGAAGGCGCGCTGAACGAAGTGACCAACATGCTGCAGCGTGTTCGTGAACTGGCGGTGCAGTCGAAGTCGGCAACCTATCAGCAGTCGGACCGCGATGCGATGCAGTCGGAAGTGGGCAACCTTAACGCCCAGATTTCAGACGTGCTGAACAACACCAAGTTCAACGGCAACAACGTGTTTGCGGTGGAGGGCGGAGCGCCTGCGGCGGATGGCTCGGATGATGCGACCTTCGCGATCCAGACCGGTGCCAACACTGGTGATACGGTTACCATCGTCAGCAAGGCCTTTGACGGCACCAAGATCTTTGGCGGCACCGACACGGCCTATGACGCGGCTTCGACCACGCAGGCGCTGGACGTCACCGATGCAGCCAAGGCTTCGACCACGATTGACAACGTCGACGATGCGCTGGCCAACGTGAACTCCACCCGTGCGACGCTGGGTGCAGGGCAGAACCGTCTGGAATCGGCCGTCAACAACCTGAACGACAACATCACCAATATGTCCGACGCCCGCAGCCGTATCGAAGACACCGACTATTCGTCGGAAACCACGGCCATGGCCAAGGCCCAGATCCTGTCGCAGGCGTCGACGGCCATGATCGCACAGGCCAACCAGAGCCAGCAGAACGTGCTGTCGCTGCTGCGTTAAATCGACCCTACAAACGTCTGCCTCCACCAGACGCTTGTCACCAGCCCGGCGGCCTTCTCCACGGCCGCCGGGTTTTTGGCGTCTGGCGGATTCCGATCAGTTGGTGCCGGTGCTGTCGATCCAGTAGGTGCCTCTGGCCTGCGCTTTGGCACGGTAGAGCGCGCGGTCGGCGCGTTGCAGAAGATCGTGGCGGGTGTCGCCGGTGCCGAGCAGTTCCGAACAGCCGAGCGTGGCAGAGACGGTGAAATCGCCACTTGCCGATTTCCGGGGGAATTGCAGTTCCTGAACCAGCCGGGCCGCGACTTGCGGCAGGTCTGCGATCAGGTCGGGTTCGGTGATGACCAGTGCAAATTCATCGCCGCCCAGCCGCGCCGCCAGCGAACCTTTGAGCCATGGCGAACGCAGGACCATGGCCACTGCGCGCAGCACATCATCCCCTGCAGCATGGCCCAGCGTATCGTTGACCTGTTTGAAATGGTCGAGATCGATCAGCATCAGCGCCAGCCGTTCGCGCGAGATCTTGGCCAGATCGACGCGGGAATCGATGTAAGAAACGAATTTGTGCCTGCTGGCGATCAGCGTCACTTCATCGGTGTTGGCGCGCTTGTCCAGTTCGGTGATCGAACGATGGCGTTCGGTAACGTCCTGAATGACGCCGATCACGCCGGTTATCTTGCCATCTTCCAGTTCTGGTTCGCCAATGGCCCGCACCCGCTTGCGCGAACCTAAGGCGGAAATGAAATCCAGTTCGAGGTCATAAACCATCCCCGTCCGAATTGCCGCTTCCAGCGCGACCTGCATCCTTGTGCGGTCATCGGACGGATAGAAGGCAAGGGCATCGTCCAGCGCTTCGGTCCCGCCAAACGGGATGTCGTGAATGTCATAAACACCTTCGGACCACGCAACGCGGCCCGTTGCCAGATCAAGCCGCCATGAACCGATCGATGTCAGCCGTTCTGCCTGGCGGAACTGGCGCTGGGCGCGTTCCTTGTCTGCCAGCATGGCTTTGAGCAGTACCGTATCTTCTGACAGGGCAAGGCTTGAAATCCTTGATTGCAACATGGCTTCGACCCCGCGAGCGAAGGACACCAGCCGGGCGCTGTCCGTTTCGGAAAATTCGCGCGCTGCAGTATCGATGACGCAAAAGGCCCCAATGCCGGTTGCAGGCGCATCGGGGTGGGACTGCACGCGGATGGGTGCGCCTGCATAAAAGCGGATGTGCGGATCGCCGGTCACCAACGGATTGTTCCGAAACCGCGCATCAAGATGCGTGTCGGGTACGACCAGCAGGCTGTCCTGCGCCACGGCAATGCGGCAAAATGACTGTTCTATAGGGGTTTGATCGGCGTCCAGTCCGCGACGGGCCAGAAACCGCTGACAGTCTTCGTCCAGCACGGTGACGATCGCCATCGGGCATTCGAACAGCGCGCTGCCAGCTTCCACCAGATCAGTCAGACCAGGGTCGCGGGATTCCAGCAGTTTTTGAAGCAGGGCCACGCGCAATCTCCGGTCTGGCAAGGCCTGACCAGATTCTCGTAAAATCGTTAACGCTTTCTAAAGTGCGCGGTGAAGCGTTTGAATTTTAAGAAGATTGTTGGAGGGCAGGTTACTGTGTCAGCAGGATCGACATGCGACGGTTGCGCGGATCGGCCGGGTTGCCCTGAACCAGCGGCTCGCGGTCGGCCACGCCTTCGATGCGGCGGAAGCGGGATTCGGCGATGCCCTGCCGCATCAGCGACTGACGGGTGGCTTCGGCGCGTCCTGCAGACAGCGACCAGTTGTTGGTCACGCCTGATTTCCATGGCAGGGAATCGGTGTGCCCGCGAATGGTGAACTGGCCACCGTCAGGGGCTACGGCCTGCCCGATGGCGCGTAACAGTTCCGCCGCATCGGGGGTAAGTACGGTGGTGCCCAGCAGGAACATCGAAAATTCAGCGTCATCGACCAGATCGATGCGGATGCCTTCGGATGTTTCGACCATGCGCACTTGTCGCGCCAGTTTGCGCAGCTTTTCCGATTGCGCCAGCTTTTCGGCAAGGCGCTGTTTCATCGCTGCGGTGCGCTTGACCTTGCTGCCGCCTTCCTTGGCCCCACCAGTGGCGTCGCGCGGGACGGTCAGGGTCTTGTTGCCGGTTTGCCCCTGACGGTTGGGATAGTCGTCGGCGTCGGTCAGCGACGATCCGCCCAGCACGCCATGGCCGCCTGCGCTGCCCTGCTTCACTTTGACCAGTGTGGGGGTGAAGTAATCGGCAATGCCCTTGCGCTGCTTTTCGGTGGTCGCGCCCAGCAGCCACATTAGCAGGAAGAACGCCATCATCGCGGTCACGAAGTCGGCATAGGCGACCTTCCAGGCGCCGCCGTGATGGCCGCCAGCAACCACCGTGATCTTCTTGACGATGATCGGCGGCAGCGGCTCGTTCTTGCCCTTGGCAGGTGCCTTGGCCATCGGATCAGACTTTCTTTAGCGGCCGCGCAGGGCGTCGAGCAGTTCGGACAGGCCGGGGCGGAAGGCATGACCAAGGCCAGAACGCGCGCTTTCAACCACCAGCGGCTGGGGCCAGCCATGCAAGCTGGCGATGATGACCTGCTTGACCGCCTGAAAGATCATCTCGTCCTGTTCCAGCACTTGCTTCAGACGGCCCGCCATGGGCGCGACGATGCCATAGGCCAGCAGAATGCCAAGGAAGGTGCCGACCAGCGCCGAACCGATCATCCCACCCAGGATCGACGGGGGTTTGTCAATGGACCCCATGGTCTTCACCACGCCCAGCACGGCCGCGACGATGCCCAGCGCGGGCAGTGCGTCAGCAAGGCCCTGAATGGCGTGCTGCGCTTCATGTTCTTCGTGGAAATGGGTTTTCATGGCGTGGTCCATCACGTCTTCGACGGCGTGAACCTCAAGCGTGCCGGATGACACCACGATCAGCGTCAGGGTATCGCAGATCAGCGATGAGAGGGCGTGATTGGCCAGAAGGCGCGGGTATTCTGCAAAGATGGGCGAGTTCTTGGGATCGGTAACATGGCTTTCCAGCGCCACCGGGCCATCGCTGCGCAGGATCTTCATCAGCTTCGTGCACAGCACGATCACATCAACATGGTCCTGCTTGTTGTGCTTTGGCCCTTTGAACGTCTTGGCAAATCCGCCGCCAATGCCTTTCAGTTCGTGCATCGAATTGCCGGTGACGATGGCGCCCACCGCCGCCCCGCCGATAATCAGCATTTCGTGCGGCAGAGCGTGCAGCACGGGACCAAGATCGCCGCCAGTGATGGCAAAGCCGCCGAACACCATGGCAAGAA
Organism: Novosphingobium sp. SL115; assembly: GCF_026672515.1. Taxonomy (GTDB): domain Bacteria; phylum Pseudomonadota; class Alphaproteobacteria; order Sphingomonadales; family Sphingomonadaceae; genus Novosphingobium. Next base: position 340,826 of record NZ_JAPPRG010000002.1, on the reverse strand, counting down.
GGATGACGAGGCCGATGATTACGAACATGGAAGTCTATCCCGGTCTGGCAGCGTGACGATCAATTGAGCACGCTGAACAGCGAAAGATTGGCAAGCTTGGAAAAGCTGGCCTGACTGGCTTCGAGCACCAGCATGGTGTTTTGCAGTCTGGCGATGGATTCGGTCAGATCGACCCCGCCCACCTCGGTCTGTTCGACCGCGCGCTGTTCGGACATGGCGGTCCGCCGGTCTACGTTGAGATCGACCCAGTTCAGGCGTGAGCCGATGACGGTTTGCGCATTGGCGATGGATTCCAGCCCGTTGCCGAGCGTGGACAGCGCGGCGTTGGCGGCACTGGCACCGCCGCTGCCAGATGTCAGCGCATCGGCAAGAGTCTTGGTAACAGCCAGAAGATCGGTGGATACGCCGCCTGATGTAAACTGCAGAAAATCCGGTCCGGTCAGTCCGCGCGTGACGGATTGTCCATTGCCCAGCGACAGCGTGCCCGCAGTGGGCGTACCAGCATATGTGGCGTTGCCGGCGGCGTCGAGCGTGTAGGCATCGGCGGAACTTTCCCCGCCGAACAGCGCATGGCCCGAACTGTCGCGAGCATTGGCCAGCGCGACCAGATTTTCCTGTAACTGGGCGACTTCGGCACCGATGCCGACGCGCTGGGCGTCGCTGATCGTGGCCGATGCGGCTTGCGTGGCCAGTTCCTGAATGCGGGTGACGACCGTGGCGAACTGTGACAGGGCATCGTCGGTCAGCGTCAGGTCCGATGTGGCGCGGTTGGCGGCAGCCTCGTCGACCTGGTCAAGCGTGTCGGTCCGGGCCAGACGACGCAGCCGCGACGCGGCGACCGGATCGTCGGATGAGCGTTGCAGACGCTCGCCGCTGGACATTTCCGCCTGCGTTTCCTCGGCCTGCTTGCGCAGCGAAGTCAGGTCCATCAAGGACCGTTCGTAGAAGGCGCTGGTTGATGTGCCGAAGATCGTGCTCATGGCGTTTTACCCGATTCCCAGAAGGGTGTCGAAAATTTCGGTGGCGACCTGCATGACTTTGCCTGACGCCTGAAAGGCCTGCTGAAAGCGCACCAGATTGACCGCTTCCTGATCGAGATCGACGCCGGACTGTGCCGAAAGGGCAATTTGGGCGGTGTCAGCGATGGTCTGAAGCGCACCTAACGTGACATTGCGGCCCGCAAGCGTGCTTGAAACGTCGAACAACACGTCATCCATGCCACCTGCAGGGTCCAGCCCGGACAGCGCGTTGCGGATAGCGGTGAGGTTGGTGGAATCGCGGCTTCCGGCAGCACTGCCCGACGCCGCCGTTGCCAGCTTCTGCGGGTCGGTTACGGTCAGCGTCATCGTGGCGGCGGTGGTGCCCGAAAAGATCGCCGCGCCGGTGTTGCCATCAAGGTCTGCGCCGGTGGCCTGCGCGGCGTTGAAGGTGTTGACGATGTCTTCGGCCAGGCCATCGACATCCAGCCTGATCTGGGCAAGTTTGCCCAGCGCGAGCTGCTGCCCGGCCAGCGATCCGCCCGACAGCGTCAGCGCGCTTCCGCCGACATCGTAGCTGACCGTGCCATCGGCGGCGGCTGTCATGCCCAAGGTGGTGGCGCTGTTGCCGGTGACCAGGTCAAGCCCCGCACTGCCGCCTACTTTTACCGAAACGGTGCCATTAGTGGCAAAGCTGGTCGAGATATTGGTGTAGTCGCTGAGTTCCTGCAGCAGTTTGTCGCGCTGGTCGAGCAGGGCGGTCCGGTCGCTGCTGGCGTCCGAAGCGCGCGACAGGCGGGTGTTGGTGCGTGCCAGTTCCTGCGCGATGCGGTTGGTCTGGGTCACGCCGTCGCTGGCAAGGAATTGCAGCCCTTCGCCTGCGGCATCGAGTTCCTGCGCGGCGATCTGGAACGTGCCGGTCATCGTGCGCGCCTTTTCCAGAACGGCAGTGCGCAGCGAAGTGTCGGTGGGCGCTTCGGTCAACTGCTGGAGCGCGGATTCGAAACCGACAATGGCTTCGTAAACCCCGGCCGTTTCGATGGCCGATTCGATATTGGTTAGCCCTGATGTTTCGGCAGTGGCACGAGCTACGTCCGATCCGGTGCGACGCACTTCGGCCTGCCGGAAGGCATCGGCATTGCGGACAATGGAATCCAGCCTGACGCCGGAAAGCGAAAGATCGCCAGTGCGATAGGCACCGCCAGAAGATGCGACTTCCTGAAAATTCGCGGAGCGACGGACATAGCCGGTGGACGAGGCATTGGCGATGTTCTGGGCGGTAATGTCCAGCCCGATGCGCGCCACCTGCGTGCCGCTGCGGGCGATGGAGAGGAGATCGGACGCCATGGTTTATGCCTTTCCTGCCTCTGGCGCCGCTTCGGGCGGCAACAATGCGGCCAGGTGGCGCTCAATCTGTGCGGCAAGGCCCAGTGCGCCTGTTTGCGAGGCGATTTCGGCAAAGCGTTCATCGCGCATTTGCACGAAGGTCTGGTCCATCTGGCCGAACACGTCATCGCCGCCGAAATCGACGGCGCGGGCGCTGGCCAGCATTTGACGCACGAAGATCGCCTCGAACTGCTTGGCCGTGGCAGACAGCTTCTGGCGGTCGGTTTGCGTAGTGGGCGTGAGTGACACGGCAGTCGTGCCGGACGTGGGCGCAAGGGCTGTCATCAGATCACCACCATTTCAGCTTTGAGCGCGCCAGCCTGCTTCAGCGCTTCAAGGATGGCGACGAGATCCGACGGGCTGGTGCCCAGCCGGTTCAGCGCATCGACAAGTGAAGACAGCGATGCGCCGGGGGAGAACAGGGCGACCTTGGCTTCCTTTTCCTGCACATCGATCTGGCTGGCAGGCGTCACGGCAGTCTGGCCGCGGCTGAACGCGCCGGGCTGCGAAACCTGGCTCTTTTCGTCGATCTTCACCACCAACTTGCCATGACTGATCGCTGCGGCGGAAAGGCGCACTGCGCTGTTGATGACCACGGTGCCGGTCCGGCTGTTGACGATCACCCGCGCGGCGGTTTCTGCCGGGGTGACATCCAGCATTTCGATGGCGGCCATGGTGGTCGCGCGCGAATCCGCGCCTGCGGGCAGGCGCAGGGCAAGGGTCACGCCGTCTTCGATGGATGCGCTTTGCGGGAAGCGGGCGTTGATGGCATCGCGCACGCGCTGGGCGGTCAGGAAATCGGCCTGAAACAGGTTCCAGCGCAGCACTTCGCCGCTGTCGAAGCCGGTGGCGACCGCGCGTTCTACGGTGGCCCCTTCGGCAATGCGGCCCACGGTGGGGACATTGACGGTAAGCTGCGATCCATCGCGCGCGGCAATGCCAAGGCCACCCACGGCAAGGTTGCCCTGCGCCATGGCATAGATCTGGCCATCGGCGCCATAGAGCGGCGCGAGGATCAGCGATCCGCCGCGCAGGGATTTGGCCTTGCCGATGGTGGATACGGTAATGTCGATGCGCTGGCCGGGTTTGGCGAATGCGGGCAGTTCGGCGGTGACGACCACGGCGGCGGCATTCTTGAGACCGGGCGAAACGCCCGCCGGAAGCTGCACGCCAAGGCGGCCTGCTGTGCCCTTCATCGCCTGGGTCAGATACTCAAGGTTGTCATCGCCCGTGCCAGCAAGGCCAACGACGATGGCATAGCCGGTGAGCTGGTTGGTGCGCACGCCCTGAAATTCACCCAGATCGCGCACGCGCTCGGCCATGGCCGGTGCAGGCATAAGTGCCGCCAGCGAAACGATCAGGGGAAGGATGAACCGGACCAGCATCGAACCAACTTTCAGAAGGGCGAAATCGCGTTGAAGAACTTGCTCAACCAGCCTTCGCGGCTGGCGCGACCGACCGAGCCGTTGCCGGCATATTCGACGCGCGCATCCGCGACCTGGGTGGAAGCGATGCGGTTCTCAGGGTCGATATCGCCAAGGCGGACGATCCCTGAGAACTGCACCCATTCCTGGCCCTGGCTTAACAGCAAGCGCTTCTCCCCCCGGACAAGCGCCGTGCCGTTGGCCCGGACTTCTGCGATGGTCACACCCACTTCACCGGCGAGCGAACTCGTCTGCGAAGCGTTGCCCTGTCCATTGAACGACGATCCGCCCGAAGCATTAAGGGCATTGGGGTTGAGGAAGGACAGCGGGCCAGCGGTGGGCGGGGTGACCGAGAAGCTTCCGGACTTTTGCGTCTTGGCGCCGGCGGTCTTGGCCGTGGTGATGTTTTCGACCAGCACCACAGTAAGTGGATCGCCCACGGCGCGCGCGCGGCGGCCTTCGGCAAGACCTGCGTAACCGGCGCTGACGTTGAAGATCGACCCGGTGGCAGGCATCGGCTGGGCCGCTGGGGCGGGCATGGCTGGCACAGTGGGTTCGAAGCCCTTCTTGGGCTTGGCGGCCGCTGCCGGATCGATGCCGAAATGGACGGCGGCAGCGACGATCGAACCTGCCACCAGCGCCCGCAGCGCACTGCGCCGACGCTGTGGGCCAAGCGCCGACTGGTGGGGGGCAGGCCGTGCGATGATGTGATGATGGAAGGGGGTGTCCATGGTGTGCATTTTCACAGGGTCTGGTTGGCGTTCTGGAGCATTTCGTCGACCGCCGAGATCATCTTGGAATTGATTTCGTAGGCGCGCTGCGCCTCGATCATGTCGACCAGTTCCTCGACGACGTTGACGTTCGATGCTTCGAGATAGCCCTGCTGAATGTGGCCGCGTCCCTGTTCGCCCGCTACGCCGACCTGTGCCGCGCCTGATGCCCCGGTTTCCTGCAGGAAGTTGTCGCCTAGCGCCCGCAGGCCACCGGGATTTGCGAAGCTGGCGATGGTGATCTGGCCAAGCTGCGTCGCCTCGGTTTGCCCCGCAACGGTGGCGGAAACGGTGCCATCGGGCGAAATGGTGATTGCGCTGGCGCCTTCGGGAATGGTGATTGCAGGGTTCAGCGGATAGCCCTGCGCGGTCACCAGCGTACCTTCGGCTGAACGCGAGAAGTTGCCCGCGCGGGTGTAGGCGAGCTGGCCGCCTGGCATGGTCACCTGAAAATAGCCCTCGCCATCCAGCGCAAGGTCCAGCGCGTTGCTGGTGCTTTGCAGTGTGCCTTGGCTATCGATGCGGGTGGTGGCCTGAATGGCGACGCCCGTGCCAAGGTTCAACCCTGTGGCAAAAGCGGTTTCGTTGGACGACTGTTGCCCGGCGATACGCGCATCCTGATAGGCGAGCGTGGCGAAATTGGCGCGGTCGCGCTTGAACCCGGTGGTGCCGATATTGGCAAGGTTGTTGGCGATCACACGCATCCGCGTGTCCTGCGCTTCAAGCCCTGTGCGGGCGACGTGAAGGGCTGAGCTGGGCATGGGAAACTACCTTTCGCTTCAGGAAATGCGCATCAGGGCGGCGCTGGATTCATCGATTTCGCGCGCCTGGCTGACGACTTTGGTGCGGATGTCGAATAGGCGCTGGGCCTCGACCATCTCGACCAGAATGCGGGTGGGATCGACGTTGGACTGTTCAAGACTGCCGACGTTGAGGCGGGCTTCCTCGTCCTGCGGCAGCACGCCGCCTGCCTGACCGTTTGCTCCCGCGACGCGGAACAGGCCATCAAGACCCTTGTCGATCTTGCTGCCGGTGGTCGACGCGATCTTGATGCGCCCCACCAGTTGCGGCGGCTGATCGGGCGTTTCCGGGTTGGCGACCGATACGCCACCATCAGGAGAAATCGTGACCTTTGATCCCAGTGGCACCGTAATCGGGCCGCCTTCGCCAATGACCGGGCGGCCATCGCCATTCTGCAGCACGCCGCCTGCGCTCACCGAAAGATCGCCGCGCCGGGTATAGACTTCGCTGCCATCTTCGGCCTGAACCGACAGCATGGTGTCACCGCTGAGCGCGACATCGAGCGGATTGCCGGTGGCGATCAGCGCACCCTGGGCCATGGACGCGCCACGCACTTCGCCTTCGGTCATGGCCCGCGCTTCGAGCGCGGGGCCTTTGAGCGTCATCGGCGTGGCGGTGAGCAGTTCGGCGCGAAAGCCGATGGTCTGCGCATTGGCCATGTTGCTGGCGATGACGCGCTGGCGCACGGTCGATCCGGTCATGCCGGAAAAGGCGGTGTAGATCAGGCGGTCCATGGCGGGGGTCCGGTCCTATAGGTTCAGGTGCGCGATCAGCCCCGAAATCAGCTTTGCAGCTGGATCACGGTCTGCGAAATCTGGGTTGCGGTATCGATCGCTTTGGCGTTGGCCTGAAAATTGCGCTGGGCCGTAATCAGGCTGACCAGTTCTTCGGCGATATCGACATTGGAGCGTTCCAGCGCGCCCGACAGCAGCGAGCCGTACTGGCCGGTGCTGGGTTGCCCGTAACTGGCCGCGCCGGAAATGCCGGTGGCCACCCAGTTGGACGAGCCGACCTGCTTCAACCCCTGCGGTGCAATGAAGCTGGCAAGTGCGACCTTGCCCACCACGATGTTCGAACCATCGGCATAGGACGCAACGACCGAACCATCGTCATCCACGGTGACCCCTGCAAATTCGATGGGATTGCCGTTGGCGTCGGTGCCGTTGCTGGCGGGAATCTGCGCATCGGTGGGCGTGGTCGACGTGATCGTGCCGGTGGTATCGGTGGGGAACACCTGCAGCCGGTTGTTGGACCCGTCGCTGACATAGCCTGAACCGTCGACGGTCATGCTGCCGTTGCGGGTATAGAGCGTTTCCTGGGTGATGACGTTCTTTGTGGTGAAGAAGCCATCGCCGTTGATGGCAAGGTCCAGCGCCGATCCGGTTTGTTCAATCGCGCCGAGCGCGAAGTTCTGGCTGATGGATTCGACGGCCGCACCGATGCCGACCACCAGCTTGGGATTGGTGAAGGCGCTGCCGACGACGATATCGGCAAATTCCGTGCGGCTTTTCTTGAAGCCGTTGGTTTCTGCGTTGGCGATGTTGTGGCTGATAACGCCAAGGTCGGTCTGGGCGTTCTTGAGGCCGTTGAGCGAAGTGTAGAAGGACATGTGCGGCTCCTCTTGGCTGCCGGGTTCAGGCAGTGGCTGTGGTGGTGGCGGACTGGCTGGCGATGATCTGCGATACGGTGCTGTTCAGCGTGTCGAGCTTGGCCGAGATGGCCGATAGAGTGTCGGCCTGTTCGGTGATCGTGCCGAGCGAGTCCTTCATGTCGTTGAGGTTCGACAGGCTGGAAAACTGGGCGAGCTGCGCCAGCATCTGGGTGTTGTCGACAGGTTCTGTGGGGTCTTGATTCTGCAACTGCGTGGTCAGCAGTTTCACGAAATCTTCGGCACCCATAGCCCCCCATCCCTGTCCGGTGCTGGATGTGGTGGTCGTGCTGCTGGTGGTGGCGGTGACAGAGGCGATGGACATTACTTCATCCTCATCGTTTCAAGCATGAGCTGCTTGGCGGTTTGCATCGCCTCGACCACGTTCTGGTACTGGCGGGAGCTTTCGAGCATCTCGACCATCTCGGCGTTTTCATCGACCGGGGCGGTAAAGACATCGCCGTTGGCATCGGCCAGCGGGTGACCGGGGTCATGCTGGCGAATGGGGGTGGCGTCGGACCGGATCACGCCATTCACGCGCACGGTGGACAGGGCGTTGGCCTGATCCATCTGTTCAGCAAATACCGCGCGCAGCGGGCGATAGGCTTCGGCTTCGGTGGTGGTGACAGTGCCGGCGTTGGCAAGGTTCGATGCCGCGGCGTTCATCCGCACAAGCTGCGCCGACATGGCGCGACCGGTGACCTGAAACAGGGTGAGCGGGGTTCCGGCCATGGCTTATTCGCCCTTGATCGCGCGGGTGACGGTTTCGATCCGTCCGCGCAGAAAGTTGAGCGTGGCCGAATAGCCGACGGCGTTTTCGGAAAAGGCGGTCTGTTCGGTCGCCATTTCAACGGTGTTGCCATCAAGGCTAGGCATCACTGGCACGCGAAAGCGCGTGGCTGCGGTGATGGCCTGATCGGTGCTGCTGCCAGCGGTGCGGGCTTTCAGCGCGGCGGCAAAGTCGATGTCCTTGGCCTTGTAACCGGGCGTCGCGGCGTTCGCGATGTTCGAGGTGAGCATGCCCATGCGCTGCGAACGCAGTTCCAGCGCTGTGCCGTGGATGCCGAAAAGTGTCTCGTTCATCGCTTCTGCTCCCTGGGCGGAATTGCCCGACGGATTGCTGACCTGAGGTTTTGCAAAGGGCGTGCCAAATGGCGCAGATCGGCATTTGCGGGGCAGATCCGCCGGATCGGGCAGGCCATCCGGCAAGAACTTGCAGGTGGGCGGCAAAATGCAGGCAGCAGGGGTAAATCTTTGCCGGACAGCGCCGTTCTTGGGTTTCGAGGAGTCTCCCTGCGCATGTCATTCAGCCCCCTGATCGACGGACTTTCCGCCCTTATCGTGTTTGGCGGAACGTCGCTGGCCACGGTCCTGCGTGCAGGCCCGCGCGAACTGGCGGTGACGGCGCGTGCGCTGGCAGGGCTGGGGAAGCCGGTGTTTACGGCAGCGCAGGCCAAGGCCGATCTGGCCGCACAGGTTTCGGCAATCCGTCGCGATGGTGTGCTGCGGGCAAGTCCGCGCGCGATTGGCGATGACGAATTTGACGCAGCGACCGACGCCATGATCCGCTCACGTTCGCTGGACGGGCTGATCGAGCGGCACCACGTTTTTCGCAAGCACCGCATGGGCGAGGCCAATACCGCCGTGCGCACGCTGGCGCAGGCGGCCGAACTCGGCCCTGTGTTCGGCATGGTGGGCACACTGGTTTCTTTGAGCAACCTGCCGATGGACGGGTTGGACGGTGCCGCGCTGAACGGGGCGATTTCGATGGCGGTGGTGACCACGCTGTATGGTCTGCTGTTTGCCAATTTGATGCTGGCACCGCTGGCGCGCATGGTTGAGCGTCATGCGCAGGCCGAAGAGCAGGCCCGGCAGGAGGTGATCGACTGGCTTTCGGCACAGCTTGAACCGGTGATGCCGCGGCGGGCCGCTGCGCCTGTCCACCCGCTGCATCCGCATGCCGGATCGCGGGAGAGGGTGCACGCATGATCGTGCGCGCGGGCACCGGCTGGCAATATGCGCTGGCCGATCTTTCCCTGATCCTGTTCCTGACCACGGCGGCGGCGCTGGCGCAGGCGGGCGGGGCGAAGAAGTCCTTGCCGGTGCCCGATCTTCCGCCATCCCCACCTATTGCCGCGGCCATCGACAGTGAACCGGTGGCCGTGTGGAGCGCCGCGAGTGGTGCGCCCGAACTGGCAGACTGGCTGAACCGCGAAGGTGCCGATCCGCGTCTGGAAGTGCAGGTTGTGGTGCGATACGCCAATGGCAGGCGCGCAGCGGCTTTGGCGCAAGCGGTGCAACTGGCCGAAACCGGCGGGGCCAGAGCGAAAGCGGCACGCATTCTGGTGGAGCCGGGGCTGCAGGCAGGTGCTGTTGTCGCGCTGAGCTATGCCAGCGAGGATGCGGCACGATCTGGCATGCCGACCGTCCGCCTTCCGGCCAGACCCCTTCCAGCCAGCGACACCTTGGCACGATGATTGCTGAAACACCGGGCAATACTGCAATTGCCGGGACCGTTCGCCATGAAGACCTCAATCCAGTTGATCGCGCCGCTGGCGCTTTCGTTTGGCGCAAACGCCGTGGCCCAGCCAGCCGGATTTCACGATCTGGTAGCGATAGACGCCGCCGTTGCGGCCTTTACCGGAGCAGGCATTGGCGTGCCGGGCGGTGCGAACCTGCCGGTGGACCGGCGTTTGCGGCTGGCTCCGTGCTATGCCCCGCTGGCGCTTTCATGGCATGGGACGCGGCAGGACAATGTTCTGGTGCAATGCCCCGACCCTGGCGGCTGGCGGTTGTTCGTTGCCGTATCCGGCAATTCCCGGCAGGATGCTGCCGCCCGCAATACACTGCCGCCCGCCGTGGCGCGGGGCGAGGCCGTGACGATTGCCGTGGAAGGCGATGGCTTTTCGGTTTCGCAAGCCGGAGAGGCGATGGAACCAGGGGCGCTTGGTCAATGGATTCGCGTGCGGACCAGCGTGAAAGCTGTGCCGATCCGTGCCCGCATTTCCCGTCCGGGGCTGGTAGTGGTGCCGGTGGAGTAGCTTTCCGCCTGAAATATTTACCCGGCGGCAAGAATTTTCCGCACCACCGCTTAAACCACCCGCGCCCATGCCGTTCTTCGTTTTATGAAACGCTAGGAGCGGACCATGTCACCTTTTGAAATCGGTGCATCGCGCCCGGTTGGGCCGGTGCAGGTGTCGACCACAAAGAATGCCAAGGCGGCTGCGGGAGCGGCAGCTTCGGCAGTGGTCGGTGGCCAGCCTGCAACTGATGCCGGTGCGGCGGCGCAAGTCGAACGATCGGCAGCGCTGGATGCCGGACAGGCAGCGCCGGTCGATGCCGAGCGCGTCAAGGAAATCCGCCATGCCATCGAAACCGGTAGCTACCCGGTGCTGCCCACGCGGATCGCCGATGCCATGATTGCTGCCGGAATGCTGCTGAGGACTGCCGAGGGATGACCATGACCAATCCTGCCCGCAACGCTGCCGCCCCCGCTGGTGATCTGCGTGATACCTTGCGGCAGATGCTTGCCGTGCTGCAACAGGAACGGCACGCGCTTGCCGGACTGGATCTGGACATGATTGCGGGTTGTGCGAGCAACAAGGCAGGGCTGTGCGATACGCTGGCCGACGTGGATCAAGGTTTGGTGGACGAGGAATGCCGCGGTCTGCTGGACGCTGCCCGCCGGTTGAACGAAGCCAATCGCCGGGTGCGCAACCTGATTGCGGCGAATGTTTCCGCTCGTCTGGATGCGCTGACCGGAAATGCGCCGCTGTATCGTGCAGGCGGGCAGGTCCATCGCCTGAAGTCGGCCTGAAGCCGCTTGGCTGATCCCATTTGGCACGGGCCTTGCTGATGACTTTCCGGGATGCCGCTTGTCTGCGGCCGGAAGGGATCAGTCGTGAGTTCATACGATCTTGCCGGAATGTCGAACGCCCCGGCCGCCAGTGGCGGTGCCGGGGCGAACGTGCGTTCCGCGATTGCCGGGGCCGCGCAGGCAACCGGCACTGACTTTGCCTATCTGATGGCGCAGGCGAAGCTGGAATCCAGCCTTGATCCCAGCGCTCGTGCGCGCACGTCCAGCGCCAGCGGGTTGTATCAGTTTACCTCCGATACCTGGCTGCGCACGCTGGACAAACATGGTGCGACCCATGGTCTTGGTTGGGCCAGCGATATGATTAGCGGCGGCAAAGTGGCCGATCCGGCAGCGCGCGCGCAATTGCTGGCGCTGCGCTTCGACCCGCAGGCTGCTGCGCTGATGGCGGGCGAGCTGGCCAACGACAATCGCGACTTTCTGACCGGTGTGCTGGGCCGTCAGCCCGATCATGCCGAACTGTATCTGGCGCATTTCTTCGGGGCCGATGGTGCGGGCAGGTTCCTGACCACGCTGGCCAGCAATCCTGCGCAATCGGCAGCTTCGGTGCTGCCTGCGGCGGCGGCATCAAACCGGTCGACTTTCTATGGTCCCGATGGCGCGGCGCGTTCGGTAAGCGAGGTGATGGACCTGATCCGTGCCCGCATGGCCGGGGCTAGCGGTGGAAACGATGGCTCCGAGGCGCTGCAATGGGCCGCATCGATGGGGGTGACGCCCGCATCTGCAGCCGCCATGCAAGCGCCGCAGTTCACCGGTGGCCCCATCGCCCGCGAATTTCAGGGCGTGGCGGCAACCGGCGGCAATTCCCTGCCGCAGGCATCTGCCGCTTCGATGGCCGATACATTGCGCCAGACTTTTGCGCTGGGCGATGGTGGATCGGTCCCCGCCCATGTCCGGCAGGCCTATGGCCGCCTTTCGGCGCTGGGGTTGTAAGCGATGCTGAAACGCTTCGGTTCTCCCGCTGCATTTGCGCTGCCCGCCGGCATCCTCACGCTGATCGTGCTGATGGTCGTGCCGATCCCGTCGATCCTGCTCGACGTGTTCTTCGTGGTGAATATCGCACTGTCGGTGGCCATTCTGATGGCGGCGATGAACGCCGAAAAGCCGCTCGATTTCTCGTCGTTCCCGTCGGTCCTGTTGTTTGCCACGCTGCTGCGTTTGGCGCTGAACGTGGCGTCGACGCGCATCGTGTTGGTCAGCGGGCACGAAGGCGGCGCGGCGGCGGGCCATGTGATTGAGGCGTTCGGCGAATTCCTGATCGGCGGCAACTTCGCGGTCGGCCTGTTCGTGTTCATGATCCTGATGATTATCAACATGGTGGTGGTCACCAAGGGCGCGGGCCGCGTGTCGGAAGTGTCGGCCCGCTTCACCCTTGATGCCTTGCCGGGCAAGCAGATGGCCATCGACGCCGATCTTGCCGCCGGACTGCTGACCGGTGACGAGGCCAAGGCCCGCCGCCGCGAAGTTTCGACCGAGGCCGATTTCTACGGCTCGATGGATGGTTCGTCCAAATTCGTGAAGGGCGACGCGATTGCCGCGCTGCTGATTCTGGGCGTGAACATCATCGCCGGGTTCTGCCTGGGCATGATTACCCACGGCCTTTCGGCCAGTGACGCGGCGCGGGTCTATATCACGCTGGCCATTGGCGATGCGCTGGTGGCGCAAGTGCCATCGCTGCTGCTGTCCATCGCCGCTGCGGTGATCGTGACCCGCGTGTCCGACAGCCGCGATCTGGCCGGGCAGATTGGCGGACAGTTCGCCAGCCCGGCGATCTGGCTGCCGGTGACGGTGATCCTTGGCGCGATTGGTGCGATCCCTGCCATGCCGCAGATGGTGTTTCTGCCCGCCGCCGCGCTTTCGGGCTGGTTGTGGTGGGCGTTGAAGAAGCATGCCGCGCGGCCTGCGCCAGCACCGAAGGTGGAAGAAGCGCCGCCGCCCGATCCTGCGCGAATCACGCTGGAAGATGTCAGCGACCACACGCTGGTCACCGTGGAAATGGGCTATGGCCTGATCCATCTGGTCGACGAAAGGCGCGGATCGCCGCTGGTGGCGCGGATCACCGGGGTCAGAAAGCAGCTTTCCCAGTCGTTCGGCTTCATCGTACCGCAGTTCCGGGTGCGCGATTCGCTAGAGCTTGGCCCCAATACCTATCGCATCCTGCTGGGTGGCGTGCCAATTGGCGTGGCCGACATGCAGCCCGACCGGGTGCTGGCGATTGACGCGGGTGAGGCCAACCCCGACCATGGCCTGCGCGGTATCGAAACCCGCGACCCCAGCTTCAACTGCCCCGCCATCTGGATCAACCCGGCGCAGCGCGACCTTGCCATTGCCGAAGGGTTCCTGACGGTCGATGCCAGCACGGTCATCGCCACACACCTGAACCACGCGCTGGGCGAACGGCCATCGGCGCTGTTGGGACCGGATGAGGTCAAGGCGATCCTTGACGGGGTGAAGGAGCGTTCGGCAGGCCTTGTCGAGACGATCCACCCGCAGCCGATGTCCTTGGGCGCGCTGACCCGGCTGCTGCACACGCTGCTGGATGATGGCATTTCCATCGCTCACCCGCTGCCGATCCTGTCCGCGCTGAGTCAGGCCCTACAGCAGACCACCGACCACGACCGGCTGGTCGATCTGCTGCGGGCCGATCTTGGCGGAATGCTGGTGGGGCGCATCTGCCCGCCCAATGAACGCCTGCCCGTGGTCACGCTGGAAGCGGGGCTGGAGCAGATGATCGTGTCCGGGATGCATGATCCCGCCACGGGTCAGCCGGTGATCGAGCCTGATCTAGCGCGCGGGATTGGCGAAAGGGTGTCGACGATCATTGCCGAACGCGGCGCATCGGCACCGCCGATCGCGCTGATCGTGCAGCCGCGCGCGCGCCGTCCGCTGGCCGCTCTGCTGCGCCTGCGCGCGCCCAACTGCCAGGTGCTTTCGATTTCCGAACTTCCCGCTTCGCAACCGATCGAGGTGATCTCGGTCATTGGTGGCGAGGCCTCCCAACAATCGAGCGACGCGATGCCGCAGCCTGAGGGAATTGCCGCATGAAACATGACCACCGCGGATTTGCCGCCGCACAGGCCTACAAGAAAGACGAAGTATCCGACCGCATTCGGCGCTTTTTGCCGATGGTGAAGCGATTGGCGTGGCACGTTCACGGATCGGGCCGGTCGGGGATCGAGATGGATGACCTGATCCAGGCGGGTCTTGTGGCGCTGACTGAATGTTCGCAGCGGCACTCCGGCCCGACCGAGGATGGCTTTGCCGCCTATGCCAAGCTGCGCGTACGCGGGGCGATGGTCGATCTGGTGCGGCGATCGGTGCCGCTGTCACGTTCGGCGTCTGACCGGCGGCGAGTGCTGCGCGAGAAGACATCGGCGCTGACCGCCGACCTTGGCCGTCCGCCCAGCGAGGCTGAACTGGCCAGCGCCATGGGCCTGTCAGAACGCGAACTGGCCGATCAGCGTGCGGCGGACGAGCCATTGCGGTTCGAGACGATTGACGATGCCTATTCCGATAGCAGCGCCGCCTTTGCCGATGACAGGCCCGACAGTTTCGAAGTGTTGGCCGATGATGAGATGCGCGGCGCAGTGGCAGGCGCGATTGCCGACCTGCCTGAACGGTTGCAGATGATAATCCAGCTCTACTTCGTGGAAGAACTGAACCTTGCCGAAATTGCCGAAGTGCTGGGTGTCAGCATTCCGCGCGTCCACCAGTTGAAGGCGCAGGCGCTGGACAAGCTGCGGGGCGCGCTGGGCGAGGGGTATGAAATAATCTGAATCCCGCTTGCCAATCTTTCATGCACGACTTAATCGATCGATTAAATCAAGCTTGGGAGAGGCACATGGCGATCAAGACCCGGATTACGGAGATGCTGGGAATCGAGCATCCGATCGTGCAGGGCGGGATGATGAATGTCGGCACGGCGGAGATGGCATCTGCGGTGTCGAACGCGGGCGGACTTGGCATCGTCACCGCGCTGACCCAGCCCACGCCGGAGGCGCTGCGCGACGAGATCGAGCGCACCCGGTCGATGACGGCCAAGCCGTTTGGCGTGAACATGACCATCTTTCCCACGGTCAATTCGCCCGATTACAAGGCCTATGCCCAGGCGATCATCGATGGCGGGGTGAAGATCGTCGAGACGGCGGGCACGCAGGCCGTGCGCGAGATCTGGGAGATGCTGAAGCCCCACGGTGTCAAGATCCTGCACAAATGCACCGCCGTTCGCCATGCCCTGTCGGCAGAGAAGGCGGGCTGCGACGTGATTTCCATCGACGGCTTCGAATGTGCGGGCCACCCCGGCGAGGATGACATTCCCGGTCTGATCCTGATCCCGGCGGCGGCGGACAAGGTGAAGATTCCACTGCTGGCCAGTGGCGGTTTTGGCGATGGGCGCGGGCTGGTGGCAGCGTTGAGCCTTGGAGCCGAAGGCATCAACATGGGCACGCGGTTCTGTGCCACGGTCGAAGCGCCGATCCACGACAATGTGAAGCAGGCTTATCTCAACAATGACGAGCGCGGCAGTTTCCTGATCTTCCGCAACTTCAAGAACACCGCGCGGGTGGGCCGCAGCGATGTATCAGAGGAAGTCGTGCGCCGTCTGGCCCAACCTGATGCGACGTTCGCGGACGTTCAGGAACTGGTCAATGGACGCGCGGGCAAGCAGTTGCTGGAAACGGGTGACCTGTCCAAGGGCGTGTTCTGGGCCGGCATGGTGCAGGGCCTGATCCACGACATTCCCACCTGCCAGCAATTGATCGACCGGATCGTGGGCGACGCCGAAGCCATCATCAAGGGGCGGCTGGGGGGCTTCATGGCATGAAGATGGACAGCACGACCAGCGCTGTGGTGACCGGCGGCGCATCCGGTCTTGGCCGCGCCACAGCAGAAGCGCTGGCGGCGGCGGGGGTCAAAGTCGCCATCTTCGATGTGAACGAGGAACTGGGCGAAGAGGTGGCGAGCGCCATCGGCGGCCTGTTCTGCAAGGTTGATATCACGTCCGAGGAATCGGTGGTGGCAGGCTTTGCCAAAGCGCGCGCGGCCCATGGGCAGGAGCGCATCTGCGTCCACTGCGCGATGACCCACCGCAAGGGCAAGACCGTTGGCCGCAACCGCGAAACCGGGGAACTGACCCGGCTTTCGACCGAGGATTACGAATATGCGGCACAGGGCATCCTGATTGCCAGCTATCGCGTGGCCTCGCTTTCGGCGCTGGGTATGGCGGCGCTCGATCCGCTGGAAGATGGTGAGTGCGGGACGATTATCCTGACCGCATCGGTGGCGGCGCAGGACGCGCAAGTGGGGCAGGTGGCCTATGGATCGCTGAAAGCCGGCGTGAACGGCCTTGTCCTGCCGATGGCGCGCGACCTGATGGATCTGGGCATCCGCGTGAACGCGATCATGCCGGGGATTTTCGGCACGCCGTTGTTGGGACGCCTGCCGGACAAGGTGCTCGACGGGCTGAACGCTTCGGTGCCGTTCCCCAAACGGTTGGGCAAACCCGAAGAATACGCCAGCCTTGCCATGGAACTGGTGCGCAATTCCTATTTCAATGGCCAGGCCATCCGCCTTGACGGCGCGATCCGTATGGCCCCGCGCTGAGGAGACACGACATGAGCCAATCCCCTTTCCGCGATGATGCCCTGGCCGGAAAAGTCGCGTTTATCGCAGGCGGCACCAGCGGCATCAATCTGGGCATCGCCAAACGCTTTACCGAACTTGGTGCGCGCGTGGCCGTACTGGGCCGCAACCCTGAAAAGGCGGCTGCCGCTGCCGCCGAAATCGGTGGCGGTGCGGTGTGGCGCGCGGCCGATGTGCGCGATTATGGCGCGATTGCCGAAGCGATGAAATCTGCCCGTGACGAGATCGGCGCATTCGATATCGTGATTTCGGGCGCGGCGGGGAACTTCCTTGCGCCGGTGCTGGGCATGTCGGCCAATGCGTTCAAGACCGTGGTGGACATCGACCTTCTGGGCACGTTTAACGTGTTTCGCGCCTGCCATGAATTGCTCAATCCCGGCGCATCGTTGATCGCGATCACGGCGGGGCAGGCCGAACAGGCCATGGCGATGCAGGCACATGCCTGCGCAGCCAAGGCGGGGATCAACCAGCTTGTTCGCACGCTGGCGATCGAATGGGGACCGGACGTGCGGGTGAACGGCATTTCGCCCGGCCCGATTGCCGATACCGAAGGCATGGCCCGCCTTGCGCCCGATGAAACGACGCGGCAGGCCCATTATGCCCGCATCCCGATGAAGCGCTGGGGCACCTGTTATGAAATTGGTGAAGCGGCGGTGTTCCTGTCCACCCCTGCCGCCAGTTATGTGACCGGCGCGATCCTTGATGTGGATGGCGGCAGTTCGGTGGGCGATGCGTCGCGCACCAGCACGGACAAGGGGCTGGCCTGAACCAGCCGCGGATCAGCTTGCGTGTTCGCCTGCAAGGATGGGGTCGCCTACGGTCATTTTCTTGCCGTCGGTGATGATCACTTTGTCGCCAAGGCCTGCGACCTTGAACAGCTTGGCGGCAAATTCGTCGGGCACACCCACGCAGCCGTTGGTGGCATAGCCCTTTTCGACCTTGCTGCCGTGGATTGACACGCCATCGTTGGTCAGGCGCATCATGTAAGGCATGGGCGCGTCATAGATGTTCGAGACGTGATCAGCGTCTTTCTGGGTGATCGGGAAGATGCCGGTGGGGGTGGGCTTGTCGCCATAGCCCTTGAGAATGGCGGCAGCGCCGATTTCATGCCCGTCGCGAAACACGGAAATAACCCGCGCGGTCAGGTCAACCGTTACCACCAGCGGGCCGCTGGCAGGGGCGCGGGCTTCGTCCCAATAGAACTTGCCGAATTTGATCGGTTCGTTGATCGGCAGGATCGATTTGACTACGAACGGGCTGTCGACCGGCTTTGCTGTAAGCGCTGGCTGCGCGATTGCGGGCTTGGGCGCAGCAACAATGGCGGGCGCGGCTTCGGCGGTGCCGTTGCCAAATGCGACTTCGGCAATGTCCTGCCCGGCGTGGAACGCCAGCAGCGAGGCGAGCGCGGTGGCGGTGAAGCCCAGCGGCAAGCGAACCCAGCGATTGTTCCAGAAATTGGTCTTGCCGGTCATCTCTGCCGCTCCTTCGCATTAAGGAATAGGCATTAATGCAGTTGCTTGCGAGTCCTGTCTGGGGCGCGTCCCGGTGCGGGACGGCGGGGGTTCAAGCAATTACCGGACAAGGTTAACGGCTTAGCGCCAGTTTGCGCCAGAGTGCCTCTAAAGGCCCCTGAGCATGACGTGACAGCCACCAGCGCGGCCATGACAGCATCGCCGCCCACCCCAGCAGGACAAAGGCGGGCAACCACATGCGCGGCAGTTCTGGCCCCAGCCCCAGACCCCAGCCGGAAAAGATCGCGCCCATCAGAACGGTTGTTCCGATGTAGTTGGAAAAGGCGCATCGCCCGGCCGCGACCAGCGCGCGGCATGCGCCCGAATCGCGCAACAGCGGAAACAGCAACACAAGACCTGCGGCATAGCCCAGCGCCATCAGCAGGTGAGGTATGGCCATGCCGTGTTCGATAGCGGCAAACATGGCGCGCGGCGGCCAGTTGTGTGCAGACAGCCATTGCCCGGCCAGCACTGTGGAGATGCCGCCCAGTATTACCCCGCCGCCGGCCACGAGGCAAAGATGTCTTGCGCGCCACGTGGCGAAAAATCCACCCCGCACCAGCGCCATGCCCAACAGCATCAGTGGCAGGGTTTCGGTGAAAGTCGAAAGGGTTACGGTGAAGGGCTGGAGTGCGGAATGCGTCAGTTTGAGGTGAATCGCTTCAAGAAAACCGGCATTCAGCACGGCACTGTCTTCGGCCACCGAAGCGGCGATGCGCTGCATCATCGCGGCCTGTTGCGCCATATCCGCAGCGTTGGCCGTACCCGCCAGTACGGCTTGTTCAATAAAGATGCCCGGAAGGTCCAGCAGAGCCTCAACCGTCTGGGAGAGCAGGTAAAAGGCAATGGCGAGCCCGCCGATGTGCGCAGGCGGCAACTGACGCAGCAACAGGGCGCCCATGCCGCACAGCGCATAAGGCAGCAGGATATCGCCCCACCACAGCAGCGCGAAATGCAAATAGCCGATGACCATCAGCCACAGCAGGCGGCGGACCTGCGCGCGGTCGGGATCAAGTCCGCGACGTTCTGCGGCATCGGCAAACAGCACCATGCTGGCACCGAACAGAATACTGAACAGCGCGCGCATCTTGCCTTCGAACACGACAAAGGCGAAGGCGAACCAGCCTTCGGAACCGGGTTCGACATGTGGGATTGCGGGTGAGAACGTCGCCAGCGACGGTCCCCAGAAGCCGGTCACGTTGATCGCGAGAATGCCCAGCACGGCCACGCCGCGCAGGAAATCCAGCACATCTATGCGGTGAGGGGAGGCGTCGGTCCGGGGCAAGCCCTCAGGGCTTTATCACCATGCAGGAAAAGCCGCCAGACTTGAGCGCAGCGCAGGCCTTGTCAGCCTCGGCTTGACCGGAGAAGCCGCCTGCGAGCAGGCGCGTGACACCGCCCGAAGGCAGATCGATGCGGCTGTGTCCGGCCAGTTCTGCGCGGTTGCGCACTTTGGCCCACAGACCATCGGCATTGCTCTTGACCCCGAATGCGCCGAGCTGGACGCGCCAGCTGCCCTTGGCTTGCGGTGCCGGTGCTGCCGGTTTGGATGTTGGCGGTTTGGGTGTGACAGGCTTTGTGGCGGCAGGTTGTGCCGCTGCTTGGGCCACAGGCACCTTGGTTACCGAAATCCGCTTGGGTTGAGGCGTATAGGGCTGGGGCATGGCGACCGGGTTTGCGAAATCGGCCCCGGCGGTAACCGGGCCGCCGGGAACAGGTGTGGAGGCTGGAAGGTCGGCCCGTTCGAGCGCCTGTCCCGGCATTGCCGCACGCAGCGGTGCGGTGGGGGCAGCCTTTACGCCAAGATCGGCGGCGGCAAGCTGGGTGGCGCGGCTTTCCTGTGCCTTCTGTTCAAGGTTGGCCGACAGCGACATGGCCATCTGGCGCTGTTCCAGCGGGATGATTCCGTCCATCGTCGCAAGGCTGCGGGTGGCCTGATCCAGCCCGGTGGCGGCGGACCTGCTCATCAAGGCATAGGCCCGCACCCAGTCCTTGCTGACAATGTCACCGTTGAAGTGGGCAATGCCAAGGATATACATGGCACGCGGTTCGCCCCGATCAGCCGAAGCTTTAAGGAAGGGCAGGGCTTCAGCCTTGCGGCCTTCCTGAAACAGCAGCAAGCCCAGCGTATCGGCGGCCTTGATGTGGCCTTGCTGGGCCGCTTTGCGATACCAGGCTTCTGCGCGCTTGCTATCTTGCGGCACGCCTTTGCCCAGTTTGTAGGCCTGCGCCATGTTGAATTGGGCATCGGCATCGCCGCGTGCAGCCGGGCCAAGCCATTCCTTGACCGCGGCGGCATGATCGCCCTGTGACCACGCATCGACGCCCGCTTTCACATCGGCACGGGCGGGCGCGGCGGTGAGGGCCAGTGCGATGCCTGTTGCCGCAGATACTTTAGCCAGAAGTATTGCCTGCCTGAAATGAACCATGTTGCGAACGCCTGTGCCTGCCAGTGGTTGGTGATTGTCCGTATCGGAAAGTGATTTTTGCAACCCATGCCCGGCTGTCGTCACGACCGGGTTTGTCCGGTGAGCGCAGGGCTTGTGGTTTCGCCCTATAGTCAATGCAGCGTTAGCGAAGTCTTAGCGTGCGTTTTCAAGAGGTGAAAGCGCCTTCGCTATCCACACCGGACCATTGCGGAACAATGGTTGGGGGCCGTGTTAACCAAAATTTCAACCCAATCTGCGAATCCATCATTCACGATTTCGAGATTTTCAGGGGATTTGGCTTTGCGCGTACTGGCATTGGCATCGCAAAAGGGCGGTTCGGGCAAGACGACCCTGTCAGGTCATCTTGCTGTTCAGGCTCAGCGGGCGGGCGCAGGCCCGGTCGTGCTGATCGACATCGATCCGCAAGGTTCACTGTCCGATTGGTGGAATGAGCGCGAGGCTGAGTTTCCGGCTTTTGCCCAGACCACCGTGGCACGTCTGGCCAGCGACCTTGCGATCCTGCGGCAGCAAGGCTTCAAACTGGCGGTGATCGACACCCCGCCTGCGATCACCATGGCGATACAGTCGGTGATCGCGGTGGCTGAACTGATCGTTGTGCCCACCCGCCCCAGCCCGCACGACTTGCGGGCCGTGGGCGCTACAGTGGACTTGTGCGAACGCGCCGGGAAGCCGCTGATCTTTGTGGTCAATGCCGCAACGCCCAAGGCGCGTATTACATCCGAAGCTGCTGTCGCGCTTTCCCAGCACGGCACCGTGGCACCGGTCACGCTGCATCATCGCACCGATTTTGCCGCATCCATGATTGACGGCCGCACGGTGATGGAGGTCGATCCGAAAGGGCGTTCTGCGGCGGAAGTTACCGCGCTGTGGACGTATGTTTCGGAGCGGCTGGAAAAGAACTTCCGCCGCACCGTGTTTGCCGTTCCGCATCAGGCTGCGGCCATGCCGATGGCTGGGGCGCAGCGCCCCGCTGGTGGTTTTGGCCGCCGCGTGGTCGGTTCGTGAGCGGGGGCGGCATATGAGTCTTGCCAAACCTCTGGCCTCGCTTTCATCCAGCCTGCTGGCCCGCAAGGGTGGCGCTCGTCCGGCGATGCGTTCGCAACTGCCGGACAGTCCGCACCCTGTAGCATTCGACACCGGCGAGCCGATTTCGCCCGAAATGCTGGAAGATCTGGGTTGGAACGATCTGGGCCTTGGCCATATCGATCATGACCAGTTGGGCGAAGAAGAGATGCCGCCCCGCCGCGCGCTGACCAAAAAGCCGGTGGTGTTGCAGCAGATCGATGCTCTTGCTGCCGCGATCGAGCAGGAACCGGAAAAGTTCATGCCACAAGTCCGCACCAAGGGCGGTAAACTGGTGCGTTCGGCGCTGCAGGAAGGGCGCAAGGCTGCCTTTACCCTGCGCATCGACAATTATCGCCATCTGCGTCTGCGGCTGGCCAGCACGTTGCAGGATCGCAGTGCGCAGGCCGTGGTGACCGAAGCGCTCGACCGTTTTCTGGCCGATATTCCTGGGCTTGATGAACTTGCCCGCCGTGCACAGCGTGATTGATACACCCGAAGGGATCTGGAAGATGACCAAGCGCTTCTCTGCCTTCGCTGCCTGCTTTGCGCCTCATCGCACGGCGCGGCTTATCATTACCTCTGCGCTGGCCGCCGGCGTGCTCACTGGCTGCGCCACAGGCGGCGCCAAGCCGGACAGTTTTGCCGCGTCGTCCGAAGCAGCCATGGCCAAGGGGCGCATAGCCAGCGCGGTCGACAACGCCGAAAAGGCGGTGCTGGCCGATCCGCGCAACGCGGCCTATCGCGTGCTGCTGGGCAATGCCTATCTTAAAGCAGGCCGGTTCGAATCCGCGCGGCAAGCCTATGACGAATCGATGGAACTGGGTGTGGATAGCAGCCAGGCGGCGCTGAGCCTTGCTCTGGCCGACATCGCGCTGGGCCGCAATGTCGAGGCCATCGACACGCTCAATTCCTACCGCGACAGCCTTGAAGCTTCGGATTACGGGTTGGCGCTTGCGCTGGCAGGGCAGCCTGCGCAAGGCGTGGCCGTGCTGGCCAATACATTGCGCGGCGGTGAAAATACCACGAAAGTCCGCCAAAATCTGGCGCTGGCCTATGCCCTTGGCGGTCAGTGGCGCGAAGCACGCACGATGGCTGCGCAGGACTTGCCGGCAGACGAGCTGGGCAGCCGCATGGAACAGTGGGCGCAGATGGGCCACCCGGCGCTGATGCGTCAGCGAATTGCAGGCTTGCTGGACGTTCCCGTGCGTGCCGATGAAGGCCAGCCCACTGCGTTGGCGCTGGTCAACTATCCGGCGACCGACCAGCTTGCCGCAGAAGCGGCGACGCGGGCCGCAGCATCCCCAGCGGCGGCACCGGCACTGGCCGAAGCCGCCGTGCGTGAACTGCCTGCGGTCGACCAGAGCGGCGCGGCTACACCTTCGCTGGACGATGCATCGTCGCAGCCTCGGCAAGAGCAGCTGGCGCTGATAGATCTTCCAGCTTCGTCCCTTCACCACGGCATGACGGTGCGCGCGAAAGTTGCGCCTGCGGCATCGAAAGCGCCAGTGAGGCAGGCCTTTGTGGCCACGCGCGGCACACATCTGGTCCAGCTCGGTTCGTTCTCCAGCGCGGAAGGCGCGCGCAGGGCGTGGCGCCACTTCACGGCGCGCAATCCCGCGCTCAAAGGCTATCGCAACATGACCACGCGAGTCGCGGTGAACGGCAAGACGTTCTGGCGGGTTCAGGCCGCAGGTTTTGCCAATCAGGCGCTGGCCAGTTCAATGTGCGGAACAGTGAAGGCGCAGGGTGGTGCCTGCATGGTCATGCGTGGGCAGGGTGAGATGTTGCCCGGCAAGCGCGCGGTTGACACGCGGATGGTCAAGCGCTGATCCAGCAATGACAGAGTTACGGAATGGGGCGCGGGACTTTCGGGTTCCGCGCCCCATTCGGTTTAGCTGACCTGTGTGCCGCCCTTGAACAGGGCCGTGACGCGGCCTTCTACCGGGCGACGGTCAAACGGGGTGTTGCCTGCGGCTGCTGCCATCTTGTCGGCATTCACGATCCACGGACGGACGGGATCGACGATGGCGATGTCCGCTTCCATGCCCGTGGCCAGCACGCCTGCGTTGACGCCCAGCAAACGGGCCGGGTTGGTCGCCAGCAGTTCGAATGCGCGGGCCATGGAAATTGGGCCATCGCGCACCAGCGTCAGGGTCAGCGGGAGCAGCGTTTCGGCACCTGCCATGCCAGGTTCCGCATCGGCAAAGGGCAAGCGCTTGTCTTCCGGGCCGCGCGGATCGTGGCCCGATGCGATCACGTCGATCGTGCCATCGGCAATTGCGGCGATCACCGCCTTGCGATCCGAATCCGAACGCAGCGGCGGTGACATGCGGCAGAATGTGCGGAAGCCGACCAGTTCCAGATCGGACAGGGTGAAGTGCGCTGGCGTTACGCCTGCGGTAATCTTCACGCCGCGCGCCTTGGCCGCACGCACCAGATCGAGTGCGCCAGCAGTTGTTACCTGCCGGAAATGGACATGCGCGCCGGATAGTTCGGCCAGTGCGATGTCGCGCGCCACGGCCAGCGCTTCGGCTTCGGACGGGGCGCTGGGCAGGCCGAGCCGCGTGGCGACATCGCCCGCGGTGGCAACTGCGCTGCCGGTGATTCCGGCGTCTTCGGCATGAGTGACCACGACAAGACCCAGCATGGCGCAATAGCTGAGCAGGCGGAGCATGACGCCCGAATCGCCAATCCAGCCGCGCCCGGTGGAAACCGCCTTGGCTCCGGCATCGCGCATCAGCGCCAGTTCTGCCAGTTCATTGCCTTCGAGGCCCCGCGTGGCCGCAGCCAGTGGGTGGACCCACAGGTCGGGCTTGCCCGATTGCGCGGCAAAGCGGACCCGTGCCGGATGGTCCAGCGGTGGTCCCTGATCGGGCATCAGGCCCGCGCGGGTGATGCCGCCAAAGTGGAACGCGGGCTTGTCGATGGCGAAGACGCCAAGATCGACCAGGCCGGGTGCGATCAGTGCGCCCTTTGCGTCGAACACCTCGTCCCCGTCCTGCGGCGATATGTTGCCCAGCGCGACGATGCGGCCATCTTCACACCGGATCGCGCCTGCCTGTGGTTCGCAGCCGGGAGTTACCAGCCTGCCGCCGGTAATTGTCAGCGGGCTGGGGATCATGCGGGGGTTCCTTCTGCTTCCCAGCCCGGCACATGGCGGGCGCGGCGGGTCAGCACTTCAAGGCAGGCCATGCGGATGGCGACGCCCATTTCCACCTGCCGGGTAATCAGGCTGCGGGTGGGGTGATCGGCCACAGTGCTGTCAATTTCGACGCCACGGTTCATCGGGCCGGGATGCATGATGAAGGCATCAGGTTCGGCCTTGGTCAGCCGTTCTGGGGTCAGTCCGTAAAGATGGCGGTATTCGCGTGGGGAAGGGATGAACTGGCCCGACATGCGTTCCTGCTGAAGCCGCAGCATCATCACCACGTTCGCGCCCTTCAGTGCGACGTCGAAATCGTGGAACGGGGTCACGCCCATCGCTTCAATATCGGTCGGCATCAGTGCGGGGGGGGCGCAGACGCGCACATCGGCCCCCAGTGCGGTCAGGCTGAGGATGTTCGAGCGGGCGACGCGGCTGTGCAAAATGTCGCCGCAGATCGTCACTTTCAGGCCATTCAGATCGCTGCCCAGCGGCAGTTGCAGTGCGTGGCGCATGGTCAGTGCATCCAGCAGGGCCTGCGTCGGGTGTTCATGCTGCCCATCGCCAGCATTCAGCACGGGGCAGTCCACCTTTTCCGCGATCAGCCGCACCGCGCCCGAACTGGCGTGGCGGATGACGATGGCGTCGGCGCGCATGGCGTTCAGCGTCATCGCCGTGTCGATCAGCGTTTCGCCCTTTTTCACGCTGCTGGTGGCGGCATGCATGTTCACCACGTCCGCGCCAAGGCGTTTGCCCGCGATTTCGAAGCTCAGCAGCGTGCGAGTGGAGTTTTCGAAGAAGGCGTTGATGATGGTCAACCCGCCCAGAAGATCGGTCTTCTTCTTGGCTTGCCGGTTCAGTTCCACCCATTGTTCCGCCTCATCCAGAAGATAGAGGATCTCGTGCCGGGCAAGCTGGCCGATGCCGGTCAGATCACGGTGCGGATAGGCAAGGCCGCCCGCTGGATAGCGGCCTGCTGGGGGTGTGGTTGAGGTTTGCATTGAAGACAGTCCCCTAAACCCCGATATCGTGCCTCTCAAGCGGTTTCCCGCTGGCTATGGACATTCGTCCACAATAGAGTTGGCATCATGAGCTTTGCCCGTTCGGTCTGGAAGATCCTCGTCGCCATCAAGGATGGCCTTGTCCTGCTGTTTTTGCTGCTGTTTTTTGCGCTGCTCTATGCCGCGCTGGCAGTAAGGCCCGCGCCCGGCATGGTCCGTGATGGCGCGCTGTATCTGCCGCTGGACGGGGCCATCGTGGAAGAAGCAGCGGACGTTTCGGCAACCGACCTGCTTCTGTCGGGCGATGCGCCGCCCACCCAATACGTCAGCCGTGATGTGGCACGCGCGATTGCGGCAGCTGCAGATGACAAGCGGATCAAGGCGGTTGTGTTGGATCTTGAGCATTTCGGCGGCGGGTCATCGGTCCATATGTCACAGATTGGCGTGGCAATGGACAAAGTGCGCGCGGCCAATAAGCCGGTGCTGGTGCGTTCGCTGGTCTATACCGACGATGCCATGCAGCTTGCTGCCCATGCCAGCGAAGCCTGGGTCGATCCGATGGGCGGGGTGGCGCTGACCGGGCCGGGCGGCACGTTTCTGTTTTACAAGGGCTTGATCGACAAGCTGAAAGTCAACGCCCACATCTTCAAGGTGGGCACCTATAAGAGCGCGGTCGAACCTTATTTCCGCAGCGACGCCTCGCCCGAATCGCGCGAGGCGATGAGCGCTGTCTATGGTGCGGTGTGGCAGAACTGGCAGGACGAGGTGAAAAAGGCGCGGCCCAAGGCTGACCTTGCGCTGGTGACGACAGACCCGGCCAAATGGGTGGCCGATGCAGGTGGCGACGCGGCACAGGCGGCTGTGAAGGCCGGGTTGGTTGACCGTGTGGGTGATCGGATTGCCTTTGGTCAGCGTGTCGCAGAACTGGCAGGAGCCGACAATGAAGGGCCACTGGGGTCGTTCAAATCGACCGATCTGAAAGTCTATCTGGCGGACAAGACCGTTTCGGATGCGGGCAAGGCGATTGCCGTGGTCACCGTGGCGGGCGAAATCGTTGATGGTGATGCCGGGCGCGGCGTTGCCGCCGGGGATCGCATTGCCGATCTGCTGGATGGCGTGACCAAGAGTGATGATTACGCAGGTCTTGTGCTGCGGGTCGATTCGCCGGGCGGTTCGGTGATGGCGTCCGAACGTATCCGTGCAGCGGTAGAGCGCGTGCGAGCCAAGGGGCTGCCCGTGGCGGTATCGATGGGCAGCGTTGCGGCCAGCGGCGGGTATTGGGTGTCCACGCCAGCCCAGCGCATCTTTGCTGAGCCCAGCACGATCACCGGATCGATTGGCGTTTTCGCGGTTATGCCCAGCTTTGAAGCCACATTGCCGCAGGCGGGTATCACCACCGACCGGTTCGGCGTGACTCCGCTTTCGGGCCAGCCTGACCTTTTGGGCGGCCTCAATCCGCAAGTCACGGCGTTGCTGCAGGGGCAGGTGGAACAGACCTATGGCCGTTTTCTGGGCTATGTCGCCAAGGCGCGTGGCAAGACTCCGCAGGAAATCGACAAGGTCGCACAAGGGCGCATCTGGGATGGCGGCACGGCGCGGCAGATCGGTCTGGTCGACCAGTTCGGCGGGCTGGACGATGCAGCGGCATGGGTTGCCGGAAAGGCCGGGGCCAAAGAATGGCACATCGCCTTTGTCGAGAGTGAGCCGGATACGCTTTCTGCGTTTCTGACCGAGATGATGGCGGGTGAAGCTGGCCACGCAAAAGCGGGCGCACAGGATCTTGCGGGTGCATTGTCTCGCCAGCAGCAGGGTGTGGCGGCAAGGCTTGAGGCTGATCTTTCCCGATTGATCGGCGGGACGGGCATTCAGGCCTATTGTCTTGAATGCCAGAGTGGCGAAGCCCGCACAGTGCGCCCTGCTGGCGGTGCGCAGGCTTCGTCCGGATGGCTGACTTTACTGTCCCGGTTTCTGCACTGACTGATTCGTTTCAGTCGTGCGGATCAGTGCAAATCACCGGGCGGCACGATTTCCGGTGGGCTGCCCGGCTCGATCACGCCCGGTTCGCTCGGCGAGGTTTCATCAGGATGAATCACCGGTGGGGCTTCATCCGGCGTGATGACTGGCGGCATTTCAGGCGGAGATTGCGGTTCGATTCGGTCAGGTTGGGTAGCCATGTGATGCGTCCTTGCCGTTTGATGTAACAGGCAAACCATCTGGCGACCGGGGCGGTTCCACCAATGTCTTCGCCACACAAATCCAAGGCGCTTGCCCTTTTCCAGCCACTACGATAGGGGCACCGCTCGCTTTTCGCCGGATGCGGGCGTGGCGGAACTGGTAGACGCAGCAGGTTTAGGTCCTGCCATCGCAAGATGTGGGGGTTCGAGTCCCTTCGCCCGCACCAGTCCGCGCGCCGGCGTCCGAGTCAGCTTTTTCCGCGCCAGCAAGCGCGTGACATACATGAAAGTTGGATCAGGATGCAGATCGTCGAAACCACCAACGAGGGCCTGAAGCGCGCCTACACTGTCACCATCCCTGCGGCAGACATTGCCGGCCGGGTTGAAGGTGAAGTCAAGAAGATCGCGCCGCAGATCAAGATGCCC